>KL569420.1:23067-23739 GCA_000715685.1 Streptomyces lilacinus
GATGTGTATAAGAGACAGCTCTCGCGGCCCGTTGCCTGGCCCATCCCTTCACGCTACCCCCGGCCGTCCGGGGACGCCGTGTCCGATACCCGCCGGCACCGGGCGCCCGCGGGGCGGAGGCTGGCGACATGACGACGACGTACGAGATCCGGGCCATCGACCCGGCCGTCCTGCGAGGCCTGCGGGAGAAGGACGACGCCGGGTACGCCCGGCGGCCGTTCACCGACCCCGACGGCGGTTCGCCCCTGCGGTGCTGCCTCCGGCACAGCGAGCCCGGCGAGCGCCTCCTGCTCCTCTCCTACGCCCCGGTACGCCGCTGGGCGGCGGAGACGGGCGCCGAGCCGGGGGCGTACGACGAGTGCGGCCCGGTCTTCGTCCACGCCGAGGAGTGCGCGGGCCGGACCTCCGGCACCGGCTACCCGACGGCGATGCACGGCACGCCCCGGGTGCTCCGGGCGTACGACGCCGACGGGCGCATCCTCGGCGGCAGACTGATCGACATCCCGGTGGCCCGGGCCGCGGAGGTGGACGACGCCCTGCGCGAACTCTTCACGGACCCGGCGGTGGCGCTTGTCCACGTCCGCGCCCTGGAATTCGGCTGCTTCCTGCTGGAGGCGCGGCGCCGCCGCGGATAAATCAGCCCGTCCGGCGCTTGAGGACCGGGGTCCGGGG
>KL569420.1:24007-33271 GCA_000715685.1 Streptomyces lilacinus
CATGTCGATACAGCCGGGAAGGGGCGGGACCGGGGAAAAAACCACCCCCGCCGGCTACGCGACCCGCAGTTCGATGAGGTCCCAGCGGTTGCCGTACAGGTCCTGGAAGACGGCGACCGTGCCGTACGGCTCGCGCCGCGGCTCCTCCTCGAAGCGGACCCCGGCCGCCCGCATGCGCGCGTAATCGCGGTCGAAGTCCTCGGTGTGGAGGAAAAGGCTCACGCGGCCACCGGTCTGGTCGCCGACCCGCTCCTCCTGCTCCGGCGTCGCGCCGCGAGCGAGCAGCAGCGCGGCCTCCCGCGCGCCGGCCGGGGCGACGACGACCCAGCGCTTGCCGTCGCTGAGGACGGTGTCCTCCCGGAGCTCGAAGCCCAGGGCGTCCACGTAGAAGGCGATGGCCTCGTCGTAGTCGCGCACGACGAGGGTGACCAGTCCGAGATGAGGCATGGACCGATCATGCACGAAGGCCGCCCCCGGAAGCGGAGGCGGCCTTCGCACGGTCGGTCGGACCGGCTGCCTACTCGACGATGCCGGCCGCGCGGGCGGCGGCCAGCCACGCGGGGAAACCTTCCGTCAGCCGCTCGTAGAGCTCGTCGTGCGACAGCAGGCGCGGCTCGTGGCCGGCGTGGAAGAAGCCGGCGTTGTCCACGACCCGCCTGTCCGGCACCGGCAGTTCGTCGAGACGGCGCAGGAAGTCGAAGCCCCTGCCCTCCGGGTCGCCGAAGCCGACGAACTGCCAGTAGATCGGCAGCTCCGCGGCCGCGCACAGCGCCTTCTCGGCGGCCGGCTTGCTGTAGGGCGCGCCGTCCGTCTGGAAGATGACGAGCGCCGGGTCGGTGCTGCCGGAGTTCTTGTAGTGCTCGACGACGGCGTTCATGGCCAGGTGGTAGTTGGTACGGCCCATGTGGCCGTAGGAGGCGTGCAGCTCCTCCACCCGGCCGCGGTAGTTGTCGAGGTCGAACTCGGCCGTGCCGTGGACGTCGGTGGAGAAGAAGACGACGGGCACGACGCCGTCGTCGTCGAGGTGGGCCGAGAGGCCCAGCGCCTGCTCGGCGAGGTGCTGGACGGTGCCGTCCTTGTAGTACGGGCGCATCGAGCCCGAGCGGTCCAGGACGAGGTAGACGGCCGCCCGCTGCCCGGCGAGCCCCTGCTTGCGCAGCGAGACCCCCGCCGCCTTGTAGAGGCTGACGAGGGCGGGAGCGGTCTCCTCGACCTTCTCGAGACTGACGGCGGCGTGAGCCGGAGCGGCCTCGGCCGCGGCGGTCATCGCCGGTGACGGCTCCGGGTCCGGGCCCGGCGCGGGCTCCGGCATCGGGCGCGGGTCGGGCCTGGGGGCCGGCTCCGGCTCCGGGACGGGCTTCGGCCTCGGCATGGGGGTCGGCTGGGGCTCGGGCTCCGGGACCGGTTCCGGCCGGGGCGGGCCGGGGGTCGGGATCGGCCCGAGCGGGCCGGGGTCGGGGACGGTCGGGGAACCGGCGCGGTCGGCGGTCTCGGCGGTCGGCTGGGCCGGGACGGACACGGCGCTCGCCGTCTCCGCGACGTCGCGGTCGATGTCGATGACGACGCCCGCGCCGGCTTCCGTGGTGGCGGCGATGCTGTCCGGGCCCGCACTCTGCTGGGGCAGGCTCGGTTCGTCGCGGTCGGCGGTCTTGGACCGGCCGAACGCGTTCCGCAGCAGACTCCGAATGCCCATGGGGAGATGCCCTTCAGTGGAATGTCGGTATTGCTCGTAATAGTCCGGTTGCTTGACGACTACGTAAGGCTAGTGGTCAAGCATGGTCCAGGACGTTCACTCCCGACACGCCGATGCGCGTGTCACAAATAGCGCACACTCATGCCTCACTCGTGCCTCGCTCACGCGGCACTCACGCGTGATCCGGAATCCAGTTGCCGTGAAAGCCCACCGGCACCCGCACCGGCAGGTGGACGCGGGCGACGGGCCCGGCCGCGAAGTCCCGCGCGGCCAGCACCACGAGGTCCGTGGCCGCGCGCTCCGGGTCGTACGCGAAGGCCAGCACCCAGCCCTCGTCCTCCGCGGCCCCCGGCGCGGCCGGTACGAACACGCCCTCGCCCACGTCGCCGCCCGCCGGCACCCCGAACTCCTCGCTCGTACCGCGCTCGAGGTCGTATTTGACCAGCCCGGCGTCCCCGCCCGGCAGCCGCTCCCGCATCGCGTAGCCGAAGCGGTGCCGGCCGGCCAGCCGGCGCGGGTCGACGCGGGGGTACTCCACGGCGCGGTCGTCGATCCGCGCCCGGCGCACGGTCCCGGTGGCGAGGTCGACCGTCCAGCGCTCGAGGTGGGCGCGCTGGGTGCCGGGGAGCGGGCGACCGTGGTCGAAGTAGCGGTCGTGACGGACGAGATGGATGGTGATGAGGCGGCCGCCGGGGTGCTCGTAGGCGTTCATCGTGTGGAAGACGAAGCAGGGCTCGATCTCCAGCCAGCGCACCTCGCCCGCGCCGCCGTCGCGCGGCAGCACGCCGAGCCGGGCCTGCCGGCCGGGGTCCCAGACGGGGCAGGGCACCCCCACGACCGGGTCCGGGCGGAAGACCACCGGCAGGTCGTACAGCAGCACGTACCGCTCGGTGAGCGAGAAGTCGTGCATCATCGGGTGGCCCCGGACGGGGATGTCGACGGTCCTGCGCACGCAGCCGTTCCGGCCGGCGACGAGGTACCGCACGTACGGCCACGCCAGGCAGTAGGAGACGGCGTGCAGTTCGCCGGTGCGCGGGTCGACGACGGTGTGCGCGGACAGCCCGCCCGGCAGGGTGCCGTGGAAGTCGAACGGTCCGATGGTGTGCAGTTCGGGGTCGATCTCGTAGGGGAGCGCGCCGCCCTCGACGAGCGCGAGGCAGTGCCCGGCGAAGAACTGCACATGGGTGTTGGGCGCGAAGTCCATGTCCAGGTGGCGCGGTCCGTGCAGCAGCTTCTCCCCGAGCTGCCCGGCCACCGCGTCCGAGCGCACCCAACGGTTGCGGTACCACTCCGCGCGGCCGTCGCGCAGCCGCACGCCGTGGATCATGCCGTCGCCGCCGTACCAGTGGTAGCCGGCCGGGTCGTCGACGTGCACGGGGTTGGGGCCGTTGCGCAGGTAGCGGCCGCGCAGCTCCTCGGGGAGCCGGCCGGTCACGGGCAGGTCGAGCGCGGTGGTCTCGTCGTGCACCGGCGCGTAGAGGCCGGTGAGATACGGATTGGGGCCGGTGGGGAGGGGACCGGGGCCCGTGAAGTACGGGTTCGGATAGGCGTTCGCGTCGCTCGACCTGGTCATGGCCCCCACCTCCACCGGCCCTCCCCAGCTTCGCTGGGCGGTGCCCCACCGCGCGGCCGCCTTTCCACCATCCAACGGAAGCAAGCGTTCGGCCAGTCTCCATCTCGGCGTCGACCGGACGTCATCGGTGCGCGGTAACCGGTCGGGAACGTCGGGGGAAGCGCAGGACACGAGCAGGACAAGAGCAGGGCAATAAATGAGCGCAGGGCAACCCTTTCCGTATGTTCCCGCCTCTTTACCGGTGACTATTAGCGGACCGGAGCCAGTACGCCGCAGGGGGCAGGGAGTGAGAGGCACATGGGCCTGACCAGCAGGTCACTCTTGTACACGGTGGTATTCGCCGCCGTGTTGTGCGTGGGGCTCACCGTGTGGGTGTGGCCCCGCCTGGCCGGGCGGGGCGTACGACCGGTGCTGGGACGGCTGGCGGCGATCGCCACGACCCAGCTGTCGATCATGGCGGCGCTGGCGCTGGCCGTGAATTCCTGGGGCGGCTTCTACGGCACCTGGAATCAGCTCCTCGGCCGTGTCGACAAGGCCCCGGTCAATGTGAACGAGATGGGCCGGGGCGGACCGTACGCCACGGTGGGGGCGTCGAAGGACGGTCTGGTCCAGCCGGCCGGACCGCAGGGTCTCGACAAGGTGGGCGGAATTCCGCACGGCGCGGCCGACAAGGAAGGCAAGGTCCAGTCGGTCCGTATCGTCGGTCAGCGCTCACGGGCCATCAATCCCGCATTCGTCTATCTCCCGCCGCAGTACTTCCAGAAGCAGTACGAGCGCCACCGTTTTCCCGTGATGGTCGTGATCAGCGGCTACCCGGGCGGGATCATGAATTTGGCCCAGCACCTCCAGGTGCCGCAGACCGCGGGCCGCCTGCTGGCCGAGAACAAGATGCAGCCGACCGTCATCGTCATGGTCCGGCCGACGATCGCGCCGCCCCGCGACACCGAGTGCGTGGACGTCCCCGACGGGCCGCAGGCCGAGACGTTCTTCACCAAGGACCTGCCCGACGCGCTCAAGAGCACCTACCGCGTCGGCCACGACCCGAGCGCCTGGGGCGTCCTCGGCTACTCCTCGGGCGGCACCTGCGCGCTCGAGCTCGCGATGCGCCAACCGAACGTCTACCCGGCGGCGGCCGCCCTCTCCGGCGACTACAAGGTCGGCAACGACCTCACCACCGGCAACCTCTTCGGCAGCGGCCCGGACGCGAAGCGCAACCAGCAGGAGCACGACCTGATCTGGCGCCTGGAGAACATGCCCGTGCCGCGGGTGTCGGTGCTGGTCACCAGCAGCAAGAAGGGGGAGAAGCAGTACGGCGAGACGGAGCGCTTCCTCAAGGCCGTCAAGTCGCCCATGACCGCGTCCTCCATCATCCTGCCCGAGGGCAGCCACCACTTCACGACCTGGCGCCGGGAGATCGGCCCGGTGCTGGAGTGGATGAGCCAGCAGCTGACCTTCCCGCAGGACACGGCGGACAAGCCGAAGCCGCCGGCGAAGAAGCCGGAGGAGGGGGACAAGGCCGCGCCGAGTCCGTCGCCGAAGCCGTCTCAGGAGCCCACGACGGAGCCTTCGGCGGAGCCGTCGAAGAAGCCGTCGGACGAACCCTCCGACGAGGCCTCGACGGAGCCCGGCGCCGACGACTGACGCTCCGGGCTTGTCCGGGGGTCACTCCGCCTCGCCCCCCAGCTGCTCCCCGAGCCATGCGAACGCCGCCGGGTACAGGTTGATCCAGGTGCCGTAGTTGTGGCCCCCGGACGCGAGCAGCATCGTCTTCAGCCGGACCGCGCTGCCCGCCGCCTCCCGCTGGAACTCCTCGATGTACCGCGGCGGGCTGTCCCGGTCCTGCCGGGACGTCGCCAGGAACAGCCCGACGTCGGCCGTGGTGTGCCGCACCAGCCACGTCGGGCTGTTGCGCTGCCGCAGGCCGGGATCGGCGATCGCGGCCCCGTCGCCGTTGAGCGGATCGGGGTCCAGCGCCGCCCCCGCGCCGTACGCCTTCGGGTACTGCAGGGGGAGTTTGGCCGCGCAGAACCCGCCCGTCGAGATGCCCAGCACGCCCCAGGAATCCGCTCCCCGGTCCGTGCGGAAGTGCCGGCGGAGCAGCTCGGGCACGTCCGCGGCGAGCCAGGTCGCCACCTTGCGGCCCGGCACGTCGGAGCAGTCGGTGTCCACGCCGCCGGGGTTGATGATGGGCACGGCGAGGATGAACGGGCGGGTGTCCCCGCGCCGGAGCAGCTCCTCGTACGCGGCGGGCATCCGGCCCTGCTCCAGCCAGGACTGGGGCGAGCCGGGGACGCCGTGCAGCAGGACCACCACGGGGAACGGCACGTGACGGTACGCGGGATCGGCGTACTGCGGCGGGGTCCACACCATGACCTGGCCGGACAGCTGGGAGCGGGAGCCGCGGAAGTACGTCTCCCGCATGCCGCCGTCGCCCCGGGTGAACCGGGCGCGCTCGGCGGGCGGGCCGGGCATCGCGACCGGGCCGGCCTCGCCGGTGCGGCCCAGGAGGTCGCCCCAGGAGGCGTAGAGGCCGTAGCTGGCGTTGATCCACACCGCCACCACGCAGATCGCGGTCGCCTGGCAGAGCCCGATGAGCACGACGCGACCCAGCCAGCGCACCGGTCCGGGGCCGGGGATCCTCGCCCACAGCAGCAGCGTGGCCAGGACGGCCAGCACGGACACGACGACGAGCAGCACGAAGAACGCGGTACCTGTGAGGCTGAGGCTCATCCCGCGGACGCTCCCTCGGTTCGACGGACCGATGGCGGAACGACCCTATGCGAGGAGACGCCCGGGCGACGGGGAAAACGCGACGGGTTACTCGGACGGGTCGGCCGCGCGGCGACGGTGCGCGAGAAGTGGCGCTCAACTCCCCGATAATCACTGCGGATTGCGGTGGAACTCGCCCTGCGTGCACCACGCAAGGAGGCGCGGGCGCCGGGATGCCATGGGTGGATCGTGTGAAATGAAAATAGTGCCGGGTTATGCCGAATGAATCCCGTGAATCCCGAGTAAATTCCGGATAAGGCCACGGAGAAAAACGAGGTCGACAGGAATGGTCGACCGGCGTGGAATGCGCGGACAAAGCCGTCCGCGGCGCCGGTGGCGACGGCGGTGGCGACGGCGGTGGCGACGGCGCGGACGCGCGGGTCCCCGTACGGCGGCACGGCGGGCGGGCCCGTTCGGGGAGGGCCGCCCGAGAAGGGCGCGTGAGGCTTCCCGGGCCGGTGGGAGCGCTGCCCGGCCCGAGGCGGGCGAGCGTTGTGGACCGCTGGACTCCGTTTCCCCCGGGGCCTGTTGGGGCGGTACGGACACGGGCGCCGCGCGCGAGCGGTCGGCGGCCGCGCCGGGCCCGAAGGGCTGTCCCCGCCGGGAATCGGGCGGCCGTCGGGCGGCCGCCGGGTCGGTGAAGGCGGCCTCCGGCGCACCGTTCCGGTCGTGGTGACTTCTCGATGGCGCGATCGCCTTTACCGCTGATCTGACATGGCAGCCTCGCGCGCAATTCACAGAGTGAATTGCGCCAGATCGCCAAGCCGCTCTTGATAGGATACGTACTCGCCGGTTTGATTTCGGGGGTGACAGCGGCGCGAAGGTCCGGGCGGCTGTCGCCCCGCCGCCGGGATGCGGCGGAGCTATCTCATCGATCCGGAGGCAGACCGTGGCAAAGCAGGACCGCGCGATCAGGACTCGCCAGTCCATTCTCGAGGCGGCCGCGGTGGTGTTCGACGAGCGGGGCTACGACGCCGCCACGATCACGGAGATCCTGTCCCGGGCCGAGGTCACCAAGGGAGCGCTGTATTTCCACTTCGCCTCCAAGGAGGACCTGGCGCTGGCGGTGATCGACGCCCAGATGGTCACCGACCTGCCGGCCGGCGATCCGGGCCGGTCCTCCAAGATGCAGGAGCTCGTGGACATGGGCATGATCTTCGCCCACCGCCTGCTGGTGGACCCCCTCCTGCGCGGCAGCGTCCGACTCACCCTCGAGCACGGCTCCACGACCCTCAACCGCAGCAGCCCCTTCAACGGCTGGACCGAGGTGCACACCCGCGTGCTGGCGGAGGGCAAGGAGCGCGGCGAGGTGTTGCCGCACGTCAACCCGGCCGACACCGCCGAGTTGATCGTGGGCGCGTACGCCGGGATCAACACCATGTCGGCGGTGGCCACCAACCGCCAGGACCTCGAGCGCCGGGCCACCGTGCTCTACGAGCACCTGATGCCCAGCGTGGCGGTGCCCTCGGTGCTGGCCCGGCTCGACATGGCGCCCGGGCGCGGCGCGCGGGCGCTGGCGGAGCAGGAGCGGCTGCGCCGCTCGGCGGCCGAGGCCGAGGCGGCCCACGGGGTCGCCGCGGTGGGCGTCGCCTGAGCCGATACGGCCGAGGCCCCCTCTTCCGCTCTTCCGCCGAGGCCGCTCTTCCGGAGTTACATGTTCCGTGAAGTGGGGTACGAATTCACCCTCGGATGACGCGAGTTGGCGTAAAAGCGATGGCTGAAAACCGGTGGATTCTCAGAAGAGAAAACCGACCCACCGGTATTGAAGTTGTAAGCCGCAGCTAGTGGCTGCGGAGAGCGTCACCGGAGCCGCTCAGCCCACGGCGTCGAGCGCGGCCGCCGTCTCCTCGCGGGTGGTCGAGTCGAGGATCTCCAGGGCGATGCGCAGGATGGTGGCCCGCTTCTCCTCGCGGTCCCCCGGCAGCATGTCCATGGTCAGCGCCCCGAAGTGCACGGTCAGCATCGCGCTGGAGTAGCGGACGCGGGTCTCCAGCGGTCCGTCGCCGGCGTGCAGGAGCCCCGCGAAGTCGGTGATGCGCTGGCGCAGCGTCGCCCCGACGCTGAGCTCGCGGAGGGTCGCCTGGTTCTCCTGGAGGATGTGGTAGATCGGGGCGGCGTCGCGCAGGGCCTCGCTGTAGCGGCGCAGCAGCTCCTGCTTGGTCTCCATGGTCGCGGGCTGCTGTCGGCCCCAGGCGATGAGGTCGTCGACGGGCCGGCCGAGCTCGTCGGAGAGGGCGCTGAGGATGTCCTCCTTCGTCTTGAAGTGGTAGTACAGCGCCGCCTTGGTGACCCCGAGCTCCTCGGCGATCTCCCGCAGCGAGGTCTTCTCGTAGCCGCGTGAAACGAAGAGGTCGAGAGCCGTCTTCTGGATGCGCTCGCGGGTGCCGCTCTTGCGTGCCTGTGGGGTGCTGCCCATGGGCTCACTCTCCTGCTGTCCGTCGTGAACCAGCCACCCCGGCTGAGCCTACTTGACGCCCGGCTAGCTGAGGGACCGTCTTCCATCGGGGCCAACCAGCCCGTCGGCAGGCAAGTAACGGTGAGCCGGGCGGAACGGGGGGAAGAAACCATACTTGACGCCCGGCAAGGAGCCTCATACGCTTCCCGCTGAGCTGACTAGCCTGGCGGCAGGTACGTAAATGCGACTGGACCGAGGGGATGGTGCGCGTCGACATGGCACGAAACGTTGCTGCCGCGCTCGACTACTACGCCGCACATGACGACTGCGCGACGGATGACCGCATGGCGGTGGATGACCGCACGGCGGCCCGCCGTGCCGCGGACGAGCCCATGCCCGCGATCTTCGAGGGTCTGAGCGTGCCGGTGCGGACGGCGGCCTCGCTGCTGGGGCTGTCCCCGTGGACCGTGGCCCACCTGATCGAGCGCGGTGAACTGCGCAGCGAGCGCGGCGGACAATATCGTTATGTGACGCTGTCCAGTATTTTTTCCTATCGACGGCTGACCCGTTGATTATTTGTTGATGCCTTATTGCGGGTAATGCCCTCCACTGGCTCGAATGAGTGAAACTCCGGAACTTCCTGAATGGGTCGGAGTTATTCAGGTCGCTTTCTCAGTGGGGGCGCTACTCGATCGAAAGGCATAGACGTGCTCTTAATGTGTATAAGAGACAACGACCAGGATGTCTTCAACGCCAACGGGGCCCGGACCGGTTACGGCAACACCCACACCGGTGGCAAGGAAAGCCCGCAGATGAGCCTCATCCAGGGCACGC
>KL569420.1:33597-33790 GCA_000715685.1 Streptomyces lilacinus
GGAAAGCCCGCAGATGAGCCTCATCCAGGGCACGCTGAACAAGCCGTGCATCGCCATCGGCAAGATTGGCCTCCAGGGCCTCGTCGGGGCGGTTCCCATCAACGTCCAGGACGTGCCGATCCTCACGTCGCAGCAGCAGCAGCAGTGCACCGACAACTCGACGATCAACGACGGGGACGACCCGCTGTCGCAC
>KL569420.1:34060-36973 GCA_000715685.1 Streptomyces lilacinus
CATCCTCGACGAGATCCCGATCCTGTCGGGCAACGGCTCGGGGAACTCGGAGCACGGTCACTGACCCGACGGTCCGAGTGGTTGGGAAAGTCCCCCTGCGGCGGGTGTGCGGGACCCGCCGTCGGGGGACTTCCCGCTGTCCGGACCGGCCGCGTCTGTTGTGCTCGTACGGCAGCGTGGCTCGGCCGAAGGAATGAAGGCAGATAACCTCCGCGCCGACTTCGAGTTAGCCATGTAGTACATGCAATTCGTCGACCGGAGCTAAGGAAAACTCGTGATCAAGAAGGTTCTGGCCACGGCCGCGCTGGCGGTTTCCGCAGTCGGCGGAACGACGAGCACGGCGCTGGCGGCCGCGGCGCCGTACGGCAGCGGTGACGCCAGGGACGTCTACAACGCCAACGGCGCCATGCAGATGTACGGCAACACCTATACCAGCGGCTATATGAGCCCGCAGATGGGCCTGATCAACGGCTCGTTCAACAAGCCGTGCATCGCCGTCGGCAAGCTGGGCCTCCAGGGCCTCGTCGGGGCGGTTCCCATCAACATCCAGGACGTTCCGATCCTGTCCTCGCAGCAGCAGCAGCAGTGCACCGAGAACTCGACGATCAACGACGGCGACGACCCGCTGTCGCACATCCTGGACGACATTCCGATCCTGTCCGGGAACGGCTCCGGGAACGAGGGCGGTCTGTGGGGTGCCCTCGGCCCCCGGCACGGACACGGACACGGGCACGGGCACTGACCGAGGGCCCACCCGCTGACGAGAGCCGCCTTCCGGCGAACCCGGAGGGCGGCTCTCGTCGCACCCGACTCCCGTCGGGGAGTCAGCTCTCGTAGTACACGGTGAGTACGGCGCCCCCCACTTCCACGCGCCTCTGACCCAGTCGTTCGCCGCGGCGCAGGGCGCGCAGGCATTCCCGGAACATCGTCATCTCCTCGCCGGACAGCACGGCGGCCGCCAGGTCGAGGAGTTCGGCCACGCTCTGATCGGTGAGCACTTCGGGCAGGTCACCGGAGAGCAGGACCACGGATTCCCCGCAGCGTCCCCGGACGACGGCGTGGGACGTCGAGCCACCACTGACAACGAGCACACATTCCCCCTGGCTTCGGGCAGGTCGAGACGATAGCCGGGAAGAGGCTTGATCCTTGGCCGGACGGGAATATTCGCTGGATTCAACCGTTCCGGGAACCGGGGGCGGCCGGAGCGACGTCCGATACGGAAACGCCGCGCGGAAACGGGTGGTTCAGCTCTCCTTGGAGTGCTCCTCGGAGCGGTCTGCGGAGTGCTCCTCGGAGTCGTTCTTGGGTGCGCGTTCGAGCAGTGATTCGACGAGTGCCGTGACGTGCCGGCGGTCGTCGGCGGACAGTCGTTGGACACTCGCGATCAGCAGGTCGACCTCCGGATCCGGCGGGGCGACCGGCTCCTTGCCCTCCGGCGCGGCCTCCGCCGGCGGGTAGAGGTGGATGCCGCAGGCCTCGGCGGCGGCGCGGCGCACGCTGTCCAAGGGGAGTTCGAGTCCGCGGGAGAGCCCCTCGAGGGTCGCCGGCTGCGGCATGCGCACCAGGCGCTCCGCGGTGGCCAGGTGGTGCACGGTCGAGCGGGGGATGCCGCCCCTGCGCGCGACCTCTCCGTAGGACCACCCCTGCCGGTCCAGACGCTGTCTGATGATCTGCTGCAGTGCGTTGGCCACTGACGGTCGCTTCCTGCTCTCGGCTGGCTCGGGCGCGCTCGGGTGAACCGATTCTACGGGGGCCGTCCAGGGCCTTCCCGAGCGGAACCTCGTGGAACCTCCTCCGCCGTCCTTCCCGAACCGCTTGCGCGGCGGCGGCGCGTCCCACTACTGTCCAATCTCGTTGGACAGCTCGTCCGACCGCATCGGACGCAAGGGCCGGGGGGTCCTGCCCGCGCCCGACGCGCTGCCCGGTTCGTCATGCGAACCACCGTCCCGGAGGGGGAACAACCATGCTCGATGTGCATGAGCTCGAGGCCGAGTCCGCTGAGCTGCTGCCCGGCCGTGAGGCCCTGGGGAAGCTGAAGTTCAGCTTCACCCGTACGACGACCGTCACCAAGCACGTCGCCAACGTCGCGGCGCACAACGAGTCGGCCGCCCTGAACGTCTGCTCGCCGGACGCCGTCGCCCAGTCGGCCGCCACCCAGGCGATCGCGATCCAGCAGTAATCGCGATCCAGCGGTAACGGCACCACGGCGCCCCGGCGCCGCAGCAGTTCGTACCACCTCATCGCTTGACGAGTCGTCAGAGAAGGAAGGCATCACCATGAGCATGAACCCGCAGGAGCTCGAGGCCGAGTCCGCCGAACTGCTCCCCGGCCGCGAGGCCCTGGGGAAGCTGAAGTTCAGCTTCTCCCGCACCACGACCGTTACCAAGCACGTCGCCAACGTCCACGCGCACAACGAGTCCCTGGCCGTCAACCAGAACTCGCCCTTCGCCGTGGCGCAGTCCGAGGCCGCGCAGTCGATCTCCATCAAGCAGTAGGCCCGGCCCACGCACTCGGCGGGCCGCGTCCAGGGGAAGCGCGGTCCGCCGATGGGGGGGATCAAGGGTGGATCCGTCGAGTTTCGTCCAGGGGGGAACCAGATGACGGTGGTCGGGGACCACGAGGCCGGCCGCAGCCGCCATCGCACCATCGACGAGACGACCACGATCCAGCTCGACACCGGGGCGTCCGATGTCCGGACAGGGGGCACCGGCGCCCCGGTGCCGGGGCCCGGCGGCTTCCCGTACACCGTCGCGACGGCGTACGAGGGGGAGGCGGAAGCCGCCACCCTGGAACTGCCGATCATTCGGCAGGTCGCACCACCACCGCCACCACGGCTGTCCGTGCCACAGCCGAAAGCACCCTCGAAATCGCTGCCGGAACCCTCGCACGTACCGGCACCTGTCTCTTATACAC
>KL569420.1:37221-40779 GCA_000715685.1 Streptomyces lilacinus
GCTGCACGGCGAGTACCAGGGCTCGGGCTTCAACGAGCCCAAGTACATCGCCCGCCGGGGCGACGGCCAGGTGGTGCAGCTCTCCCGGCTGCTCCACCTGGTCGCCTCCGCCATCGACGGCGTCCGTGACAACGACGCGGTCGCCCGCCTCGTCAGCGCCGAGTTCGGCCGCGAGGTCAGCGGCGACAACGTCGCCTACCTCGTGGAGAGCAAGCTCGAACCGCTTGGCATCACCGTGCCGCCCGGCCAGGAGAGCGACGAGGTCAGCGGACCCCGTTCGGACCTGCTGCTGGCCCTCAAAGGCCACCGCGTCATCTTCGACGAGCGGCGCGTGGCCGCCATCGCCCGCGCGCTGTCCTGGCTGCACCGCCCGCCCGTCGTGGTGACCGTACTGATCCTCGCCGTCGCCATGGACACCTGGCTGTTCGGCTTCCACGGCGCGATGACGCCCGTGCTCAACGTCCTCGACCAGCCGCTGCTGCTGCTCGCCGTCTTCGGACTGACCGTCGCCTCGCTCCTCTTCCACGAGTTCGGCCACGCCTCCGCGTGCAGATACGACGGCGCGAGTCCCGGCTGCATCGGCTGCGGGATCTTCCTCATCTGGCCCTCGATGTACACCGACGTCACCGACGTCTACCGCATCGGCCGGGCCGGCCGGATCCGCACCGACCTCGGCGGGGTCTACTTCAACGTCGTCTTCATGCTGCTGCTGACCGGGGCGTACTTCGTCACCGGCCAGCCGTTCCTGCTGTGCGCGGTCTACCTCGGCCACTTCGAGGTGCTCGAACAGCTCATGCCGGCCGTCCGGCTCGACGGCTACTTCATCCTCGGCGACCTCGCCGGAGTGCCCGACCTCTACGGCAAGATCAAACCGATCCTGCTGAGCATGGTGCCCTGGCGCGGGACCGATCCGGCCGTCGCCGACCTCAAGCGCAGGACGCGGGTCGTCGTCACCACCTGGGTCCTGACGATGGTCCCGCTGCTGGCCGCCGAGGTCTGCTACGCGCTGTGGAACCTGCCCCGGCTCGTCGCCACCGGCGTCCGCTCGCTCACCATGCAACTCACCGGCACCTACGAGGCGTTCGCCGACGCCGAGGTGGCGGCCGGGCTCGCCGGCGTGCTCGGCAGCCTGATGCTCATCGTGCCGCTGGCCGGCATGACCTACCTCTCGATCCGGCTCTCCGGCCGGCTCGGCCGCAACGCCCTGCGCGCCACCTCCGGCCGCCCGCGACTGCGCGCCGCGCTCGTCCTCGGCGTGCTCGGCGTGGCGACGACCCTGGCCTACGCCTGGACCAGCGGCGTCACGCCCAAGCCGCTCCCGCCGAAGCCGCCGATCGCGCCGATCCTCCAGCCCCACGTGCCCGTCGTGCCGCCGTCGCCGACCCCGCCGCCGGTGCCGGGCCACGACCCGACGAAGGGCGGCGGCCCCGGGGACTGGAACCCGGACGGCACGGCCCCGGCCGTCTCGCCGCTGCCCTGGCGCACCCCGCCGGCCCCGCCCGGACTGCCCTCGCCGCCGCCGGTGCCGGCCGCCTCGCCGCGCCCCGCGGCGCCGGGCGCGGCGCCCGCGCCGGGCCCCAAGCCCACCACGGCCCCCGCGCCCGTCGTCCTGCCGCCGACGATGCCCCCCGCGCTCCCGCCGGCCCTGCCGCCGACGACCTCGCCCAAGCCGGCCCCCGCCCCGACGACCGCGTCCCCCACGGCCGCGCCGCCGGCGACGGCACCGGCCCCGGCCCCGGCGACCACCCCGGCCCCGGCCCCCACGACGGCGGCCCCGCCGGCCCCGGCACCCTCGCCGACCGCGTCGCCGTGACGGCGGGTCGTGAGGCGCGTGCCGCGCCGCGCGGCCACTCACGGGAGAAGAACCGGCCGGGAGAAGAACCAGCCCGCAAGACCACTCCATCACCTCGAACCACAAGGAGATCGCGATGAACCCTTACCTCTCACGCCACTTCCTCAGGCTCGGCCTGCTCGCCGCCGGCCTCGCCGCGACCGCCACCGCTGGCCCCGCGCAGGCCGCGTCGTCCGTCGGCATCGCCCAGGACGGCGTCCGTACGAC
Source organism: Streptomyces lilacinus (assembly GCA_000715685.1). Taxonomy (GTDB): domain Bacteria; phylum Actinomycetota; class Actinomycetes; order Streptomycetales; family Streptomycetaceae; genus Streptomyces; species Streptomyces lilacinus. Next base: position 39,281 of record KL569420.1, read on the forward strand.
CGCGAACCACCGCCACCACGTCGAGTACCGCGACAGCTTCACCGTCCACCAGCTCGGCACGGTCGTCGGCGCGAACCTCGGCAACCGCGCCGACGCCAAGTCCGTCGGCTGTACGGCCGACGACGCCTGCCGCTCGGTGGCCCTGTCCTTCCAGATCGTCACGCTCTCGGGCGACCACGTCCGTCTCAGCGCGGTCAACAAGGGCCGCGCCCTCAACGAGCACTGCTCGGGCTGCCAGACGCTGGCCGGCGCCTACCAGTTCGTCGTGTCGACCGCCAAGGGCGCCCGGCTCACCGCCGACGCGCAGCGCCAACTCGGCGACATCCACCGCCGCCTGGACGCCCTCGGCAGCTCCCGGCTCCCCGCCGCCGAGCTCAGGCGCCGGGCCGACGGCCTGGCCGACGAGGTCAAGGCCGTCCTCTCCCGGCCCACCTCCACCACCACCGCCCACGCCGCCAAGGTCACCCGCCCGGCGGTCAGCGTCCACCGCCACCTGGACGGCTGGCCGGGTCACTGATCCGGCGCGCGGCCGGGCCCTGCGGGATAATCGCGATCATGTCGCCCGACCCGGAGCCGTCCCCGCGAGCGCGCCTGCTGGCCGACGTGCTTGCCGTCGGCTCGTCCTGTCCGCTGATCGTCGCCGGCGAGGACGCGGTACGGGCGCACGGCCTCGCCGACCGCCCGGCCCGCGGGCACCTGGAGCTGGCCACCGACTCCCCGGTGCCCATGGACGACATCGCGGCGGTCCTGCGGTCCGGCCTCGAGGCGCGCGGTTGGCGGGTCCGGCGGACGGACACGACCCCGCTCTCGGCCCGCCTGCTGGTGACGGACCCGGCCACGGACGAGGACCGCGCGGTGGACGTCGTCAAGGAGACGCTGTGGCGGCCGCCCGTGCGGACCGAGCACGGCCTCGTCCTGGCCGCCGAGGACGTCGTCGGCCTCAAGGTCCGCGACCTGGCCGACCGCGGCTTCGCCCGCGACCTCCTCGCCGTCCGCGCCGCCGCCGACCGCCGGCCCCCGGCCGAGCTCGAGGAGCTCGGCCGGCGGCACGCGCGCGACGTCTTCGACCTCGCCGACCTGCGCGCCCGCCTCGACGCCGCCGACTGGACGGACGACCGCGAGCTCGCCGCCCACGGCCTCGACGAGGAGGCGATCGCGGAGCTGCGCCGCTGGGCCCAGGCCTGGGCGGACGACATCGGCGAACGGCTCATCGAGGAGGCGCCCTACGAGGAGGCGGTTGAGGAAGAGAGCGGGGAGTCCCCCGAGGACGCGTGACCTCACACGACGGGCCCCAGCAGCGATCCCGCCGTGTACGTCACCGCCATCGCGAGGGCACCGCCCGCCACGTTGCGCAGCACGGCCGGGCCGACGGTGGCAGCACCGAGGCGGGCGCTGACCCAGCCGGTGAGGACGAGAGCGGCGAGGACCGAGACGACGGTGACCGGCACGCGCCAGTCCGCGGACGGGAGAGCGATCACGAGCCTGTCTCTTATACACAT
>KL569420.1:41039-43215 GCA_000715685.1 Streptomyces lilacinus
TGTGTATAAGAGACAGGTGAAGGAGAGGAAGCTGGCGATCGCCGCGCTCCAGGGGTTGGTGAGGTCGTCCGGATCGATCCCGAGCTCCACGCGGGCATGCGCACGCCAGGCATCCTTCCTGCTGAGCTCCCGCGCGGCCGCCCGGGCCACCGCACGGCTCAGCCCGCGCCCCTCCAACGTCTCGGCCAGCGCCTGGAGTCCCGCCTCGGGCGCCTCGCTCAGCTCCCGCTTCTCGACCTCCAACGCCGCCTGTTGGGCGTCGCGCTGGGCGCATACGGACACGTATTCGCCCGCCGCCATCGAGATGGCCCCCGCGAGCAGCCCGGCCAGCCCGGCCGTCAGCAGCGTGCCGCGGTCGTCCGTGGCACCGGCCACGCCGACGACGAGCCCGGCGGTGGAGACCACGCCGTCGTTGGCGCCCAGGACCGCGGCGCGCAGCCAGTTCAGCCGCCCGCCCATGGCATTGCCCGGGACCTCGTGCTGCGGGGAGGTCCCCTCACCGGATGCCCCATCACTGGATGTCCCATCACTCACCCGGAGAGAATCCCACTCCGGCGGTACGGGCGCCGGAGGGCGCACCGTAGCGGGCGCGCGGCCGAGGCCCTTGCCCGGGTCACCGGCCTCTGCTGTAGAGAGCCTCACCCGCGGGCGAAGCCTCCCCGGTGATGTGGGCACGGATCGACGCGACGTAGTCGTCGCGGCCGACGCGCCCGTCGCCGTCGGCGTCCAGGGCGTCGAACGCCGCCTTGACGTTGTCGACCGGGTTGCCCAGCGCCGTACGCAGCGCGGTGAACTCCGGCAGGCTCAGGGCGCCGTCCTCGTCGGTGTCGGCGAGGTCGAACAGCGCGGCGAGCACGGGCTCGCAGACGGTGTCGAACGCCTCGGCGCCGGCCCATGCCGCGTACTCGTCGAAGGTCACGCCTCCGTCGCCGTTCGCGTCCATCGCCGCCCACGCTCGTGCGCCGGCTGTGCGCGCGGTGACGACCAGGGGGTCGTCCTCGGTGCGTCCCGTCGCCAGGGTCACACGCTCGGTCCGCGCGAAGTATTCGTCCTTGGAGACGACCCCGTCCCCGTCCGCGTCCAGCATGGCGAAGACGAGTCGCTTGGCGGCGGTTTCATTCACTGAAGCCCCTTGTGTCCAGGTTGGGTTCGCCTGTCCCTACCCGATGTGCCGGGGTTCAAGGCCGCCCGGAGCGCTCGAGCCGTGGTGACGTGGTGCGGGACCCGCGCGCGGGGCGGGAGCCGCGCGGTGGGTCCACTGCGGTGAGCCGGGGTGGCGGGCGGTGCCCGGGGGTAGCCCAGGGTCGGCAGTGGATCAGGAGTGGCGGATCGGGAGTGCCGGGAGGGCGCATGTTCGGTGGGCGTGGCATGGCGGTGGCATTGAGTTCCCTGGTGCTGGTGGGCTCCTCGTTGGTGTGGGCTCCGACCAGTCACGCCAGTCATCCCGGTGGGGGCGGCGGGGGCGGGCACAGAAGCGGCGGCATCCTGTGCACGGGCACCAGCAACAGCACGTACGACCCGCCCGTGACCCTCGCGTCACGCAGCACCCACGTCCATACGGACGCGCAGTACACGTGCACCGTGGCACCCGGGCGGACCGTACCCGCCACCGGTACTGCGGACGGGGTGTCGGCTGTCTCTTATGATGTGTATAAGAGACAGCAAGGAGACCGTGCGGTACGGCGACGGCAAACGGTCGGTGATCCTCTACACCGGCGGCCAGACCACCCGCCTCGCCGGCCTCCTCGTGCTCAGGCTGACGGGCCGGGTCACGGAAGGCCGCGGCGAGGGGCAGTCGGCGCAGCGGACCGTGACCGCGTTGCCGGGCCAGTTGCCCACGGAGTGCCTGTCCTCCGGCCTCCGGGGGAGCAACGGCTGGGCGCAGGTGGAGATCGGACCGTGAGTCCGATCCCGTTCCCTTGGGTCTAACAGTGGACCGCCTGGCCGCTCTGGCGGTTCATGCTGTCCGTGAACACCCAGCCCGCGCTGTTCGATCCGTCGATGCGGACGTAAATCCACTTGTGGCCGAAGGAGTTCTCGACGTAGCACTGGAACAGGAGCTTCGCGCCGTTCTTGGCCGGGGCCACGGCGGCGCAGACCTTGTAGGGCCCCGCGAGTACGTGGTGATCGCCGATCATGTAGCCGTAGGCGGCGCCCGGCCTGTCTCTTATACACA
>KL569420.1:43522-44154 GCA_000715685.1 Streptomyces lilacinus
CTGCAGCTCGTCGACGCGGAAGCACTGGGCTTGGCGGAAGCGCTGGGCTTGGCCTTCGGGGACGCCGACGAGGGTGAGGGCGTGGCGGACGGCTTCGTGGAGGCGCTCGGGGACGGCGAGGCGCTCGGGGAGGTCACCGCGGTGGGCGTCCCGGTGCCCGCCGGGGAGCCGACTCCGGACGGCGCCGCCTGGACGTCGTCGTCCTTCGAGCCTCCGCTCTTGCCCGCCAGGGCGTACGTGACGCCGCCGCCGACGAGTACGACGAAGGCCGTCGCCGCCGCGATGAGGGCATGGCGGCCGCGCCGCCCGCGCTCGGCCGAGGCCGGTGCGACGGGCGCGACGGGCGGAGGCGGCGTGTGCGGCGTACCGGGCGGCGGGTAGCCGGTGTGCGGGGGCTGCGGGGCCTGCGGGTGCTGCTGGTGCTGCGGGTACGGAGGCTGCGCGGACGGCTGGGGGAACGGCGCCGCGGGGCCGAACCCGGGCGGCGGCCCCGGGACGGCGGCCTGCGGCGGCGTGGGCATGGGCGCAGGTGTGGGCATGGGTGCAGGCGGAGGCGTGACGGCCTGCGTCGGCGTGGGTGCGGGGGCCGGAGCGGGCGTGGGCGTCTGCGGAGACTGTCTCTTATACACATC
>KL569420.1:44405-47263 GCA_000715685.1 Streptomyces lilacinus
CTCCAGCATCTCGCGCGCCTGGTCGGCGGTCGGCCGGTTCTCCGGCTCCTTCGCCATCAGGGCCCGCAGCACCGGCGTGAGCGGTCCCGCGCGCCGGGGCTCCGGCAGGGGCTCGGTGACGATCGCCGACAGGGTGGACCACACCGACGTGCGGCGGAACGGTGACGTGCCCTCCACCGCCGCGTACAGCGTCATGCCGAGCGACCAGATGTCCGACGCGGGGCCCGGCTCCCGGCCCTGCGCGCGCTCCGGCGGCAGATAGTCGAGGGAGCCGACGAGTTGACCGCTCTGGGTCAGCTTGGCCATGGCCTCGTCGCCGGAGGCCTCCATGCTGGCGATGCCGAAATCGGTGAGCACGACGCGCCCGCCGTTCTCCAGCAGCACGTTCCCCGGCTTGACGTCGCGGTGCAGTACGCCGACCCGGTGCGCGGCGTCGAGCGCGTCCATCAACTTGGCGCCGATCGCCGCCGCCTCGTGCGGCTCCAACGCGCCGCGCTCCACCAGTACGTCGTCGAGCGAGGGCCCGTCGACGAGCTCCATGACGATGACCGGCAGGCCCTGCTCCTCGGTCACGTCGTGCACGGTGACCACACCGGTGTGCCGGATACGGGCGGCGGCCTGCGCCTCGCGCTGCATCCGGGTGCGCAGGTCGAGCAGTTCGGCCTGGGAGGCGTCGGTGAAGGCCCGCAGGACCTTGACGGCGACCTCGCGGTTCAGCAGCTCGTCCACCGCCCGGGCGACCACGCCCATGCCGCCGCGCCCGATCATCGCGGTCACCCGGTAGCGCCCGCCGAGGACCTTGCCTATCAGCTCGTCGCCGTTCGCTTCCCCCGTCGTCACCGCACGCTCCGTTCCGTCACCGCATCGTCCTTCGCAACCTGGCGGCCACCAGCGTAGAGGGCAGAAGTGCGGGGGGAGGCTGGCGGTCGGGGGCGGGCGGCCGGGCCCTTCGGACACCTCCCCCGAAAGAGCCAGGAATGGAACCCCTCGGCGGGGGGATCCCCCTGTCGCCCGTCGCGACGATGCTGAGGTGCAGGAAGAGGACCCCGTTCAAGGCCCGAAGGGCAGCCGTGAAACAGCAATCCGCGCCTTATCCCCAAGTCCGCACATCCCTCGCCGCAAAGGTCGGCGCGGCCGCGTGGCTCGTCGCCGCCGCGCAGTTCTTCGTCGTCCAACTGGTCGTGCAGTCCGGCTGGCGCACGCCCTACAGCTGGGCGACCTTCAACATCAGCGATCTCGGTAACGTCCACTGTCAGATGTGGGACGAATCCCGTCCGCGGTACGTGTGTTCACCGCTGCACGACGCCATGAACACCTCGTTCGTCGTCCACGGCGTCCTGCTGCTCGCCGGCACGCTGCTGACCGGGGCCGCCGCCTGGGGCCGCGGCCGGTGGTCGACAACGGCCCGGATTCTGTTCGTCATCAATGCCGGCGGGTGGGTCCTGGTCGGCCTCGTCCCCGCCGACGTCAACGAGAACCTGCACGTACTGGGCGCGCTGCTCATCATGGGGCTGGGAAACGTCGGCCTCCTCTGCGCCGGTTTCGTCCCGCGGGCGTCACTGTTCGGCGGACTGCGCCCCGTAACCCTCTCCATAGCCGCGGTCGCGGTGCTCGCGGCGGTGATGTTCTTCGGCCAGCACGATCCCGGCATCGGGTTGGGCGGCATGGAGCGGGTCGCGGCCTTCGCCCTGGACGGGTGGGTCGTCGTCATGGCGCTCGCGTCACTGACTCGCCGGGTGCGGCGGCAAACGCCGGCCGCGTAGCCCGACGATCGGCGGGGTGTTCCTTCAGAGGCTGCGGGCGGTCAGAGGCTGCGGGCGCTGATGTTGCCGTAGGACGTGGTCGCGTGGATGGTGAGGTCGGCGGTGCCGTCGGCGTTCTTGAGCGCGTTCTGGATCCGGCCGTAGGCGGTGCCGGCGTCCAGCGCGGCGGAGACCCCACGGGCGGCGCCGACCGAGATCTCGCCGTACTCGGTGCGCAGCGTGACCGTGCCGCGCACGGCCTCGGCGATGCGGAGGTCGCCCTTCTGGGTGCTGATCTCCGCGGGGCCGCCCAGGCGGCCGACCGAGACGTCGCCGGCCTGGAGGGTGAGGCGGGCGCTCGCGGCCTCGTCGAGCTTGACCGCGGCCTGCGCGCCCTCGAAGGCGACGTCGCCGAGCCGGCCGACGCCCCGGAGTTCGGCGAGGGCCGCCTTCGCGTCGACATGGGAGCCGGCGGGCAGCTGGACGGTGACCTCGACGGATCCGGAGTTGCCGAGGACCCGGTTCTTCGCCGGTGCGGCCTCGATCCGCAGGACCCCGTCGCCGTATCCGACCGTGATCTGCTCCGCCGCCTTCACGTCACGGCTCTTCGAGGCGTCCGCGGGCAGGACCTCGACCGTGGTGTCGGCCCGGTCGGCGGCGATGAAGCGGATGAGTCCCGCGGGGACGTCGAGGACGGCGGAGACCGGGGCGGGGGTGTCGAACTTCTGCATGGTGCGTTCCTTCGGCTCGTTGTTTCCGATGAAGGAAACGCTACGTTGCCTTCACGGATCAGGCAACGAGCTCGTTGCGCACAAACCATCATTTCCGCAGGTGAGGGCAAGGAAATCGTTGCAATGGTCTGGCGTCTAATGCAACAACCATCACCCTGGTCGTTGCAATGAATTGAGAGTGAACGCTATGCTGGAGGCATCAAGGAGTACGTGCGAAGGAGACCGCGATGCCGGGAGGCAGGCTCACCCAGCAGGAACGTCAGCGGATCGCGCTGGGACTGGCCGACGGCCTCGCCTACGCGGAGATCGCCAGGCGCCTCGACCGCCCGACCTCGACCGTCACACGCGAGGTCATGCGCAACGGCGGCCCCACCGCCTACCGCGC
>KL569420.1:47497-53944 GCA_000715685.1 Streptomyces lilacinus
ACCGCCTACCGCGCCGACCTCGCCCACCGCGCCACCGAGCACCGCGCCACCCGCCGCAGGCAGCCCGCGCCCCGGGGCCCGCAGGCACCCCCGCAGGCCCACGGACGCGACCCCGAGGCCGTGCGCGCGTACGAGGAGACGTTCACGACCGTCCTCATGGCTTCGGGCGTGCCCAAGATGATGGCCCGGGTGCTGGCCTGCCTCACCCTCACCGACGCCGGCAGCCTCACCGCGTCCGAACTCGCCCAGCGCCTCCAGGTCAGCCCGGCATCCGTCTCCAAAGCGGTCGCGTTCCTCGAGACCCAGGGCCTCGTCCGTCGGGAACGCGACGAAGGCCGCCGCGAGCGCTACGTCGTCGACGACGACGTCTGGTACCAGTCGATGATGGCCAGCGCACGGTCCACGGCCGACCTCGTCGACATCGCACGGCAGGGCGTCGGCACCCTCGGCTCCGGCACCCCGGCCGGCGCCCGCCTGGAGAACATCGCCCGCTTCCTCGACTTCGTCTCCGAGAGCATCGTCCGCGCCGCGGAGCAGGCTCGCGAAGTTCTCTACGCGAAGCCTGAAACGACCTCAGGCGCCGGCCCCACTGCCGAGCCACGTACGGATCGCTGACAGCCGGCCTGCTGCCGCGGAGACGACTACTTGAGCGTGCCGGCTACTTCAGCGTGCCCGCGACCACGGATGCCGCTTCCGCGATCAGCTTGTTGTCGTACTTGGCGTCGGCCTTGGTGCGGTTCGACAGGATCGCCATGACGACGGGGGCCGCGTTGGGGCGCCACACCACGGCGATGTCGTTACGGGTCCCGTAGCCCTGGCCGGCTCCGGTCTTGTCGCCGACCGCCCAGCCCTTGGGCATCCCGGCCCTGATGAGTTCGCCTCCGGTGGTGTTGTTCCGCAGCCACTGCTCGAGCTGTGCGCGTTCGTTCTTGCCGAGGACGTCTCCGAGGACGAACGCGCGCAGGTCCTTGGCCAGCGCCCGCGGCGTGCTCGTGTCCCGCGTCTCGCCGGGGGCCCACACGTTCAACTCGGGCTCGCGGCGCTCCATCCGAGTGACGTCGTCGCCCATCCCCTCGAGTACGGCGTCGAGGCCCTTGGGCCCGCCGAGCGCGTCGAACAGCAGGTTGCCCGCGGTGTTGTCGCTGTAGCGGACGGCGGCGTCGCACAGCTCGCGCAGGGTCATCCCGGTCTCGACGTGCTTCTCGGTCACGGGGGAGTACTCGACGAGATCCTCCTTGGAGTACGTGATCACCCGGTCCATCCCGCCGTTCGGCGAGTACTTCCGCAGCACGGCACCGGCGGCCAGCGCCTTGAACGTGGAGGCGTGGGCGAAGCGTTCGCCGTCGTTGTAGGCCACCTCGCGCCCGGTACCGGTGTCGACGGCGTAGACCCCCAGCCGCGCGTCGAATTTGCGCTCGAGCTCCTTGAACTCGCCGGTGAACGACTTCGCGGCCGTACTCGGTTTCGTCGTCGCGGCGGACGCGGACGACGAGGCCGGCGAACCGTCCGCCCCGCAGGCCGTGAGCGGGACGAGGGTGAGCGCGGCGAGCGCGCCGAGAACGGCGCGGCGGGCACGGTTGTGCTGCATGGTCCAAACCTCCGGGGCAGCCCCGTGCGAGGGGCGCATAGGGGACAGGGCGCTGACTGCCGGAAATCACCTTCCTCGCCGGGCGACCATGCGGTCCAATACGCTCATACGCCGTTTCATGCGGATCTGGCATAGGGTTCGGGGCTGTGGATCTTGTGGGAGCGTGTCGCGCGTTCGTCAGCGTCAGCAAGCACGGCAGTTTCACCGACGGAGCGGCCGCCGCCCGGATGTCCCAGCCGGTGGCCAGCCGTCGCGTCGCCGCCCTGGAGGAACGCTTCGGCGAGCAGCTGTTCGAGCGCACCTCGCGGCGGGCCGTCCTCACGCCCTTCGGCCGGGACATGCTGCCGGTGGCCAGGCAGCTCGTGCAGGCGGCCGACGTGCTGCTGCACGAGGCGGAGGCCGCCAAGCGCAAGCCGTGGGTGGCGGCTCGCGGTGCCCGGCATCTGCTCCACGGTCGACCTCGCGCGCCTCGTCGCCGAGGCGCGGGGGCACGGCGTCACGCTCGATCTCCGCGTCGCGGTGCCTGCTCAGCGCCTGGAGCTCGTCCACGCGCAGCAGGTGCGCGCCGCCCTGCTCGCGGTGCCGCCGGACGAGGCGACGTGGTCCGTGCCGCTCGGGGTCGCCGGTGCGCGGGATCCCGGCGTGAAGCGCGTCTACCTGGAGACGCTGAGGGTCGGACGAGCCTCCTCCGGCCCGGCCCGCCGCCTGTGGATCCAACCGGAAGACGACGTGCCGCACATCCGCGACCCACTGACACGACTGCGCGACGCGATCGGCCTGCGGCCCGCGCAGGTCGTCGCCGGGGCCGACCTGACGGCCGCTGCGGCAGAGGTCCTCTGCACGGGCGACCTTCTGCTGTGCTCCCCCGCGCAGGCAGCCGAACTCGCCCTGAACTGGCGGCCCGTCGGCGAGATCGCCCTCAGCCGAGGGTACGCCCTCGCCGCCGCCGCGGACGGCAATCCGCAGACCGTGGAAGCGCGCCTGGGCGACGCCATCGCCCGCTGCCTCGGCGCGGGCCCACGGGCGGGAACCACAGAAACGACGACGACGTGAACGACCACGTGTACGACGACGTGAACACCGAGGCCCTGCTGCACGACCTGCGCGGGCAGCTGCGCGACGGCGGCCTCCACGCCTGCCTGCTCGTACGGGATCTCCACACGGGGGAGGAGCTGGGGATCGACCCCGACACCCCGCTGCCTTCCGCGTCCCTGGTCAAGGTCCCGCTCGCGCTGGCGACGGTGGAGCGCGTACGACGGGGAGAGCTCGACGGAGCCACGATGCTCGACGTGCGGCCGGGGCGGATCACCACGCCCGGCCCCACCGGGCTGAGCCGCTTCCGCCACCCCGCCCGGATCGCGATCGACGACCTGCTCTACCTGAGCACCTGCCTGAGCGACGGAATCGCCGCCGACGCGCTGTTCGCCCTCACCCCGCCCGCGCAGGTCACCGACTTCCTCCACGAACACGGCCTGCGCGGCATCACCGTCCGGCACGTCACCGGCGAGCTGTCCGACACCCCCGTCGAACGCTTCGACGCCGCCCAGGCCCATCTCGCCCTCTCCCTCGCCATCGACGCCGGCACCGGCGGCCGCGGCCACCGGGTGCCGCAGCTCGACACCACCCGCGCCAACACCGGCAGCGCCCGCGCCTGGGTCGACCTGCTCCAGGCCCTGTGGACCCCCTCGAGGATCCACCCCGAGGTGGCCGAGCGCGTGCGCGACCTCATGGCCCACAACGTGCTCCGGCACCGCCTCGCCCCGGACTTCAGCTCGGACGCCACCACCTGGTCCTCCAAGACCGGCACACTCCTCAACCTGCGCCACGAGATCGGCGTCGTCGAGCACGCCGACGGCCAGGCGTACGCCATCGCCGTCCTCACCGAATCACTCGTCCCGGCCAGCACCCAACCCGGCGCCGAGGCTCTCATGGCCCAGGTCGCCCGGACTCTGCGGGACCATCTCCGGCACCTCTAGGCACTCTGGGCACCTTCAGGCCGGTGCTCACCCGGTCGTGAACACCAGGACCGTGTTGTGCCCGCCGAAGGCGAAGGAGTTGCTCAGAGCCGCCCGCATCCGCGTGTCTCTGGGGCCTTTGTGCACCACGTCGAGGGCGATGGCGGGATCCAGGCGCTCGAGGTTCGCGGTCGGCGGGATCCTCTGGTGTTGCAGCGTCATGACAGTGATCGCTGACTCGACAGCGCCGGCCGCCCCCAGGGAGTGCCCGATGAGGCTCTTGGGGGCCGTGACCGGTGGTACATCGTTGCGGAAGAGCCGGTTCAGCGCCCTGGCCTCGGCCAGGTCCCCGACGGTGGTGGACGTGGCGTGCGCGTTCACGTGGTCGATGTCGACGGGGCGGAGCCCGGCGTCGGCCAGCGCGGCGCGCATGGCTGCCTCGGCTCCGTGCCCCTCGGGCTCCGGGGCGACGTAGTGGTGGGCGTCGGAAGTGGAGCCGTGCCCGGCCAGCAGCGCGCGGGGGACCACTCCGCGTGCGTGCGCGTGCTCCTGCCGCTCGAGAACCAGCACACCCGCGCCCTCCCCGATGACCAGGCCGTCACGCTCGGCATCGAACGGACGCGAGGCGCTCTCCGGCCGGTCGCGACGCCGTGACAGCGCCCGCAACCGCCCGAGAAGGATGGCGCAGCACAGGGTGCGGGGGCTTTCCGCACCGCCGGCGATGACGATGTCGCAGGACCTGGAGCGGAGCAGATCCACGCCCAGCGCTATCGCCTGGTTGCCCGCGGCGCAGGCGTTGGAGACGGAGAAGCTGGGGCCGCGTGCTCCGAGAGCGATGGTGACCTCGGCGACGGGCGCGCTGGGCAGGCTGCGGGTGAGACTCATCGGGGAAATCCGCTCCGGGTGACCGGACAGGTAGTGCCCCATATCGGTGGGGAGTGCCTCCATCGACGAGGAGGCCGTTCCGAGTACCACTCCCACGCGCTCGGGAAGCCACTCGTCGGTGCGCAGCCCGGCGTCCGTGACGGCCTCGCGTGCCGCCAGCACGGCCAACTGCGTGAAGCGGTCCATGCGGTGGGCCAGTCGACGCCCCAGGGCCTCCTGAGCGCGGAAGTCCGGCACGGCGCAGGAGAAGTCCACCGGTGCGCCCTGGAGGTCCGGGTCGATCGCTGCCGTCGAACGGCCCGAGCACAACCCGTCGAACGTGTCGCGGCTGCCGATTCTGGCGGGGGTGAGGAGTCCGACGCCGGTGACGGCGACGGCGGCGGACGTCATGAAGCGGGTTCCGGGGCCGCGGCGTCTGCGGTACGGGGCGCCTGGCCCTGCCCGCTCATGCGGTGGACGACTTCTCCGAGCGTGGTGGTGGGTGCGAAGTCGGCCGGGTCCACGTCGACTTCCATGATCAAGGTCAGCTCCACCAGCTCCAGGGAGTCCAGGCCCAGTTGTTCCAAGGTCGTTTCCGTGGTGACCGAATCGAGCGGAATCTCGAATTGAGATTCGAGCACTTCTTGCAGCTGGGTGAACGTCGGTTCGGTAGGGGATTCGTGCATGACGCTCCCTTCCGGGGTGAACCTGAGGCAAGAGGGATGTCTACCCAGGTGCAGCCATGTGATGCCGGCGAAGGAAAGGACAAACGTACGATACGACGGCCCTGTTGTGCTGCGTTCGGGCCCGCTGTTTACATGGCGAGAGACACGGCCTTCGTCCGGGGTGGGGTTTATGAGCCAGCGGTTTTGCAGCCGAATTGCCTCAGCGGCGGCGCACCTTCCGGAAATCCGGCTTTCCACAGCGGAACTTGAGGAGAGCATCGCTGAGCACAGCCCCGATTTCACTGTCCCGCGCGGTGTGATCCGACGGCTGACAGGCGTTGAATTCCGTCATGTCCGGCCCGAGGGCTGGGTCGCCTCCGATCTCGCCGCAGCCGCGGCCGAAAAGGCGCTGGCCGAGGCGGGATGCGAGATCGGCGAGATGGATCTCCTGATCTACGCCGGCGTCTGTATGGACCTGCTGGAACCGGCGACGGCACACATCGTGGCGGACAAGTTGGGCGCGAACTGCCCGGTGTTCGACGTACGGAACGCCTGCAACGCATTCCTGAATGCCCTGGAACTGGGGGACGCGCTGATCCGCGGCGCACGGTACGAGCGCATCCTGATCTGCTGTGGCGAATCGGCCACTCAGTTCATGCGGCGGCGGGTGTCGAGCGCCCGTGAATTCGTCGACTGCCTGATCGGCTACACGCTCTCGGATGCCGGCGGCGCGGTCGTCCTCGAACGATCGGAAGACCCCGGAATTCTGGAATGCCAGTTCTCCGCCGTCTCCTCGGCGTGGCAAGCGGCGGCCATCACGCTGGACGGCCACTTCGGAACGGGAAACCACCGTCGTCCGCCCGACCTGTCCGGCATGGTGAAGGCACTGCGCCGCCTCGGCGCACGGCAGACCGCCAAGGAGATGGAACGCCGGACGGGATTCACTCTGCACGACGTCTCCCTCGTCTGTGCTCACCTCGCCACCACACACCTGACCACCGACTTCTGCGCTACCACGGGCGTGCCCGAATCCCTGCTCAGTACGACCATCGCCTCCCATGGCAACACCGCTGCGGCGACGCTGCCGTTGCAGTTGGAACTCGCTGTGCAGCAGGGGCGGCTGCGGCGGGGCGACCTGGCGGTACTGGTGGGATTCGCCAGCGGGGTCAGCGAGGGCATCGTCGGCCTCCGGTGGTGACTGCTGCCCGTCCCGGCAGTCCTGAGCAAGCTCCTCCCCGTGGGCTGCTCGTGGTGGTGGGGAGCGCCGCCGCACGGCGTTGGCGCACAGTGGTCGTGGTTGCCTTCCTGGCCGTCGTCGCGGCCGCGTGGGCGGGGCGCGGGGTGGCAGGGCACCTCGTCACCGGCGGTTGGCAGC
>KL569420.1:54232-56529 GCA_000715685.1 Streptomyces lilacinus
CGCCGAGGGCCTCGTCACTGAGCGCCGATGCCCTGCTGACCACGCACTTCCACGGGGGTGCCCCCGACCTGGTCCTCCTGGCCCGGACCTCCGGATCGGTCGACGCTCCCGCCGCGCGGGACGCCGGCCGACGCCTCGTCGACCGGGTGCGTGCGGACCCCGCGGTGAGCGGGGCGGACTCCTACTGGACCGGTCCCCTGGCCGGTGGCGCCCTGCCCGTCCCCTCGGCACGTCCCGTCCCCTCGGCACGTCCCGTCCCCTCGGCACGTCCAGGTCCCGATCCCGGTCCCGGCGCCGCGGATCAGACGCTTCGCTCGAAGGACGGACACTGCGCGCTGCTTCTGGTGCGGCTGGCCGGGGCAGCCCGGCACACCGCGCCGGACCGGCTGATCTCGGCCGCGTCGGGCACGCATGGGCCCTTGCGCGTGACGCCTTCGGGAATCGCGCTGCTGACCAGGGACCTCCAGGCGCAGAGCCAGCGAGATCTGCGGACGTCGGAGGTGATCGCCCTGCCCGCCACCCTGGCGCTCCTCCTGTGGGCGTTCGGCGGTGTCGGCGCGGCCTGCCTCCCCCTGGCGGTGGGAGTGACGGCGATCGCAGGCACGCTGGCGGTGCTGCGTGCGGTCTGCCAGTTCACCGAGGTATCGGTTTTCGCACTGAACTGGACCACGGCGGCAGGGCTGGCGCTGGGTGTCGACTACAGCCTGTTCCTTGTCGCTCGTTACCGGGAGGAACGCACCTCGGGCGCCGATCACATGGAGGCCGTCGAGCGGGCGATGGCCGTTGCGGGCCGCACGGTGGTGGTGTCGGCGGCCATTGTCGTGCTGGCGCTGACCGGACTGCTGGTCTTCCCTCTCCCCTTCCTCCGGTCCATGGCGTACGCCGGAATCCCCGTGGTGATCCTGGCCGCCGCAGCGGCGTTGGTAGTGGTACCGGCCGGGCTGTCCTGTCTCGGCAGGCGGGCCGGCTGTGGACGGCGCGGAGCCGTGCGGGGAGACGGGGGCGGTGCCGGGTGGTCCCGGCTGGCCACAGCCGTGATGCGCCGCCGGGTTCCGGTCGCTGTGGCCACGGCGCTGGTGCTGGGCGCCCTCTCGCTTCCGTTCTGGCATGCGCACTTCGCTCTCAGCGACGAGCGCGTCCTGCCCCGCGGCGCCCCCGCCGCCAAGGCCGTGACCGAACTGCGCACTGCCTTCCCGGATACCGCCCACACGGAACTGGACGTCGTCCTCCCGGGCTGGGTGCCGACCGGGCGCGACGCCGGCGCGGCCCGACTCGATGCCTACGCGCGACACCTTTCGGCTCTGCCGGGCGCCGTGTCCGTGCGTACCGTAACCGGCGTCTACGCCTCCGGCAGGCGGCTCACCGCGGCGTGCCCCGATCGGGCAGGCGACGTGGACACCGGGTGTGCGGCGCTCTCGCAGCGCTATCTGTCCCCGGCCGGCACATGGCTGGCCGTCTCCGGGCCGGACGATCCGTTCGGACCCGCGGCCGTGCGGATGGTACGTGCGGTACGTACCGCCCCGGCTCCGGCGTCGCCGCTGGTCACCGGTCCCCCGGCCGTGCTGCTCGATGTCGGACGGGCCGTCGCCGCGCGCCTGCCGTGGTGCGTCGGCATCGTCGTCGCCGCGACCACGGCCGTACTGCTGCTCTTCACCGGAAGCGTCTTCCTGGCTGTCAAAGCCGTCGTGATGAACGCGCTCAGCATGGGCGCGACCTTCGGTGCCATGGTGTGGATCTTCCAGGACGGTCACCTCCGGTTCGTGGTCGGGGAGTTCACCGTCACCGGAGGAGTCGACATGCTGACCGCGATCACGGTGTTCTGCCTGGCATTCGGGCTGTCCATGGATTACGAGGTGCTGCTGCTCGCTCGGGTGGTCGAAGCCCACGACCGTACGGGAGAGACCAGGTCGGCCGTGGCCGCCGGGCTCCAGAGAGCTGCCCCGCTCTTCACCGCGTCGGCCGCCGTGGTCGGTGTCGTCCTGCTCAGCCTGGTCGGCTCCGGCATCACCACGATCAAGCTCACCGGCGTCACCGTCGCACTGTCGGTGGCGGTGGACGCCCTGATCGTTCGGCCTCTGCTGGTTCCCGCAGTGATGGCCGTGGCCGGTGCGGCGAACTGGTGGTCACCACGGGCCCGAACCAGGAGGTGAACCGTCAGCCGGTCGGCCCGGCACCCGGTCAGCCCGTCGGCAGGCTTTCGTGCGCCCAACTCGCCAGCAGGCGCAGCGCGGTGTGCGACGGCGAGTCCTCCTCCACGGTGTGGGCGACGAGCGCCTGGCTGTCTCTTATACACATCT
>KL569420.1:56786-57234 GCA_000715685.1 Streptomyces lilacinus
GATGTGTATAAGAGACAGGCCGCAGCGTCTCGAAACCGAGGTCCAGTTCGCCGACGACCGGATGCCGGTACACGTAACGACCGTGGGTCTTGTCCTGGAGCCGGTGCTCGGCCCACAGCTCCCGGAACTCCGGGCTCGCGTCGGACAGCTCGGCGAGCAGCTCCGCCGTCCGCGGATCACCGGGGTGGCGTCCGGCGTCGAGCCGCAGATAGGCGGCCACGTCGCCGGCCTTGCCGCGCCAGTCCGCGTACAGGCCGCGCATCCCCTCGTCCAGGAACACCAGGCGGGCGAGGTTCCGCTGCCGGGGCGGCAGGGCGCCGAAGTCGGTGATGAGCGCGGCGGCGAGCCGGTTCCAGGCCAGTACGTCGGTGTTGCGACCGACGATGTACGCGGGGACGTCGGCCGCCAGATCGAGCAGGCGGCGCAGCCCCGGCCCTGTCTCTTATAC
>KL569420.1:57497-61968 GCA_000715685.1 Streptomyces lilacinus
CTGCGGCGGGTCGTCCCCGCCGTCCGTCTCCGACCAGGGGCGCGCCAGCCGGTGGAAGTGCTCCCGCTCGACGGCGTCCAACCGCAGCGCCCTGGCGACCGCGTCCAGCACGGCCTCCGAGAAGTGCAGGGTGCGGCCCTGTTCCAGCCGGACGTAGTGGTCCACGCTCACCCCGGCCAGCTGGGCCAGTTCCTCACGGCGCAACCCCGGGACCCTGCGGCGGTTTCCGTAGGCCGGCAGCCCCAGGTCCTCGGGGCGCAGCCGGGCGCGCCGCGAGCGGAGGAACTCGCCCAGTTCCGCACGTCGATCAAGCGTCATGCGGCCAGTATTCCGGCTGCGAGGGCCTACGCGGCCCCCTGTGCCTGGTCATGCCGTGCCCAGGCACGGGCTGCCACTGGGTGGACCGGGCGCGGACGAGCACAGTGGTGATCGCCGGAACGGATCCGGCCGGTCGGAAGCCCACCTCCGGGCACCCGGCCGCCTCGTACGGACGTCCTCGGGAGTTCTCCGACATGACCACGACGCACCTGCCGACCCTTCCCCTCGGCGACACCGGTATGGACATCACGCGCATCGGCTTCGGCTCCTGGGCGGTGGCCGGGCCCGGCTGGCACTTCGGCTGGGGCGCCACCGACGACGCCGAGTCCGTGGCCGCGATCCGGCACGCCGTCGCTTCGGGCGTCAACTGGATCGACACCGCCGCGGTCTACGGGCTGGGCCACTCCGAGGAACTGGTGGGCAAGGCCGTCGCCGACCTGCCCGAGGCCGAGCGGCCGTATCTGTTCACCAAGGCCGGGCTGGTCTGGGACCCGGACGACCCGAAGGCCGCGCCCCGCCGCGTCATGAAGCCCGCGAGCGTACGCCGGGAGATCGAGGACTCGCTGCGGCGCCTGGGTGTCGATCACATCGACCTGTACCAGGTGCACTATCCGGACACCGGTGAGTCGCTGGAGTACGCCGGCGGCGGGTTCGGCGCCGTCTCCCCGAACGCCACGCCGCTGGAGGAGTACTGGCAGGTCATGGCCGACCTGAAGGCCGAGGGCAAGGTCCGCGCGATCGGGCTGTCGAACCACTCGGCCGAGCAGCTGGAGGCCGCCGAGCGGATCGCCCATGTCGACGTCGTCCAGCCGCCGTTCTCGGCGATCAACCGCTCGGCCGCACCCGAGATCGCCTGGGCCGCCGCCCACGGCACCGGGGTGATCGTCTACTCCCCGCTCCAGTCCGGCCTGCTCACCGGCGCGTTCTCCGCCGAGCGCGTCGCCCAGCTGCCCGCCGACGACTGGCGCACCGCCCACCACGACTTCACCACGGGCCTCGCCGCCAACCTCCGGCTGGCCGACGCGCTGCGCCCCGTCGCCGAGCGGCACGGTGCCACTGTCGCCGAGGTCGCCATCGCCTGGACCCTCGCCTGGCCCGGCATCACCGGCGCGATCGTCGGGGCTCGCACGCCCCGCCAGGTGGACGGCTGGATCGGCGCGGGCGCCGTGCAGCTGACCCGGGCCGACCTCGACGAGATCGCCGCCGCGATCACCACGAGCGGCGCGGGTACCGGACCCGCCCGCCCGTAACCGCCAGATGCCACGAGCCGACCACCACGAGCCGACCACCACGAGGAGACCACCGCGCATGTCCGTCATCGTCGTCGCCGAATGCCTGGCCGCCCCCGGCCGGGAGGACCGCCTCCGCACTGCCTTGGAGGCGATGATCGAACCTTCCCTGGAAGAACCCGGGTGCCTCGCGTACCAGCCGTACGCCGATCCGAATCGCCCGGCCCGAATGGTGGTCGTCGAGGAGTGGGCCACGGCCGATGACCTCGACGAGCACTTCGCCACGCCGCACTTCCTGCACGTCAGGAAGGTGCTGGACCTGGTCCTCGCCGAGCCGATGACCATCCGGAGGCTGGTGGCCGCCCCCTCGGACACCACCGGCTAGAGGAATGGGTCTGGACAACGAAGAAGGCCCAGGTCGCTGACCTGGGCCTTCTTGCAAGAGCGGGCGACGAGAATCGAACTCGCGCTCTGAGCTTGGGAAGCTCATGTTCTACCATTAAACTACGCCCGCGCGGCGGCCCCTGAGGGCGTCGCATCGTCGCACACTCTACCCCATCGAAGGCCCCCGGCGCACTTGCCGCGGTGGCCTTCTTGTCGTGTGAGGGGGGTGTGGGAGGTGCGGGGACGCGGGCGCGGGGGACGGGAGTTGGGGCGTACCGTGGTGCGCGGCAAACGGTGCGGGGCTGGTCGGGGTGCCGCGTTCAAGCTGGTCCGATACATCCCCTAATGTGGCTTTTGTCTTTCATGTCGTGCCGGAGGCACGTAGTGAGTGCCGCCGTGGGGAAAGGGAGCTCGATGGAGCGCACCGTCGTTCGTTGTGCCGAAGGGCACGTTTTCAGCACCGCTTCGTTCCCGATGCAGAATCTCGGCCCCGGCCGGATCGGTCCCGGGCGGCTCCTGCGCTGCCCCCGCTGCGCGCGGCTGCGGCACTCCGTGCCGGTGACGCCCGAGAAGAGGTGAGCCCGGCCGCGGGCCCGCTCCCGGGTGGGGCGGGCCCGCGTTGTCAGGTTGTCCGCCTTCTCCGCGTATCCTCGAGGCGTGCTTCTCTCAGACAAGGACATCCGGGCCGAGATCGACGCCGGCCGAGTGCGGATCGACCCGTACGACCCCTCGATGGTGCAGCCGTCGAGCATCGACGTGCGGTTGGACCGCTACTTCCGGGTGTTCGAGAACCACCGGTACCCGCACATCGACCCCGCGGTCGAGCAGGCGGACCTCACGCGCGAGGTGGTGCCGGAGGGCGACGAGGCGTTCATCCTCCACCCCGGTGAGTTCGTGCTGGCCTCGACGTACGAGGTGATCACGCTCCCGGACGACGTCGCCTCGCGACTGGAGGGCAAGTCCAGCCTCGGCCGGCTCGGTCTGCTGACGCACTCGACGGCCGGCTTCATCGACCCGGGCTTCTCCGGGCACGTGACGCTGGAGCTGTCGAACATGGCCACGCTGCCGATCAAGCTCTGGCCGGGGATGAAGATCGGCCAGCTGTGCATGTTCCGGCTGACGTCACCCGTCGAGCATCCTTACGGGTCCGCGAAGCACGGTTCCCGGTACCAGGGCCAGCGGGGACCGACCCCCTCGCGGTCCTTCAAGAATTTCCACCGCACGCAGGTCTGACCGCCCCGGACAGGCCGACCAGGGAACAGGGCGAAGAGCAACAGTGAGTGAGATCCGCGAGAACCTGACCTACCCGATCTTCGGGCAGGCCATCCGTGAGCTGGCACAGACCATCGCGGACGACGGCTACGAGCCGGACATCATCCTGTCCATCGCCCGTGGTGGCGTGTTCGTCGCGGGCGGCCTCGCCTACGCGCTGGACTGCAAGAACATCCACCTGGTGAACGTCGAGTTCTACACCGGTGTGGGCTCCACGCTCGAGATGCCGGTCATGCTCGCCCCGGTCCCGAACGCGATCGACTTCTCCAACAAGAAGGTGCTCATCGCGGACGACGTCGCCGACACCGGCAAGACGCTGAAGCTGGTGCACGACTTCTGCCTCGACCACGTCGCCGAGGTCCGCAGCGCGGTCATCTACGAGAAGCCGCAGTCGCTGGTGAAGTGCGAGTACGTCTGGAAGCGCACCGACGACTGGATCAACTTCCCGTGGTCCGTCGAGCCGCCGGTCGTGCGGCGCGAGGGCCAGATCCTCGACGCCTGACAGCTGTGCGAAGGGCCCGTTTAGATCCCACCGGGATCTAAACGGGCCCTTTCGCGTGAACCGTGAACGGCGTGGCTACAGCGTGCCGAGCTTGATCAGGGACAGCAGCGCGACGAGCTGGATGGCGGAGGCCCCCAGCGCCCGCGGCCACGGCAGGTCGTGCGACTTGCTCACCATGGAGGTCAGCAGCGCGCCGCCGGCCAGCCAGGTGGCCCAGCCCAGCACCTGGACGAGCGTGCTGTCGCCGCCCAGGAACATCGCGAAGAGCAGGCGGGGCGCGTCCGTGATCGACATGATCAGCATCGACAGGCCGACGGTCGGCTGCCATATGCCGTCGCCGCCGAGCTGCCGGGCGAGGGTGTGGGTGACCGCGCCGAGGATCAGCCCGGCGATCACCATGATCACACCGGTGATCAGCACGGCCGGCAGGACCTCGGCGAACGAGGCGTGCAGGACGTCCGAGCGCGCCTTGTCGAAGCCGAAGACGGCGAGCAGGCCGTAGACGAAGGTGACGATCAGCGCCGGGGCCCACATCTGGTGGTCGCGCATCTGCCAGAAGGTCGCCGTGGGGCGCAGCACGATGCCGCTCAGCAGGTCCTTCCAGTGCAGCCGCGGCCCGGCCGGCGGCGCGGGGGCCGCACCGGGGCCGTACGGGTCGCCGTGGTCGCCGTACGCGTCCGGGGCCTCGCCCAGGCTGAACTGCCGGGTGTGACCGGCGTCGTCGCCCGGCGCGGGGTACGGGCTGTCTCTTATACACATCTCTGAG
>KL569420.1:62266-65710 GCA_000715685.1 Streptomyces lilacinus
CCGTACGGCGCGGGGGCCTGCTGCTGTCCTTGCCGCGCGGGTCCGGTGCCCTGTTGGTCCCGTCCGCGTCCCATCCTGAATCCAGCCACGCCTTCGAACGTACCCGCTCCGACGGGCTCCCGGTGCCGCCCCCGGGCCAACGGGCCCGGCTTTGCGGCCGACCTGTGACATCCCCTAGGGGAAAGCTCCGTCCAGAGGCCTACGAGGCGAGGGCCTCGACCCCGCCCGTGTTCTCGACCATCCGCTGCAGCACGCGCAGCGCGGCCACGTACTCCTCGTCCGTGATGCCGGCGTGAATCTCCGAACGCAGCCGCGTCACGAGCTCCTTGGTGCGGTCCTTGGCCGCGTGGCCGGCGTCGGTGAGGTGCAGCCGCCCCTCGGCGTCGGCGCTCAGCCAGCCGCGGGCGAGCAGGCTGTCGGTGGCCTGCCGGATCTCGACGGAACCGATGCTGAGCACGGGCCGGAGCCGCTCCCGGATCCCCTCGGGCGCCAGCCCCTCCTCGCCGGCCAGGTCGACCTGGTTGAGGATCCACCACTGCGGCTGCGTGATGTCGGTACGGGCCATCGCCCCGCGGATGTGCCGGATGACGCTCTCGTGGGCCACCCAGCTCCAGTAGCCGATGGGCTGCGCGGCGAGCGAGGCGAAGTCGGTGGCGGCGTAGGGGTCGGCGGGGGAGGGCTGCGTTGTCGTTGTCATAGGAACGACGCTAGGACCTCAAGCATGCTTGAGATCAAGCGTGTTGCCGATCACTTGGGGTACTTGCGGAATTCGGAGGTGTCGACGGTCCAGGGGCCGACGGAGACCTTGTCTCCGAAGACGTAGTCGTGTCGGGCCCGGTAGTGGTGCCGGCCGTCGGCTCCCACGCCGGGATCGGACATGACTGCCGCGGTCCCGTCGCGCGGGTCGATCAGCAGGTACAGCGGGATGCCCATGGCAGGGTATTCATCCATCTTGTCCGTGTAGTCGTTGCTGTGGTTGGACGGCGAGACGATCTCGGTTACCAGGGACAGGTCACGCGGGTGGAACGGGTCCATGGTGTCCTCGGCGAAGACGTCTTCCGACACGACGATCAAGTCCGGGCGGCGCAGCTTGCCGATCGAAGCGTCCTCCACTTCGCCGCCGGTGTGGGCCATCAGCCCGTCGGCGAGTTGGCGGTCAAGTTGGCGGCGAAGACGCGCCGCGATGAGCTCGTGGGGCCTGGAGGGCGACATCATCATGAAGATTCCGTCGCTGGTGATTTCGACGCCCACGATCGGGTCGGGAGCGTGCTCCATCAGTTCCTCAGCGATCGCGCGCATACGGGCGTAATCCATGACGTGGCTCCTGCTGTCTACGAGCTGCTACCGCGTACGACTCATCGTCCCACGCGCCTACGACAACGGCCGGGCCCCGCGATCAGTCGCGGGGCCCGGCCGTCGTCCTCTTAAAGAGGTGCCTGCTTAAGAGGTGCCTACTTCACCGGCTCCGGGTCCGGCTCCGGCGCGTCCGCCGTCTCGCCGTCACCGTCGCCCTCCGGGCCGACCGGCGTCTTGACGGACTCCAGCAGCAGCTGGGCGACGTCGACGACCTGGATGGACTCCTTGGCCTTGCCGTCGTTCTTCTTGCCGTTGACCGAGTCGGTCAGCATGACGAGGCAGAAGGGGCAGGCGGTGGAGACGATGTCCGGGTTGAGGGACAGCGCCTCGTCGACGCGCTCGTTGTTGATGCGCTTGCCGATGCGCTCCTCCATCCACATGCGCGCGCCACCGGCGCCACAGCAGAAGCCGCGCTCCTTGTGGCGGTGCATCTCCTCGTTCCGCAGGCCCGGCACCTTGGCGATGATCTCGCGCGGCGGCGTGTAGACCTTGTTGTGGCGGCCCAGGTAGCAGGGGTCGTGATAGGTGATCAGACCCTCGACCGGGGTGACGGGGATGAGCTTGCCCTCGTCGATGAGGTGCTGCAGCAGCTGCGTGTGGTGGATGACCTCGTACTCGCCGCCCAGCTGCGGGTACTCGTTGGCGATGGTGTTGAAGCAGTGCGGGCAGGTCGCGACGATCTTCTTCTTGGACTTCTCGACCTTGACGCCCTCCTCGGCGTCCTCGCCGAAGGCCATGTTCAGCATCTCGACGTTCTGCTGGCCGAGCTGCTGGAAGAGGAACTCGTTGCCCAGACGGCGGGCGGAGTCACCGGTGCAGGCCTCGTCGCCGCCCATGATGGCGAACTTCACGCCCGCCATGTGGAGCAGCTCGGCGAAGGCCTTCGTCGTCTTCTTGGCGCGGTCCTCGAGGGCGCCGGCGCAGCCGACCCAGTAGAGGTAGTCGACCTCGGTGAGGTCCTCGATGTCCTTGCCGACGACCGGGACCTCGAAGTCGACCTCCTTGGTCCACTGCAGGCGCTGCTTCTTCGCCAGGCCCCAGGGGTTGCCCTTCTTCTCCAGGTTCTTGAGCATCGTGCCCGCCTCGGACGGGAAGGAGCTCTCGATCATCACCTGGTAGCGGCGCATGTCGACGATGTGGTCGACGTGCTCGATGTCGACCGGGCACTGCTCCACGCACGCGCCGCAGGTGGTGCAGGACCACAGCACGTCCGGGTCGATGACGCCGTTCTCCTCGAGCGTCCCGATCAGCGGGCGCTCGGCCTCGGCGAGAGCGGACGCGGGGACGTCCTTCAGCTGCTCCGCGGACGCCTTCTCCTCGCCCTCCATGTCCTTGCCGCCGCCGGCGAGCAGGTAGGGGGCCTTGGCGTGGGCGTGGTCGCGCAGCGCCATGATGAGCAGCTTCGGCGACAGCGGCTTGCCGGTGTTCCACGCGGGGCACTGCGACTGGCAGCGGCCGCACTCGGTGCAGGTGGAGAAGTCGAGGATGCCCTTCCAGGAGAATTCCTCGACCTTGGAGACGCCGAAGACGGCGTCCTCCGCCGGGTCCTCGAAGTCGATCGGCTCGCCGCCGCTGGTCATCGGCTGCAGCGCGCCGAGCGCCACGTCGCCGGAGGCCTCGCGCTTGAACCAGATGTTGGGGAAGGCGAGGAAGCGGTGCCAGGCGACACCCATGTCCGTCTTCAGGGAGACCGTGATCATCCAGATGAAGGACGTCGCGATCTTCAGGCCCGCGAAGAAGTAAGTGAGGTTCTGGAGCGTGGAGACGTCCATCCCCTCCAGCCACGAGACGACCGGGTACGAGACGAAGAAGGAAGCCTCGTAGCCGTCCACGTGGTGCTGGGCGCCCTCGAGCGCGTGCAGCATGAAGATGCAGACGCCGACGATGAGGATGACGGACTCGACGAAGTACGCCTGTCCGGTGTTGGAGCCCGCGAAGCGGGACTTGCGGCCCGCGCCGCCCGGCCGGTTCAGCTGCCGGATGACGATGAGGACCAGGATGCCGAGCGCGGTCATCGTGCCGAGGAACTCGACGAAGACGTTGTACGGCGTCCATTCGCCGATGATCGGTCTGTCTCTTATACACATC
>KL569420.1:65956-71761 GCA_000715685.1 Streptomyces lilacinus
GGCCTGGAAGAGCTGGCCGATGGCGTTGACGATCGTCAGCAGCAGGGAGAAGAAGCCCACCGCCACGAACCAGTGCGCGACGCCGACGACGCCCCAGCGGTTCATTCGTGTGTGGCCGAGGAATTCCTTGGCAACGGTGACGGTGCGCTGCGTGGGATCGTCGGTGCGGGTTCCTGCGGGTACGGGCTGGCCCAGCCGCACGAAGCGGTAGATCTGCAGGATGGCACGGCCGAACAGCGCGACGCCGACCGCGATGAGGACCAGCGACACAATGATCGCGGCGAGTTGCATGGGTGGGCTCCTCGGGCCTGAGAGAGCGAACTACTACTAACGGGTAACTTATCCAGTCCGTACGAGACTACTCACTCTCTTGCGCGCGATATAGCCGCATCGCCGGTGATCTGTGTCGCTCAGGGCCGCCTTACCGCTGCGCTCGGCCGGCGTTCCGGAGCAGCTCCGGGAGGAGCAGGCGGCGGATGGGGTGGGCGTTGAGCCGGAGCTTCTCCTCCCAGCTCTCCCTCCGTGCCAACAGCACCAACACTCCTGCGCCCAGTGCCGGCACGCCAAGGGCGGCGAAGAGGCCGTGCACCGGCGGCCCGGTCATGCTCGCCACCAGGCCGTAGACGATCGCGGTGGCCGGCAGCGCCAGGCAGCCCGTCCGCGTCAGCCACCGCCGCAGCGGGGTGGGCCCGGGGACGGTGGTCCCGGCAAACGCCCAGACATTCACATGGGCGGGCCCCTCGAAGGCGAGACAGATCACCGCCTTGAGCCGCAGGTGGCAGGGGAGCCTTGCGAGGTACGCGTTCCGCCGCGGGGACATGCCGGCAGAACGGAGCAGCTCCAGGGCATGGGCGAGAACGGCGGTTTCGTCGGCGCCTTCCGGCAGCGCTTCCTGCAGAGCGGCGCTCGGCGGCCGCGTGATGTTCTCCGTCGGTCCGACCCCCACAGGGTGCGACACGACACTCAGCGCGGCCATGATCCTCGGGTCGGGATTGGGCAGGCCCTCTCCGAGCGGCCACCCGGCGTGCAAGGAGCGCTGGAGGACCCAGGCGATGCGTCCCGCGACGGCCGTCAGACGGTCGTCGGCCCCGCGGGCGAACGGTCCCCACACCCAGGGCAACCAATTCCTCGAACCGGGGTCCACGGGCGCCGTCCTCAGCTCCTCCTCGATATCGGGAACGGTGATCAGCTCGCCCAGGTGCACGGCACACCGGAAGAGCTCGTCCGACGGTCGCTCCGACCACAGCAGATCGTTCAGCGCCAGCGCGGCCTTCGGCGTGCGGATCCGCCACAGCCCTTCGACGGCCCAGGGCGTTCCGTTCTCCGCCGGCCGCCTCAGCGCGGGCACCGCGATGTCCCCCATGGACGCCAGGGCTTCCTGCGCGGCCCGCCCCGGCGTCTCGGCGAGCGCCTCCGCCGCCTTCGGCAGATTGGTCGCCGCCAGGGCCCGGCACGCTGCGGCGGCGCGGGACGAGCCCCCCGCCGCCCTCACGGTCTCCCGCAGGAACGCGAAGACCCGTGTCCCCCGCGGCCTCCGGTCCGCCGCCACCAGCGCGAACGCCGCCGTCAGGGGGGCCTCCACGAACGGATCGCCACTTGTTCCCAGCCGTCTGCGGAACTCCCCGATGATTGCCTCGGCCAGCCCCTCGTCCACCACCAGCGCATCCGCCAGGCACTGGAACGCAAGCAACGCGTCCCCCGCGTACACCGCCCGCACGACCTCCGTGCAGTCCCGCGCCTCCACCCCGCACCACAGGCGCACCGCCTCCCGCCAGGCCGCCGGATCCGCGCGGTAGCGCCTCAGCAGGCCTTCCGGGTCCGCCGCGAGCGCACACGCGGCCGCGTACTCCTGCAACGTCAGGTGCGCGAACTGATAGCGCTCACCGTTGTCCACGGACA
Source organism: Streptomyces lilacinus (assembly GCA_000715685.1). GTDB lineage: Bacteria > Actinomycetota > Actinomycetes > Streptomycetales > Streptomycetaceae > Streptomyces > Streptomyces lilacinus. The sequence continues at coordinate 67,856 of KL569420.1, forward strand.
GCAACAGCCCGCTCCGGTCGGCGATCTCCCGCAGCACGTCCTCCGCCATGGCCTCGTCCTGGCCCTGCGCCCGCAGCACCTCCCGTACGGTCTCCAGGACCTCCCGCTCCGGCCGCGCGAGCCGGTCGTGGCTGCCCGACGGGACGTCCTGGGCGGCCAGGGCCAGCGCCTGCAGCACCGCCTTCTTCAGTGGGAACGCAAACCGCGGTTGACGGCGTCGGTCCATGAGCAGGTTGTCCACGACCTGCTTGTAGAAGTCGGCCCGCGTGTGCGGCAGCACCTGGTCCGTGCCCGCGTACACGTAGCTGTAGAGGTACGCGATCATCGTCAGCAGCAGCGGATTGCGCGCCAGCGGCATCAGCTGCGGCGTGTCCCGCAACGCCCCCAGCAACTGTTCCACCGTGTCGTCCGCCATGCCTTCCGGCCAGGGCCAGCCGCCCAGGAAGCGGCGGATCAGATGCTCGTCGAAGTCCTGCACCCGCAGTGTCTGGTGGAACTGGTCGGCGAACCCGCCGTCGTAGACGGCCACGCGGCAGGTGACGACGATCCGGCACTCGCCGTACCGCTGCGCGAAGTCCTTGATCCGGTCCACGGCCTGGTCCCGGTGGTCGCTCGCCACCTCGTCCAGGCCGTCGAAGTACAGGGCGAGATCGCCCCGCTCCAGGGCCCGGGCCACCCACTTGTCCGCCCGCGGGAACTCGTGCCGTCCGAAGTGGTCGGCGATGTGCTGCTCTAGGCTCCACTCCGGCTTCTTGTTGAGCCGGTGGAGCTCCAGCAGGACCGGTACGTCCGTGAGGTCGGCCAGGTCCACGCGTGGCTTCCCGCGCGCCCGCCGGCCCGGCCGTAGCCGTCCCTTCGCCCACATCAGGGCCTCGTGCCGCAGCAGCATCGTCTTGCCCGCGCCGGGCACGCCCAGCACCACGCTGTGGGGCTCCCGGTGCAGCGTTGCGGCGATCTCCCCCGGACGCGGCGAGGAGGCCTCCGCACACCGCAGCGGCACGTACACCGACTCCATCGGCAGCTTCAGCGCGTCATCGGCCTGGAACGACACCGCGAATTTGCTGTGGCGCGCGTGCAGCTCCCGTACGTACCGCGCGAGTGCCGTTCGCCGCAGCAGCCGGCTCCCCGCCAGCCGGGCGTAGAAGAAGTCGGCGGCTTGTTTGAGTCGCGCCTCCAGCCAACTTTTCGCGGCGGCGCCGACGACGGCCAGGACGGCTCCGCCGAGCCAGGGGACCCACTGCGGTAGGTCCGACAAGAAGTGCGGCACGGCCCTTCCCCCTCCCCCGAGGGCCGCAGGATAGGTCTCGTTGACGGGCCCGCGACACCGAAACCTCCCCCCTGACCTGCAGAAACGATTCGCCTCCGCGCCGCCCTGCGCGAGACGTCGCATAAGAATTGAGTCCGCACGACTCAGGTCTGTTGACAGGTTTGCTTCGCTGCTGCACCCTTGAGTCTGTTCCACTCAAGTCAGCTGGAGGAATCGACATGGCACGTGCGGTCGGCATCGACCTGGGTACGACGAACTCCGTCGTCAGTGTTCTCGAAGGCGGTGAGCCCACCGTCATCACCAACGCCGAGGGCGCCAGGACCACGCCGTCCGTTGTCGCCTTCGCGAAGAACGGCGAGGTGCTGGTCGGCGAGGTCGCCAAGCGTCAGGCCGTGACCAACGTCGATCGGACGATCCGCTCGGTCAAGCGCCACATGGGCACTGACTGGAAGATCAACCTCGACGGCAAGGACTTCAACCCGCAGCAGATCAGCGCCTTCATCCTGCAGAAGCTGAAGCGGGACGCCGAGGCCTACCTGGGCGAGAAGGTCACCGACGCGGTCATCACCGTCCCGGCGTACTTCAACGACTCCGAGCGTCAGGCCACCAAGGAGGCCGGCGAGATCGCGGGTCTCAACGTCCTGCGCATTGTCAACGAGCCGACGGCCGCCGCCCTGGCCTACGGTCTCGACAAGGACGACCAGACCATTCTCGTCTTCGACCTCGGTGGCGGCACCTTCGACGTCTCGCTGCTCGAGATCGGCGACGGCGTCGTCGAGGTGAAGGCCACCAACGGTGACAACCACCTCGGTGGTGACGACTGGGACCAGCGCGTCGTCGACTACCTGGTCAAGCAGTTCGCCAACGGCCACGGCGTCGACCTGTCCAAGGACAAGATGGCGCTGCAGCGTCTGCGCGAGGCCGCCGAGAAGGCGAAGATCGAGCTGTCCTCGTCCACCGAGACCTCGATCAACCTGCCCTACATCACGGCGTCCGCCGAGGGCCCGCTGCACCTGGACGAGAAGCTCACCCGCGCCCAGTTCCAGCAGCTGACCGCGGACCTGCTCGAGCGCTGCAAGACCCCCTTCCACAACGTCATCAAGGACGCGGGCATCGCCCTGTCCGAGATCGACCACGTGGTCCTGGTCGGCGGCTCCACCCGTATGCCCGCCGTCGCCGAGCTCGTCAAGGAGCTGACCGGCGGTCGCGAGGCCAACAAGGGTGTGAACCCGGACGAGGTCGTCGCCATCGGCGCCGCCCTGCAGGCCGGTGTCCTCAAGGGCGAGGTCAAGGACGTCCTGCTCCTCGACGTCACCCCGCTGTCCCTCGGCATCGAGACCAAGGGCGGCATCATGACCAAGCTGATCGAGCGCAACACCACGATCCCGACCAAGCGCTCCGAGATCTTCACGACGGCCGAGGACAACCAGCCGTCCGTCCAGATCCAGGTCTACCAGGGCGAGCGCGAGATCGCGGCGTACAACAAGAAGCTCGGCATGTTCGAGCTGACCGGTCTTCCGCCGGCCCCGCGCGGCGTCCCGCAGATCGAGGTCGCCTTCGACATCGACGCCAACGGCATCATGCACGTGACCGCCAAGGACCTGGGCACGGGCAAGGAGCAGAAGATGACCGTCACCGGCGGCTCCTCGCTGCCGAAGGACGAGGTCGACCGCATGCGCGAGGAGGCCGAGAAGTACGCGGAGGAGGACCACAAGCGCCGCGAGGCCGCCGAGACCCGCAACCAGGGCGAGCAGCTCGTCTACCAGACCGAGAAGTTCCTCAAGGACAACGAGGACAAGGTCCCCGCTGACGTCAAGACCGAGGTCGAGACCGCTGTCGGCGAGCTGAAGGAGAAGCTCAAGGGCGAGGACTCCGCCGAGATCCGCACCGCGACCGAGAAGGTCGCCGCGGTCAGCCAGAAGCTGGGCCAGGCCATGTACGCCGACGCCCAGGCCGCCCAGGGCGCTGCCGGTGCCGCCGGTGACGCCGCCGGTGCGGGCCAGGCCAAGGCCGACGACGACGTCGTCGACGCCGAGATCGTCGACGACGAGAAGCCGAAGGGCGGTGCGTCGGCGTGACGGAGGAGACCCCGGGCTTCAACGAGAACGAGAAGCCTGAAGGCACCTCCGACGTCACTCCCGACGACGCGGCGAAGGCCGCCGGGTCCGCCGACAAGGCGGGCCCGGCCGGTCCGGCCCCCACGGGCGAGGAACTCGTCGAGGTAGGCCTCCAGGCACAGCTGGACCAGGCCCAGGCCGCGCTCGGTGAGCGCACCGCGGACCTCCAGCGGCTCCAGGCCGAGTACCAGAACTACCGTCGCCGGGTGGAGCGGGACCGTGTCTCGGTCAAGGAGATCGCCGTCGCGAACCTCCTGTCCGAGCTCCTCCCCACGCTCGACGACATCGGTCGCGCCCGTGACCACGGCGAGCTCGTCGGCGGCTTCAAGTCCGTCGCCGAGTCGCTCGAGACGGTCGTGGCCAAGATGGGCCTGCAGCAGTTCGGCAAGGAGGGCGAGCCCTTCGACCCGCTGGTGCACGAGGCGCTGATGCACAGCTACGCGCCCGACGTCACCGAGACCACGTGCGTGCAGATCCTGCAGCCGGGGTATCGGATCGGCGAGCGGACGATCCGCCCCGCGC
>KL569420.1:72005-76872 GCA_000715685.1 Streptomyces lilacinus
GTCGCCGTCGCCGAGCCGCAGCCGGGCGCCCAGCCCGGCAAGGCCGACGAGTCGTCGGACGAGGAGAGCGCCGGCCCGGACGAGGGCTGACGCAATGGCTGACGGGAAGGAGGGACGTCGAGGATGAGCCTGAGCAGGGACTTGCTGGAGAAGGATCTCTACAAGGTCCTCGGCGTGCCCAAGGACGCCACCGAGGCGGAGATCAAGAAGGCGTACCGGAAGCTCGCCCGCGAGAACCACCCGGACGCCAACAAGGGCGACGCCTCCGCCGAGGAGCGCTTCAAGGAGATCTCCGAGGCGAACGACGTCCTGGCCGACCCCAAGCGCCGCAAGGAGTACGACGAGGCGCGCGCCCTGTTCGGCAACGGAGGCTTCCGTGCCGGGCCGGGCGCCGGCGGCCAGTTCAACTTCGACCTGGGCGACCTCTTCGGGGGCGCCCAGGGCGGCGCCGGTGCCGGCGGCTTCGGCGGCGGCCTGGGCGACGTCTTCGGCGGCCTCTTCAACCGGGGCGGCACGACCACGCGCACCCAGCCCCGTCGCGGCCAGGACATCGAGTCCGAGGTGACCCTCAGCTTCACCGAGGCCGTCGAGGGCGCCACGGTGCCCCTGCGGATGTCCTCCTCGGCGGCCTGCAAGGCGTGCTCCGGCACGGGCGACAAAAACGGTACGCCTCGGGTCTGCCCGACCTGTGTCGGCACCGGCCAGGTCTCCCGGGGCTCCGGCGGCGGCTTCTCGCTGACCGACCCCTGCCCCGACTGCAAGGGCCGCGGGCTCATCCCCGAGAACCCCTGCGACGTCTGCCACGGCAGCGGCCGGGCCAAGTCCGCCCGCACCATGCAGGTCCGCATCCCCGCCGGCGTGTCCGACGGCCAGCGGATCCGCCTGCGCGGCAAGGGCGCCCCCGGCGAGCGCGGCGGCCCCAACGGCGACCTCTACGTCGTCGTCCACGTGGGCAGCCACCCCGTCTTCGGGCGCAAGGACGACAACCTCACCGTCACCGTCCCCGTCACCTTCGTGGAGGCGACGCTCGGCGGCGAGGTCAAGGTCCCCACCCTCGGCGGCCCCCCGGTCACCCTCAAGCTGCCCGCCGGCACGCCCAACGGCCGCACCATGCGCGCCCGCGGCAAGGGCGCCGTCCGCAAGGACGGCACCCGTGGCGACCTCCTCGTCACCGTCGAGGTCGCCGTGCCGACAAGCCTCGACGACAAGGCCCGGGAAGCCCTGGAGACCTACCGCCAGGCAACCGCCGACGAAGATCCGCGCGCAGAACTGTTCCAGGCCGCGAAGGGAGCCTGAGCCATGGAAGGTAGTGGCCGCCGACGCAATCCGTACGAGCTGACCGACGAGTCACCGGTCTACGTCATCTCCGTCGCCGCACAGCTGTCGGGCCTGCATCCGCAGACCCTCCGGCAGTACGACCGCCTCGGCCTGGTCTCTCCCGACCGCACCGCCGGGCGCGGCCGCCGCTACTCCGCGCGCGACATCGATCTCCTGCGCCAGGTGCAGACGCTCAGCCAGGACGAGGGCATCAACCTCGCCGGCATCAAGCGCATCATCGAGCTGGAGAACCAGGTCGCTGCGCTCAGCGCGCGGGTGGCCGAGCTCCAGGCCGTCGTCGACGGTGCGGCCGCCGCTATGCAGCAGCGGGAGGCGGCGGTGCATGCCTCGTACCGGCGTGATCTCGTGCCGTACGAGGACGTGCAGCAGGCCAGCGCGCTGGTGGTCTGGCGGCCACGCCGGGAGCAGAAGAAGCACTGAGGATTGGTGCGTTGACGTTGCGGGTCCGTCGCCCCCTGGTCGGGGCGACGGGCCCGCCGTCGTTTTCCGTCACCTTCTGCTGATCTCGCACCAGACGGACTTGGAGGAGGGCAGTGGGGAGCACCCCCACCGGTCGGCGAGTGCCTGCAGCAGGCGCATGCCGCGGCCGTCCTCGCCGTAGGGGCGTACGGCGCGAAGGGTGGGTGGTCGGGGGGAGGTGTCGCGCACGGTCATGCGGAGGACGCCCCACTGGGACCACCAGACGCTGAGTTCGGCGTCGCCGCTGGTGTGCACGATGGCGTTTGCCAGCATTTCGCCGGCCAACAGTTCGGCGCGGCCGGTGAGTTCGTTGAGTCCGTGGGAGATGAGGGCGGCGCGGAGTGTCGTTCGAGCGACGCGGACGGCTCTCGCGTCGTGGGGGATGAGCAGGCGGTACTCGAACGGTTCGATCGCCGGGGTGGAGGGCTTCCGGGCGGGTAGGGGCAGCAGCATGTCGCCTCCTGCGGTGGGGTTTTGGCGGCAGCCCGGTGTCATTGCCGGCAGCGATTTGGGCATGCCGGTGCGCTTCCGGGGTGGCCGGATGCGGTCGCTGCGTGAGCGCCGCGCAACTCAACGTAGGGGGATACCTATCCCCCCGCAAGCTCCTCGGGGAGGTTCGCTCCTTCGGGGCACGGCATGGCATCGTGGCGCCCGCAGGCGTGAACGACAGGGGAGGGTGGCCGCATGCCGCCGAGAAACAACCCAACCGCGCGTCAGGCGCGGCTCGGTGCCGAGTTGCGCAAGATGCGTGAGCGCGCGGGCATGACCGCTCGCGAGGCAGCGGCTCAACTTGGCGTAACGCCGATGCGGATGAGCCATATTGAGATCGGCCGTCACGGCGTGAGCGGGGAGCGCCTGCTCAAGTTCGCTTCCCATTACGGTTGCACGGATCGCTCCTACGTCGACGCTCTCATGATGATGACGGGGCGGCAGGAGCGCGGCTGGTGGGAGAAGTATCAAGGCGCGGTGTCGCAGAAGTTGCTGGACCTAGCGACCTTTGAGTGGCACGCGCAAAGCATCCATGGGTTGCAGATCGTCCATGTCCCCGGACTTCTGCAGACGGAAGCGTACACACGGGCTCTCTTCACGCACTTGCCGCCCGAGATCAAACCGCCTGACATCGAGCTCATCGTCGATTTCCGCATGCGCCGCCGGGAGGTCCTCGACCGCGAGAACCCGCCCCCCTACACGGCTTTCGTCCACGAGGCAGCTCTTCGTATGAAGGTCGGCTCTCGCCAGGTCGTCAGCGAGCAACTGGTGCATCTCGCTGCCAGTTCGGAGCGCTCAGGCGTGGCCGTAAGGGTGGTGCCGTTTTCCGCGGAGGGTTACGTCTGTCTGGGGTTTGCGATGCAATACCTGGCGAGCCATGTGCCGCGGCTCGACACCGTCCAAGTGGACGAGGTGCACGGCATTGTCTTCCTCGATGCCGAGGAGCAGCTTGCGAAGTACAGGACGGTGCTGCGCACGCTTGAGAGCTTCGCTCTGGGTGTAGAGGCGAGCCGCGACTTGATCTTGAGCATTGCCCGAGAACTTTGAGGTGCCTGATGTATCAGTTTGCATGGCAAAAGAGCTCCTTCTCCGGAGCGGGGCAAGACAACGCCTGCGTGGAGATGGCGGCGGCCGGCGCCGCAATAGCCGTACGCGAAAGCGAAGAACCCGGCACCGTCATCACGACGGAACCGGGCTCGCTCGCGGCACTGATACGTGCCGCCAAGGCAGGGAGACTCAGCCCCGCCCCAGCGCACGCGTAACGGTGATCTCGATGAGGACGCGGTCCGGGTTGGGGCTGGGCACGCGCCCGTACCGGACCGCGTAGCGAGACACGGCGTCGGCGATCACGTCCGCCTCCGTGCGGACGACCGCGCGGCCCTCGAGCGTGGCCCAGCGCTTGCCCTCGTGCTGGCTCACAGCCACCCGCGCCCCGCCCGTCCCAGCGGCGGCGGCCTGCACATTGGCAACCTTGCGGCTGCTCTTGTTGGTGATGACGCGGGCGATGCCCGTCTCCGGGTCGTACGTGACGCCGACCGGGACCACGTGCGGTGAGCCGTCCGGCCGGAGGGTGGTCAGCGTGCAGACGTGCCGCTCGCGCCAGAAGGCGAGGTAGGCCGGGTCGGGGTCGCGGAGGTCGATCGCCATGGGCCCAGGTTAGTTCGCGGTGAAGTACGAGGTTGGGTGAGCCGGCTCCGATTCGGTGCCGTCCTCGGTCACGGCGGTGGCGGCGTACCAGTAGTGGACGCCGTCCCGCACGGAGGAGTCCTTGTACTCGCGGGTCGTCAGGAGCCCGGAATTGAGCTTGATCGCACCCGTGCGGTCCTCGGGGCGGTCCTCGGAGGTCCAGCGGTAGAGGTTGTAGCCCACGATCTGGGGATCGTCGGGCTTGGCGTTGCCGTTCTCCCATGTCAGGACGGCGCCGCCGTCCTGATTGAAGCCCTGCCACATCACCGGGGCGGCGGACTGCCCCGGCTTGCGCTCGATGACGACGGGCTTGACCGACTCGGAGAAGGCGGACATCGCCGGTGAGAAGCCGACGACCGCGTAGTAGTAGTCGTTGCCGTCCTCCCGGAGGGTGAACGGCTCGCCGCCGCTGGTTTCGGCGAAGAACTCGGGGGCTTTGCTCACGGGGAAGGTCTTGGAGCGGTAGATCACGTAGTGGTCGGGGCGGTTGCCCACGGACGGCTGGGTCCAGTCGACGTACAGCGTGCGGTCCGCGAGGGTGGCCCGTACGTCGACGGGGGCGGCGTGCCAGGGCCGGACGACGTCCACCGGCGTGGAGCGGCGGGATTCGGTGCCGGCACCGTCCACGGCGGAGACGGCGTAGCTGTAGTGGACGCCGCCCTTCTCGAGCTCGGTCGCGTCCGTGTACGACGGGGAGGGCGTCCTCGCGACGGTGCCGATCATGGTGGCGGTGTCCGGGCCGTCCGCCGTGCGCCAGCGGTACACCCGCCAGCCGGTGGTGGCCGCGTCGGTGGCGGCCTTCCACTGGAGGCTGACGCCTCTCCCGTACTCGGCCGTGAGGCCCTTGGGAACGGCCGGGCCGGCCGTGACGGCCGCTGTGACGACGGGCGCGGCC
>KL569420.1:77134-78063 GCA_000715685.1 Streptomyces lilacinus
GGGCGATCCCTGCCGTGGTGGCGAGTACGAGCGCGGTACCGATGGCCGCGCGGCTCAAGGGGCGCGGTCCCCCCTGGCGTCGGAACATGGTCGAAGTCCCTGCTGTGTGAACCGGTGGCGCCGGGAACGTGGGGGGAACGCCTGAAATGATCTTGGCACGGGCCACCCGGAAGGGGAATGGGTCTGGCGGCGGCAGCCTTGAGTGGCATAGACTCAACTTATCGCACGTTAGTCGAGGCAAAGCTGTCGGGCGGACGAAGGAGGAGCGCGGGCCGTGGATGCCGAGCTGACCAACAAGAGCCGGGAGGCGCTGAGCGCCGCGAATGACCGGGCCGTGTCGGCCGGGCACGCCGACCTGACGCCCGCGCATCTGCTGCTGGCGCTGCTCGCCGGCCAGGACAACGAGAACGTGATGGACCTGCTGGCCGCCGTGGAGGCGGACGCGGCCGGGCTGCGTTCGGGTGCCGAGCGGATCCTGGCGGGGCTGCCGAGCGTGCAGGGCTCGACGGTGGCGCCGCCGCAGCCGAACAGGGAGCTGCTGGCCGCGCTGGCGGACGCCACCGAGCGCGCCCGCGACCTCGGCGACGAGTACGTCTCCACCGAGCACCTGCTGATGGGTCTCGCCGCCAAGGGCGGCCACACCGGCGAGCTGCTGGATCGGCAGGGCGCCTCGGCGCAGCGGCTGCTGGAGGCATTCGAGAAGGTCAGGGGAGGACAGCGGGTGACCACGCCCGATCCGGAGGGCACGTACAAGGCGCTGGAGAAGTTCGGTACGGACTTCACGGCCGCCGCGCGGGAGGGCAAGCTCGATCCCGTCATCGGGCGGGACCACGAGATCCGCCGCGTCGTGCAGGTGCTCTCGCGGCGCACGAAGAACAATCCGGTCCTCATCGGCGAGCCCGGCGTCGGCAAGACGGCCGTCGTGGAGG
>KL569420.1:78315-81078 GCA_000715685.1 Streptomyces lilacinus
GCTCGCGCAGCGGATAGTGAAGGGCGACGTCCCGGAGTCGCTGAAGAACAAGCGCCTGGTCGCGCTCGACCTCGGCGCGATGGTCGCGGGCGCGAAGTACCGCGGCGAGTTCGAGGAGCGGCTGAAGACGGTCCTGGCGGAGATCAAGGCCAGCGAGGGCCAGATCATCACCTTCATCGACGAGCTGCACACGGTCGTCGGCGCGGGCGCCGGCGGCGATTCGGCGATGGACGCGGGCAACATGCTCAAGCCCATGCTGGCGCGCGGCGAGCTGCGCATGGTCGGCGCGACCACGCTCGACGAGTACCGCGAGCGCATCGAGAAGGACCCGGCGCTGGAGCGCCGCTTCCAGCAGGTGCTGGTGGCCGAGCCGTCCGTCGAGGACTCGATCGCGATCCTGCGCGGCCTGAAGGGGCGCTACGAGGCGCACCACAAGGTGCAGATCGCCGACTCGGCCCTGGTGGCCGCCGCCACCCTCTCCGATCGCTACATCACCTCCCGCTTCCTGCCGGACAAGGCCATCGACCTCGTCGACGAGGCGGCCTCCCGGCTGCGCATGGAGATCGACTCCTCGCCCGTCGAGATCGACGAGCTGCAGCGCGCGGTCGACCGGCTGAAGATGGAGGAGCTCGCGCTCAACAACGAGTCCGACGAGGCCAGCAAGGAGCGGCTCGCCAAGCTGCGCCGGGACCTCGCCGACAAGGAGGAGGAGCTGCGGGGCCTGACCGCCCGTTGGGAGAAGGAGAAGCAGTCCCTCAACCGGGTGGGTGAGCTCAAGGAGCGCCTCGACGACCTGCGGGTGCAGGCCGAGCGCGCCCAGCGCGACGGCGACTTCGACGCCGCCTCCAAGCTGCTCTACGGCGAGATCCCGGCCGTCGAGCGGGAGCTCGAGGAGGCCGCGAAGGCCGAGGCCGAGGCGGAGCAGGAGGCCGCGGCCAAGGACCTGATGGTCAAGGAGGAGGTCGGCCCGGACGACATCGCCGACGTCGTCGCCTCCTGGACCGGCATCCCGGCCGGCCGCCTGCTGGAGGGCGAGACCCAGAAGCTGCTGCGCATGGAGGACGAGCTCGGCAAGCGGCTGATCGGCCAGGCCGAGGCCGTGCGGGCGGTCGCCGACGCGGTGCGCCGCTCGCGGGCCGGCATCGCCGACCCGGACCGGCCCACCGGCTCGTTCCTCTTCCTGGGCCCGACGGGTGTGGGCAAGACCGAGCTGGCCAAGGCGCTCGCGGAGTTCCTCTTCGACGACGAGCGGGCCATGGTCCGGATCGACATGAGCGAGTACGGCGAGAAGCACTCGGTGGCCCGCCTGGTCGGCGCGCCGCCCGGCTACGTCGGCTACGAGGAGGGCGGCCAGCTCACCGAGGCCGTGCGCCGGCGTCCGTACAGCGTGATCCTGCTGGACGAGGTGGAGAAGGCCCACCACGAGGTCTTCGACATCCTGCTGCAGGTCCTGGACGACGGCCGGCTCACCGACGGCCAGGGGCGGACGGTGGACTTCCGCAACACCATCCTCATCCTCACCTCCAACCTCGGCTCGACCTTCCTGGTCGACCCGCTGCTGAGCGAGGAGCAGAAGCGGGAGAAGGTCCTGGAGACGGTCCGGGCCTCCTTCCGGCCCGAGTTCCTCAACCGGCTCGACGACACGGTGGTCTTCCACCCGCTGGGCGTCGACCAGCTCGAGCGGATCGCCCAGATCCAGATCGGCCACCTGCAGCGCCGCCTCGCCGACCGCCGGCTCGTCCTGGACGTCAGCGACGCCGCGCTGGGCTGGCTGGCCCGGCTGGGCCAGGCCCCGGTCGAGGGCGGTGGCCAGGCGCCCGACCTGACGTACGGCGCCCGCCCGCTGCGGCGACTGGTCCAGACCGCCATCGGCGACCAGCTCGCCCGCGCCATCCTCTCGGGACAGGTGCGCGACGGCGACACGGTGCGGGTGGACGTGGCGGACGGGGGAGAAGCACTCACCGTCTCACCTGCGCAACAGCCGGTGGCCGCGAAAACACTGTGACATCAGGTGGGGCGGGGCTTGCCATGCCCCGCCCGAGATGGGGGAGGATGGCGGGAGACCGTACGAAGGGAAATCAACGGTGAGCATCGACCCGTCCTCGATTCCGAATTTCGGGGGCCAGCCCGAACCGCAGCCTGAGGCGGGCCCGACAGGCCCCGTCATCCCCGACCAGGACCTGGTCAAGCAGCTCCTCGAGCAGATGGAGCTGAAGTACGTCGTGGACGACGAGGGCGACCTCGCCGCGCCGTGGGAGCTGTTCCGGACGTACTTCATGTTCCGTGGCGAGGAGGAGCAGCAGGTCTTCTCCGTGCGGACGTTCTACGACCGCCCGCACGGCATCGAGGAGAAGGCCAAGCTCCTCGAGGTCATCGACGACTGGAACCGTCGCACGCTGTGGCCGAAGGTCTACACCCACACCCACGACGACGGCACCGTCCGCCTGATCGGCGAGGCGCAGATGCTGATCGGCGTCGGGGTCGCGCTGGAGCACTTCGTGTCCAGCACGGTCAGCTGGGTGCGGGCCTCGGTCGAGTTCGACAAGTGGCTCGTCGAGCAGCTCGGCCTGGAGGCCGACATCGAGTCCGACGACGACAAGCCGGACGACGAGGCGTAAGCCCCCCTGGTCCCCGCCCCTGTCGGGGATCACATCGGGACTCTGGCCACGGCCAGGAGAAACGTCCCGTAGAAGAACGACAGCCCGGCCAGCGCCCCCGCCGCCACGGCGAGGGTGCGCGGCCGGGCCTTCGCCATGGCCACCG
>KL569420.1:81394-87687 GCA_000715685.1 Streptomyces lilacinus
CGGCCGGTCCAGGGCCAGGAAGACCAGGGCGACCAGCGCGACGGCGATGACCAGCACCGTCGCGTAGTACGCCATGTAGTCGCGCGCGATGATCAGGTGCCGGATGAAGCGGAGGGCGTCCAGCCCGAAGTCGAAGCGCGAGCCCCACAGTCGCTGCACCTCGAAGTAGCCCAGCGGCCCGCCCCCGGAGTGCACGCCGGCCCAGACGATGTAGCCGGCCCAGCCCAGCGGTGCCACGGCCGCGCTCGTCCACAGCCGCCAGTCCCGCCGGGCGCGCGGGTCGCGCCACAGATCGAACGCGGCGGCGCACCAGACGGCGGCGGCCACGGCGACGGCGTTGGGCCGGGACAGCCCGGCGAGCAGGGCCAGGGCCCCCGCCCAGAGCCGGCGGCCGGTGAGCAGGGCGTAGAGCGCCCAGGCGGCCAGGGCCGTCATCAGGGACTCGGTGTAGGCCATGGTCTGCACGATGGCGTGCGGCAACAGCCCCCACAGCAGCACCAGCAGCGTGCCCACCCGGCGGCCGTGCAGCCGCTCGCCGACCGCGTACACGCCCCAGGCCGCCGCGCCCGCCGCCGCCCAGGCGACGAGCAGCCCGGCGGTGACGACGCCCACCGGCAGCACCATGGTCACGGCCCGGACGAGGCCGGGGTAGAGCGGGAAGAAGGCGAGGTCGTTGAAGACGACGCCGGGGGTGGTGGGCGAGGGCACGATCAGCCCGTAGCCGTGCCGGGCGATGCCGGTGTACCAGATGCCGTCCCAGAGGTGGCCGAGCAGCGTGCGGGGGTGCTTGCCGATCCACCACGCCCAGGCGGCCATCACGGTCATGCCGGTCAGCCGGACGGTGGCGTAGAGCCCCAGCGCGGGCAGGGCCCGGCGGAGCGCCTCCCGCACCCGGTCCACGCGGTCGCGGTGGCCGCCCCGCGGGGCGCGGCGCGGTCCGGGGGCCCGTACGGGCGGTGCGTCGCGGTGAACGGCTGGGCCGGCGGACACGGGGCACCTCCGGTGCGGCTACGAGTACGGCTGCGAGTTCGGCTGCGGGGATGAGCTCGGGGATGAGCTGGGGGTGAGCTGCGGCATGAGCTGCGGGGATGATCCGGGCATACCGACCATGCGGCGCGGGCCTCGCGCGCGCGACCGGGAAACGCCCGTAAGCGGTGCGCCTTCCACTCGCTCGGCCGCACGGCGGAGTGTCGGCGTGCCGGGGGCGGGGTGGGTGTGCTGGGAAGGCTCTCGCACGTCTCGGGGAAGCGTTCGCGGGAAAGCTTGTGCGCCGGATCGGAAGGCGTACGCGCGGGCTCTCGAGGCTCGGCGACGCGTGCGGGATCGGGCGTGCGTCGGGTGTGCGTCGGGTGTGCGAATACCCGCCCCGGCGTCCCGGACGGGCGGCGGTGGAATATGCAGAATGGGTGGACAACCCGCGCACAGAGGCTTGCGGGCGGCGTGCGATTTCCCAATGAACTGCCCTTGCGCGCCGGGGTGGTGCGCTTTCGGCGCCCGCCGTCGACGACTCCGCGCACACCCTCCCATCTGGTGCTTTTCCCCTTCTCCGGGCGGCTTCGGTACGCCGGTCTTTTGAACATTTGAACTGCATGGCCCTCGCGTGGATGGAAAGTTGCAGATGATGGGTAAAACTGCTGTGGGCGCCGCTCATTCGTGATTCCCTCTCATTCAGAGCCACGTTGAGACAACTCCCCGGAATCCCCGGAATCCCCGGAACACCGGAATCCATCCGGCCGAACGGAACCCGAAAACGGAACCGAGGACCTCAAATGTGGGCATGAGCCGGCGCACTCGAAAGGAATCTGGTCCTCCTCGGGACGGGCCGGCCCACCCTCCCCTGCTTGCTCGCGGAGCCGACCCATGCTCACCACCCTCAAGACCACCTACACCGATACCCGTGCCTCCGATCTCGCCTGGTGTCTGGGGAAGGAGCCCCTTCCCGCGCTGGCCGTGCTCGACCTGCAACTCGAGGAGTCGGCGGTGCAGTTGCGCCTGTTGGGCGCCTCCCACCAGGTCATACTCGAGGAGGAATCCGGAGTGTGCTCGGAGACGGTCGCCTGCATACCCGGCAGCCAGACCCCCCTGCCGCTCGGGGTCGCCAAGCGCGTGGGCGCATGGGAGTACGAATTCGCGGCGCGCGTCGAGACGCTCTCGCGCTGCTCCTTCGCGGGGCGCGCACAGGAACTGCTGGCGCTGGTCGCCGAGCACCCCCAGGGTCTGGCCGGAACGTTTCCCGGTGACCCCCACGCCTTCACCGCGCTCCTCGCCCAGCGCCGCGACGGTCAGATCAGCTGGCGCACCTGGCACGCGTATCCGCAGGAGGGGCGGCTGGTCGCCACCCGGACCCGGGTGGGGGTGCGGATGCCCGTCGCCCTGTAGGCGCCCCCCGTATCCCCTTCGGATCCCCTGGGGATGCCCTCGTATTAAACCCTTGTGGGTGACAAGTGGGTGATGGATCGTGACGTAGCGTTACCGCATGGTCCACCACCGCCCGGTACCGGCGCGGCTGCCCGTACCGGCCGGGCTCGGCCGCCTCGCCGTCCTGACCACGGTCTTCATCTGCGCCGCCTGCGGGCTGGTGTACGAGTTGGAACTGGTCGCCCTCGCCTCCTACTTGCTCGGCGACTCGGTCACCCAGGCCTCCGTCGTCCTGTCCGTGATGGTCTTCGCCATGGGCGTCGGCTCGCTGCTCGCCAAGCGGCTCCGCCGCCGCGCCGCCTTCGGCTTCGCCGCCGTCGAGGCGGTGCTCGCCCTGACCGGCGGCCTCTCGGCGATGGCGCTCTACGCCTGCTTCGCCTGGTACGGCCAGGCCCGGCTCGCCCTGGTGGGCTTCTCGCTCGTGATCGGCGTGCTGATCGGGGCCGAGGTGCCGCTGCTGATGACCCTGATCCAGCGCATCCGCCGACAGGACGCGGGCTGCGCCGTGGCCGACCTCTTCGCCGCCGACTACGTGGGCGCGCTGGTCGGCGGGCTCGCCTTCCCCTTCCTCCTGCTGCCGGTGCTGGGGCAGTTGACGGGCGCGCTGGTCACCGGCGCGGTCAACGCCCTGGCGGGCGGCGCCCTGGTGCTGTGGCTCTTCCGCGGCGACCTGTCGGTGCGGGCCCGCTGGACACTGCTCACCGCCAACGGGCTGGTGCTGGTGGTGCTGGCCGTCTGCGCGGCGCTCAGCGGCCTCTTCGAGGACGCCGCGCGGCACGCCGTCTACGGAGCGGACGTCCGGGTCGCGGTGCAGTCGGAGGTCCAGGAGGTCGTGCTGACCGGCGGGGGCGGCAGCGGCCGCCCCGTCTCGCTCTTCCTCGACGGGCGACTCCGGGTCAGCGGGAGCGAGGAGTTCCGCTACCACGAGGCGCTCGTCCACCCCGCCATGGCCGGGCCGCACCGCCGCGTGCTGGTCCTCGGCGGCGGCGACGGCCTCGCCGTGCGCCAGGTGCTGCGCTATCGGGACGTCCGCTCGGTGACCGTCGTCGAGCTCGACCCGGCCGTGCTGCGCCTCGCCCGCACCGACCCCGACCTCGTCGCCCTCAACGGTCGCGCCTACCGCGACGGGAGGGTGCGCGAGGTGGCCGCCGACGCGTTCGAGTGGCTGCGAGAGGGGCGCTGGGCGGGCGACGGTCCGTACGACGTGGTGATCTCCGACCTGCCCGAGCCGGCGCTCACGCCCAGCACGAAGCTCTACTCCCAGGAGTTCTACGGGCTGGTGGCCCGGACCCTCGCCCCCGGTGGCCGCATAGCCGTCCACGGCGGCGACCCCGGCGAGCGGCCGCGCACCTTCTGGACCGTGGACGCCACGGTCCGGTCCGTGGGCCTGTCCACCGCGCCCTACCGCGCCGGGGCGGTCACCGTGCGGGGGGAGCGGCGGGGGCGGGACTGGGGCTTCGTGCTCGCGGCCCGCTCGCCCGTACGGCCGCGGTTGCCCGACGGGCGCGGCACCGAGCTGCGCCGGCCGTCGGGGCTGCTGCCGTCCACGCTGATGCACCCGCGCTATGCGGAGTGAGCACGGGTGGAGCTCCGGAAGGCGCCGGGGGACAGGCCCGCCCTGTGGTGGAAGAACTTCGAGAAGTTCGCGGCGTCGTCGAAGCCGAGCCGCTCGGCGATCCGGGCCGCCGGCAGCTCGCTGTGCGCCAGGAGCCGCTTGGCCTCGAGCATCACCCGCCGGTCGACGAACTCCTTGGCCCCCACGCCGGCCGCCGCCAGCGTCGCGCGGGAGAGCGTGCGGGAGGAGTAGCCGAGCGCGCGGGCGTAGTCGGCGACGCGGTGGAGGCGGGCGAAGTCGCGCTCGACGGCGGCGCGGAAGCGGACGAAGGCGTCGCCCGGCGCCGGCGTGCCGCTCGCCGCGGCGGTGACGTGCGTCAGGCGCAGCACGAGTACGGACAGCAGGTGCCGCAGCACGTCGGCGTGCAGGTCGGGCGGCAGCCGGCTGCCGGTGCGGAAGTCGGTGGCCAGGTGGCGCACGGCGCAGAAGACGGCCTCCCGGTCGTCGCCGACCGGCCGCCACAGCACCGGGCGGAAGGGGTCGTCGGCCGCCTCCGAGACGGCGGTCCCGGGCGGCAGGAAGCCGGGCTGGACGAGGACGACGGTGCCCTCGAGCGCGGCGACGTCGCCGAAGCCCTGCACCTGGCCGGGGCGGACCCACAGCACCGCGCCCGCGTCGAGGGCGTGGGTGGTGAAGTCGACGGTGTGGGCGGCCGAGCCGGAGTCGACCGTGATGATCTGATGGAAGTCCAGCCGCTGCGGCCGGGCCAGCAGGCCCTCGGGGGCGCGGTCGCGCAGCGCGGCGAGGGTCAGCACCTCGACGCCGGCGGGGGTGCCGGGCGGGGCGGCGTAGGCGAGGTCGACGATCTCGCCGTTCGGGGCAACGTGTCGCTTTTTCACCATGGCTGGGCGCGAGCCTACCTGGCTGGTGGGTGGTGGGGACCCTAGCGTGGTCGTCAGGAACAACAGTGGTTGACCAGTAAACAGGAGCACCCCATGGCGAAGATCGCCCTCTTCGGCGCCACCGGAACGATCGGCAGCCGCGTCCTGCGCGAGGCGCTCGAGCGCGGCCACCAGGTCACGGCGGTCGTGCGCGACCCCGCGAAGGGCGCCGAGCTCGTCGAGCGGCACCCCGGCCTCGCCGTCACCACCGGCGACGTCCTCGACCCGGCGTCGGTCACCGACGCGGCGCGGGGCCAGGACGTCGTCGTCAGCGCCGTCGGCGGCGGGGACGGGCCCGGCCACCTCGCGACCATCGAGCCGGCGGCGAAGTCGCTGGTCGCGGGCCTGCGGGAGCTCGGCGACGGCGCGCCGCGGCTCATCGCCGTCGGCGGCGCGGGCTCGCTGCGCATGCCGGACGGGAAGCGGGTGTGGGACGCGGAGGGGCTGCCGGAGTTCCTGCTGCAGATCATGCACGCGCACGGCGACGCGCTGGACTTCTACCGCACTGTCTCCGACGTGCGCTGGACCAACATCAGCCCCGCCGGCACCATCGAGCCGGGCGAGCGCACGGGCACGTACCGCACCGCGCTCGACGACCTCGTCGTGGACGCGCAGGGCCGCAGCCGCATCTCCGCCGAGGACTACGCGGTGGCGCTCGTCGACGAGATCGAGAACCCGAAGCACGTGGGTGAGCGCTTCACGGTCGGAGAGTGACCGTCTTCTGACGGAAAGTTCGATCGGATTCGACCGGGGCGGGACCGGTGCGGGGCCCGGTGGGTAGGCTCGTTTTCCATGGAGCATGAGGTGTTCGTTCCGTTTCCCGTCGGTGCGGTGCGGCGGATCCTTTCCGACCCCGCGCGCGTCGCCCGCTGCGTTCCTGGGCTGCAGCAGGACGCCGCGTCCGGCGCGTCCGGGACGGAGCTGGCGGGCAGGCTCCGGCTGCGCATCGGCGGTTCGACGATCACCTACCGCGGGGCGCTGCGGCTGACCGAGCGCGAGGGCTCCTACGAGGTGTCCGGCGAGGGCACGGAGGCCCGGGGCTCCGGCACGGTGACGCTCGCGCTGAGCGCGCTGCCGGAGGAGATGCCGGGCGGCACGACGCGGCTGAGCTGCACGGGAACGGTCGGCGTCGCGGGCCGGCTCGCGGAGTTCGACGCCAAGACGGCGGAGTCGGCGGCACGACGGCTGCTGGACCGCTTCGGGGCGGCGCTGGCGGAGGAGTTGCGTGCCGCCGAGCCGGCGGAGCCGGTGGAACTGGCGGACGACGAGGACGACGAGGAGCTCGACGCCGAGCTCGAGGCCCCCGCCGCGTTCGCGGACCTCGACGACGACGACACGGAGCCGCCGGCGGAGGCGGCCCACGCCCGCCGCACGATGAT
>KL569420.1:87937-88262 GCA_000715685.1 Streptomyces lilacinus
GCCCACGCCCGCCGCACGATGATCGGCCGCAGCGCGGAGGAGGTCGACCACGCACCGCCACGCGGCCGCTATGCGCCGGTGCCGGCACCGGAGACGGCGTCGGGCACGGTGGTACTGCGCTGGGCGGCACCGGCGGCGGCCATCGCCCTGGCGGGCGCGGTGGTGGTGACGCGGGCACTGCGGCGCCGGCGCTGACGCGCTGGGCGCTGGCCTTGGCGTGGTACGGCACCGCCGGCCACGCCGGTGTGGGGTTGCTCGCCGCTGCGGCGGATTTGGGTTTCCCCAGTCCCGTCCCTTCCCGTAACTGGGGGCAAGCCCCCAGCCC
>KL569420.1:88575-88981 GCA_000715685.1 Streptomyces lilacinus
AACTGGGGGCAAGCCCCCAGCCCCCCAGCCCCCCTGGTCCCGAGGCCCGGCCTGCGGCCGGGGCCCGGGCCCGTTTGGCGTGCTGGGGTTGCCCAGGCCTGGGGCTTCGCCCCGAGCCCGGGCGGCGGCCCGGGCTTCGGCCGCAGGCCGCGGCCGGTACCGCGGGCCCTGTCCCCGCTCCGGTCTCGGTCGGGCCGCAGGCCCCGGCCGGGCTCCGGGGAGACGCCGCCCGCCCCGGCCGAAGGCTCGGCCCCGGCCGGGGATCGGCGAGGCGCCTGCGGCCCGGGCGGAGCCCTGGCCTGGGGCGCAGGCAAGGGGGGCTGGGGGTCTGCCCCCAGGAAACGGTGAAAGGGTGGGACCGGGGCAACCCCCCGCCGCCACGGCGCCAAGCCATACGTGGCGGGAG
>KL569420.1:89253-91417 GCA_000715685.1 Streptomyces lilacinus
GCCATACGTGGCGGGAGTGCGGCGGTCGTCCGGCGGCGCAAGCCCCCGCGCCCGTAAGGTCAAAGCCGTGAGCGAAAACGTAACGCTGGTCGCCCCCGACGGCGGCGCCGAAGTGAGTGTGGACCACCGCAATGGGTGCCGGCTCTCCAGCCTCAAGGTCGAGGGGACGGAGCTGCTGCGGCAAGGGCCCCGCTACGGCGCCTTCCCCATGGTCCCGTGGTGCGGCCGCATCGAGCACGGGCGCTTCCGCAACGGCGCCGAGACGCATCAGATGCCCGTCAATCATCCGCCGCATGCCATTCATGGCACTGGGCGGGACAACGCCTGGCGTACCGCTCGCGTGGGCGAGCGCGAGGCCGCGTTCACCTACGACCTCGCCGACCCCTGGCCCTACCCCGGCCGCGTCACCCAATTGGTCGAGCTGGCCCAGAATTCCCTCACCCTCACCATGGGCATCGAGACCTACGGCGACTCCTTCCCGGCGCAAGCCGGCTGGCACCCCTGGTTCCTGCGGAACCTCGGCGCCGGCAAGGACGTGGAGATCGATTTTCGGCCCGCCTGGCAGGAGGAGCGCGGTGCGGACCACCTCCCCACCGGGCACCGGATCGAGCCCCGGCCCGGTCCCTGGGACGACTGCTTCGGGATGCCCGACGGCGTCGACGTCACCCTCACCTGGCCCGGCGCGCTGGAGCTGAAGATCACCAGCCGTGCCGAGTGGGTCGTGGTCTACGACGAGCAGACCGAGGCCGTGTGCGTCGAGCCGCAGTCCGGGCCGCCCAACGGGCTCAACACCCACCCGCGCCTGGTCACGCCGATCGACCCCCTGGAGATCTCCACGACGTGGACCTGGCGGTCGCTGGCCTAAGCTCATGGCCATGAGCGATGCGCGTGACGCCCTGCTGCAGCAGATCAAGGACAAGGCCGTGGTCCACGGCAAGGTGACCCTCTCCTCCGGCAAGGAGGCCGACTACTACATCGACCTGCGCCGGATCACCCTCGACGCCGAGGCGGCGCCGCTGGTCGGCCAGGTGATGCTGGACGCCACGGCGGACCTGGACTTCGACGCCGTCGGCGGGCTCACCCTGGGCGCCGACCCGGTCGCCACCTCGATGCTGCACGCCGCCGCCGCGCGCGGCCGCAAGCTGGACGCCTTCGTGGTCCGCAAGGCCCAGAAGACCCACGGCATGCAGCGCCGCATCGAGGGCCCGGACATCACCGGCCGGCGCGTCCTCGTCGTCGAGGACACCTCCACCACCGGTGGCTCCCCGCTGACCGCCGTCGAGGCGGTCCGCGAGGCCGGTGCCGAGGTCGTCGCCGTGGCCACGATCGTCGACCGGGGGGCCGCCTCCGCGATCGAGGGTGCCGGGCTGCGCTACATCACGGGGTACGCCCTGGGTGACCTGGGCCTGGCCTAGCAGCGTTGCCGGAGGGGGCGTGGTTTCACGTGAAACCACGCCCCCCTCGCATATGGAGCCGCGCGGGGAGTCTGGGAAGATGGGTTCGACGATGACCGTCGCCCCCTAGGTCAGGGCCACGAATACGCCCGTACCCGCAACATCACAAGGAGCGGACAGATGCCCATCGCAACCCCCGAGGTCTACAACGAGATGCTCGACCGGGCGAAGGCAGGCAAGTTCGCCTACCCGGCCATCAACGTGACCTCGACGCAGACGCTCCACGCCGCCCTGCGCGGTTTCGCCGAGGCGGAGAGCGACGGCATCATCCAGATCTCCACCGGTGGTGCGGAGTTCCTGGGCGGTCAGTACAGCAAGGACATGGTCTCGGGCGCCGTCGCGCTCGCCGAGTTCGCGCACGTCGTCGCCAAGAAGTACCCGGTGAACATCGCGCTGCACACCGACCACTGCCCGAAGGACAAGCTCGACGGCTACGTCCGTCCGCTGCTCGCGATCTCCCAGGAGCGCGTCGCCGCCGGTCAGAACCCGCTCTTCCAGTCCCACATGTGGGATGGCTCCGCCGAGAAGCTCGACGAGAACCTGGCCATCGCCAAGGAGCTGCTCGCCGAGGCCGTGAAGGCGAAGATCATCCTCGAGGTCGAGATCACCCCGACCGGTGGCGAGGAGGACGGCGTCTCCCACGAGATCAACGACGAGCTCTACACCACCGTCGCGGACGTCGAGCGCACCGCCGACGCGCTGGGCCTGGG
>KL569420.1:91734-93033 GCA_000715685.1 Streptomyces lilacinus
GGGCGAGTACGGCCGCTACCTGCTGGCCGCCTCCTTCGGCAACGTCCACGGCGTCTACAAGCCGGGCAACGTCGTCCTCAAGCCGGAGCTGCTGCGCGAGCTGCAGGACGGCATCGCCGCCAAGCACGGCAAGGCCGACCCGTTCGACTTCGTCTTCCACGGCGGCTCCGGCTCCACCGAGGAGGAGATCCGCACCGCGCTGGAGAACGGCGTCGTGAAGATGAACCTCGACACCGACACCCAGTACGCCTTCACCCGTCCGGTGGCGGCCCACATGTTCCAGAACTACGACGGCGTCCTGAAGGTCGACGGCGAGGTCGGCAACAAGAAGACCTACGACCCGCGCACCTGGGGCAAGCTGGCCGAGGCGAGCATGGCCGAGCGCGTCACCAAGGCCTGCGCCGACCTGCGCTCCACGGGTACCAAGCTCAAGTAGGACCCCGTAGCGGCAAGGGCCCGGCACGCATCGCGCGTGCCGGGCCCTTTCGCGTGGCCGCACCCGGCCGACCGCGGGATGATCCGGACATGAGCACGGAGACGACGCACGACTCCGCCGTCCGGCTCCGCACCCCCACCGGGCGCGCCGTGCTGCTGACGGCCGTCCTCGGCTCGGGCATGGCCCTGCTGGACAGCACCGTCGTCAACGTCGCGCTGCCCCGCATCGGCGACGACCTCGGTGTCGGCCTCGCCGCCCTGCAGTGGACGATCAACGCCTACATGCTCACCCTCGCCGGGCTGATCCTCCTCGGCGGCTCGCTCGGGGACCGCTACGGGCGGCGGAAGGTCTTCGTCATCGGCGTGGTGTGGTTCGCCCTCGCGTCGCTGCTGTGCGGGATCGCGCCCGGCGCGGGCGTGCTCATCGCGGCGCGGGCCCTGCAGGGCGTCGGCGGCGCGCTCCTCACGCCCGGCTCGCTCGCGCTGATCCAGTCCGTCTTCCACCCCGACGACCGGGCCGCCGCCGTGGGCGCCTGGTCGGGGCTGGGCGGCGTGGCCGCGGCGGTCGGGCCGTTCGTGGGCGGCTGGCTGGTGGACGGGCCCGGCTGGCGCTGGGTCTTCCTGATCAACCTGCCGGTCGCCGCCGTCTGCGTCCTCGTCGCCGTACGGCACGTCCCGGAGACCTCCGACCCCCGCGCGCGCGGCCGCTTCGACGCGGCCGGCGCGGCGCTGGGCGCGCTCGCCCTCGGCGCGGTGACGTACGCGCTGATCGCCGCGCCCGACAAGGGCGCCTCGGCGTGGGTGATCGTCCCGGCCGCCGCGGGCCTGCTGCTGGGGGCGGCGTTCGGGTGGGTCGAGCGGCGG
>KL569420.1:93305-95967 GCA_000715685.1 Streptomyces lilacinus
ACGCCTCCCTCGCGCCATCAGAGATGTGTATAAGAGACAGGATCAACGTCGTCACGTTCTTCGTCTACGCCGCCTTCAGCGGCTTCTTCTTCCTCTCCGTGCTGCAGCTGCAGGTGGTCGTGGGCTGGTCGGCCCTGGAGGCCGGTACGGCGCTGTTGCCGACGACGGTGCTGATGCTGCTGCTGTCCTCCCGCTCCGGGCGCGTCGCGCAGCGCCTCGGGCCGCGCCTGCCGCTGACGGCCGGCCCGCTGCTGTGCGCGGCGGGGATGCTGCTGATGACGCGGGTGGGACCGGGGGCGGACTACGTACGGGACGTGCTGCCCGCGCTCGTGGTGCTGGGGCTGGGCATGGTCGTGCTGGTCGCCCCGCTCACCGCGACCGTGCTGGCCTCGGTCGACGTGGCCCGCGCGGGCCTGGCCAGCGGCATCAACAACGCCGCCGCCCGGGCCGCCGGCCTGATCTGTGTATAAGAGACAGGGGCATGGGCGCGGACACGTACGGGGACGCGACCGCCTTCTCGGCGGCGTTCGAGCGGGCCATGCTGTGGTGCGCGGGGCTGCTGGTGCTGGGGGCAGGGCTGGCCTGGACGACCGTGCGCGAGCCGGAACGGGCGGTGTGCCACCCGGAGTGCGAGTACCACTGCGGGGTGTCGTCGCCGCCGCTGGATCCCGGCGACGCGTAGGCCGCCGCCCGCGCCTGGGGCAGACTGGAGGCCATGTCCATTCACGAGAACCTCCTCGGGGGACCGCCCCCGACCCACCTGCCCGACGACCCCGAGCCGCGCGAGCTGCTCGCCTCGGGCGCGGCCCCCGCCGAGGTCGCCGCGAAGTACCCGGCGTCCTCGCTGGCCTGGGCGCAGCTGGCCGACGAGGCGTTCGACGCCGGCCGGGTCGTCGAGTCGTACGCCTACGCCCGTACCGGCTACCACCGCGGCCTCGACGCGCTGCGCCGCAGCGGCTGGAAGGGTCACGGCCCGGTGCCGTTCGAGCACGAGCCCAACCGCGGCTTCCTGCGCGCGCTGCACGCCCTCGCGCGGGCCGCGCAGGCGATCGGCGAGCAGGAGGAGTACGAGCGCTGCTCGACGTTCCTGCGGGACAGCTCCCCGACGGCCGCCAACACCCTGGGCTGAGCCGCCGCGCACCGACCGGAACACCCCGCCCACGGCGGGGTGTTCCGGCGTTTTCCGGGCGATTTTCCGGGCGTCTTCCGGCCGAGGCGAACCCTTGCCCAAAGCCCGCTCCCGGACGCATGATGCGGGCAGGGGACCGGGGCTCCGAAGCCGACAGGAAGGGGCGGACCGCTACCCGGGAGCATGCTCGCCTGAGGAGTCGCGATGTCGCATCCGCCCACGTCCCCCCACCTCGAATTCGAGGGCACGACCCCCTACGAGGACTACGTCAAGGCCGAAGTCCTCACCAACCTCCAGGAGATGCTCTCCGACGACCCGGGCGAGATGGTCTTCCTCGTCACCACGCAGGTGATGGAGCTGTGGTTCACCGTCATCGTCCACGAGTGGGAGACGGCGGCCCGCGCCCTGCGCGAGGACGACCTGAGCGTCGCGCTGGCCGCCCTCAAGCGGTCGACGTACGAACTCGAGGCGCTCAACGCCTCCTGGGAACCGCTCGCGCACATGACGCCCGCTCAGTTCAACGCCTTCCGCGCCGCACTCGGCGAGGCGTCCGGCTTCCAGTCGGCGACCTACCGCCGTCTGGAGTTCCTGCTCGGCGAGAAGACCCCGGCCATGCTCGTGCCGTATCGCGGCGCCCCGGCCGTCCACGCCCGGCTGGAGAAGGCGCTGCACGAGCCGAGCCTCTACGACGAGGTACTGCGCTGGCTCGCCCGCCGCGGCCACGCCATACCGGAGGCCGTGCGCGACCGCGACGTCTCCGTCCGCTACGCGGGCGAACAGGCCGTCGAGGACGTCTGGTCCCGCGTCTACGCGGGCGACCAGAACAGCGACGAGTGCCGGCTGGGCGAGGCCCTGACCGAGGTCGCGGAGCTGGTGTGGCGCTGGCGCAACGACCACCTCGTCGCCACCCGCCGCGCCATGGGCGCGAAGATCGGCTCGGGCGGCTCGGCGGGCGTCGCCTGGCTCGAGAAGCGCGCCACCAAGCACGTCTTCCCCGAGCTGTGGACAGCCCGCAGCCAGGTCTGACGAGTCCGGGCCCGCGCCCGCGGCCGCGGCCGGGTCCGGTGAAGGGACGGCAGCCATGTCCTACGAGGGCGGACGGCCCACAGCCCCCGGCGACCTCGCCGCCCACGCGGCCGCGCTCGACGCCCGCGATGAGCTGCGGGCCGTCCGGGAGCGGTTCGTCGTTCACGACGACGTCGTCTACCTCGACGGCAACTCCCTCGGCGTCCCGCCGCGCGGTGTCGCGCACCGGCTCGGCGAGGTCGTCGAGCGCGAGTGGGGACGGCTCGGTATCCGGGCGTGGGGCGAGGCCGGGTGGTGGGAGGCGCCCGAGCGGGTCGGGGATCGGGTCGGGCGGCTCGTCGGGGCCGGGCCCGGGCAGATCGTGGTCTCCGACTCGACCAGCGTCAACGTCTTCAAGGCCGTCGTCGCGGCGGTGCGCATGGCCCGGGAGGACGGGGCCGGCCGGGACGAGATCCTCGTCGACGCGGCGACGTTCCCGACCGACGGCTACCTCGCCCGCTCCGCGGT
>KL569420.1:96187-99051 GCA_000715685.1 Streptomyces lilacinus
CATCAGAGATGTGTATAAGAAACAGCGCCTGACCGGCTGCCGCGTCCGGGCCGTGCCCGCCGGGGAGGTCGGCGCCGCGGCCGGCCCGCGTACCGCCGTCGCCCTCGTCAACCACGTCGACTACCGCACCGGCCGCCTCCACGACCTGCCCGGCACGACCGCCGCCGTGCACGCCGCCGGCGCCCGCGTCGTCTGGGACCTGTGCCACAGCGCGGGTGCCCTGCCCGTCGGGCTCGACGAGCACGGCGTGGACCTCGCGGTCGGCTGCACGTACAAGTACCTCAACGGCGGACCCGGCGCGCCGGCCTTCCTCCACGTCCGCCGGGACCTGCAGCCCCGCTTCGACTCGCCGCTGCCCGGCTGGCACTCCCACGCCGACCCCTTCGCCCTGGTCCCCGACCACCGCCCCGCCGACGGCGTGGCGCGCGGCCGCGTCGGCACCCCCGAGATCCTCTCCCTCCTGGCGCTGGACGCGGCGCTGGACGTCTGGGACGGCGTGGAGATCGCGGCGGTGCGGGAGAAGAGCCTCGCGCTGACGGACTTCTTCCTGCGGTGCGTGGAGGCGTACACGGCGTCCGTGGGGAAGGGCCGCGTGGAGGCGGTGACGCCGCAGGCGCACGCCGAGCGGGGCAGCCAGATGTCGCTGACCTGCGCGGGCGCGGACGCGGGCGGGGACGTGGTCATGGCCGAGCTCGTCCGCCGCGGGGTCGTCGGCGACTTCCGACCCCCCGACGTGCTGCGCTTCGGCTTCGCGCCGCTCTACACGCGCTTCGCGGACGCCGAGCGCGCGGCGCGGGTGCTGGCGGACGTCCTCGCGTAGTACTTGAGACGGACACCCACAGATCCGCTCACATGCTGACGCCGTGGGCCCGGGAGCTGCCTACCGTTGATGGTGTGACCGACTCGTATGACTCGCACGGCCTGCGCAGCGAGATGCGCCTGGCGCAGAGCGCCCTCGACAGCATCCGCGACGACCTTTTCACCGACGCCTTCGCGCTGCGCCCGATGCCGCCGCTCCCCGACGGGAACGTCGTGGTGCGCAGGGCACCGCGGCGGGCCCGTCGGTACGTGCGGTGGCTGCCGCACGCGTCCGTCGTGGGGCTCACGGCGGTGATGACGCTGGCGCTGTTCGACGCCCGGCCGGACCTGAGCGGCCTGGTCGTCGCCGCCCTCGCCGGCGTGCCGCTGATCACCACGCTGTTCCGCCCCATCGGCGCGTGGTGGCTGTCGATGGGCGCTGCCTTCGTCAGCGGTGTGGTGGCGGGGGGCGCGCCCTGGAGCGGGCCCGGCTTCGTCTCCCACATCGCCGTCATGGCCGTCGTCACCGCACGGACCCGGCCGCGCGTGGCCGCCGAGATGTGGCTGATGACCACCGTCTTCGGGGCACTCCTCGGCGCGGTCCGCGGCTACGGCTACGGACCCGACGTGTTCGAGATGACGGTGCTCTCCGGCATGGTCCTCTTCGTCGTCGCCGCCGTGCGCGGCCTGCGCGACTCCAAGCGGCAGGTCGCCGCGCAGGCGGCCGTCACCGAGGTCGAGCGGTCCCGCCGCACCGTCCTCGAGGAGCGCACCACCATCGCCCGCGAGCTGCACGACGTGGTCGCCCACCACATGTCCGTGGTCGCCATCCAGGCCGAGGCCGCGCCCTACCGCGTCCAGGACACCCCGCCCGAGCTGGCCGCCGCGTTCGCCACGATCCGGGAGAACGCCGTCGCCGCCCTCACCGAGCTGCGCCGGGTCCTCGGCGTCGTACGGTCCGAGAACCCCGACGCCTTCGCCGCACCCGAGGCCCCGCAGCCCACGCTCGCCGACCTCGACGCGCTCTACGCCAACGTCCGCTCCGCCGGGCTGACCGTCGAGCACGTCACGACCGGGTCGGTGCGGCCCCTGCCGCAGGGCGTCGAGCTGTCGGCGTACCGCATCGTCCAGGAGGCCCTCAGCAACGTCCTGCGCCACGCGCCGGGCGCGGCCGCCCGCGTCGAGGTCCTGTGTGTATAAGAGACAGCCCCGGGCGCCGGGCACGGCGTGCTCGGCATGCGCGAACGCGTCGCGATGCTCGGCGGCGAGATCACGGCGCGGGCCACGGCCGAGGGCGGCTACGAGGTCGCCGCCTTCATCCCCGTCGCGGTGGGCGAGGCGACGGCCGCATGACCATTCGGGTGCTGATCGTCGACGATCAGATGATGGTGCGCGAGGGCTTCTCCGTCCTGCTGAACGCCCAGCCGGACATCGAGGTCGTCGGCGAGGCCGTGGACGGCCGCCAGGCGATCGAGAAGGTCGCGGAGCTCCGCCCGGACGTCGTTCTCATGGACATCCGCATGCCCGAGCTCAACGGCCTCGAGGCGACGCGCGAGATCGTCGCGGCGGACGCGGCGGCGAAGGTGCTGGTGCTCACCACCTTCGACCTCGACGAGTACGTCTACCAGGCCCTCCGGGCCGGGGCCAGCGGCTTCCTCCTCAAGGACGCGTCGGCGCGGCAGCTGGCGGACGGCGTGCGGGTGGTGGCGGCGGGGGAGGCGCTCCTGGCCCCGACGGTGACCAAGCGGCTCATCCAGGAGTTCTCGCGCCTGGGCGCGGCGCAGCGGGCGCCGGTGCCGGAGCGGGTGGGGGATCTCACGGAGCGGGAGACGGAGGTGCTGGTGCTGGTGGCGCAGGGGCGGTCGAATTCGGAGATCGCCGGCCATTTGGTGGTGGCGGAGTCCACGGTGAAGACGCACGTCAGCCGCATTCTTGTGAAGCTCGGTCTGCGCGACCGCACGCAGGCGGCGGTCTTCGCGTACGAGGCGGGGCTGGTCACGCCGGGTGGGTGACCGTGGGGGTGGGGCCCCGGTCCCTCCCCCAGCTACCGCTGGGAGGTGCCCCCA
>KL569420.1:99325-99960 GCA_000715685.1 Streptomyces lilacinus
GCCCCCATCTCACCGTTTCCTGGGGGTTTCGCCCCCAGCCCCCCTTTCGGGGCTCCGCCCCGGACCCCCGGGGGTCCGGGGGCTCGCCCCCGGTTACGGGAAGGGGCGGGACTGGGGAAACCCCTCCCGCCGCAGCGGCGCCCAGCTTCCACCGGCGCATCCGGCGGTGCCGAACCGGCGGCGGCGCCGTTACCCCTTCGGCAAGGTCAAGCGCCAAGCGTCCGGCACCGCCGTCCACGTCCGCGTCCGCACCGGCCCCCGGACCCGGTTGTCCGCCCGGTAGCGGAAATCGGGGCCGGACACCGTGACCGTCCGCGCCCGCACCCGCCGCGGCGGCGCGTCCGCGGAGCGGGCGGCGGCGTCGTGGATGACGACCTCGGCGAGGCCGGACGCGACGGCCGCGACCGCGACGCGGCCCACCGGCCGGTCCAGGTCGGTGAGCAGCTCCCCGTCCGCCTCCACCCGCAGGCGCGTCGCCGACGGCAGCGGGTGCCGGGCCCCGGGCCCGGAGGAGAGCAGGGTCAGCGCCGTACGGGCCGTACGGGCGAGGGTGCCCGCGGGCACCCCCACGGCCGACGGGCGCGCCGCCCGGTGGACGGCCCCCGCGGGCGCCCAGAGGCCGCCGAGGACGACGT
>KL569421.1:0-10206 GCA_000715685.1 Streptomyces lilacinus
GTGTGGCGGCCCGCGACCTCCTCCAGCAGCTCCGCGAGGACCTCCTCGTTGGTCCACCGGGGCCGCCAGCCCGCGTCGTGCAGCCGGTGGCCGCTGACGACCCAGGGGTGCATCGTGTACTCCAGGTCGCCCGCCGGGGACGGGGTCAGCCCCAGGCGGTGCAGCCGGGAGGCGGCGCCGAGCGCGACGGCCGAGGGCAGCTCCATGCGCCGGATGCCGGTGAGCTCCTCGACCTCCTCCTGCTCCAGCCAGCCGTCGCAACCGACGGCCAGCTCCCCCTCCGCCTTCTCCAGGGCGGCGAACTCCAGCGCGCTCACCAGGTCCTCCACGTGGCAGAACTGCCAGGTCGGCCGGGATCCGGCGACGACCAGGAGGCGGGGCGACTCGAAGTAGCGGGTCAGGGCCGTGTCGGTGCCGCCGACCAGGACGGCGGGCCGCAGCACGGTGACGTTCAGGCCGGGGTGCGCCCGGGGCGCGCGCCTGGCCAGCCGCTCTATCTCCAGCAGGTCCCCCACGCCCGTCGCCTCGGCGGTCGCCCGCAGCTCGGCGTCCTCGGCGAGGGGCACGTCGTTGTCCGGGCGGGCGCCGTAGACCATGGCCGAGGTGCACAGCACGACCCGGTGCACGCCGGCGGCCGCGGCGGCGGTGAGCACGGTCTGGGTGCCGCGCACGTTGTAGGCGGTCCGGGCGGCCGGGTCGGTCTCCAGGTCCAGGTCGAGCGCGAGGTGGACGACGACGTCGGCGCCGCGCAGCCGCTCGGCGATGGCCGGGTCCCGGACGTCCAGGACGTGCCACTGCGCCTCGGTCACGTCGCCGCGGCGCTCGTCGATGGCCACGACGTGCTTGATCTCCTCGGACGCGGCGAGCCGCCGCGTGAGCAGCGCACCGACCCCGCGCGCGGCACCGGTGACCGCGACCACGGGCCGCCGGCCGGTCGGGGTCGTGCGGTGCGCGGGGGCACCGTGCGGGACCGCGCCGTCTGGCGCGGAACCGTTTCGCGCTGCGCGAACTTCTCGGTCGGCTTGTCGGTCGGGGGAACTCACCGGGCGTCTCCAGCGGTTGTCTTCAGTACGTATGTGCCATCACGTTTGTCATGACGCGTACGTACCAGGTGACGTCCATCCTGCCGCAGGCCCCGGGCGAGCGGAGCACCAAGCCCGGATAGCGGCGAGGTGTCTACGCTTGGTGGTGTTGTCGGGCATTCGCCGCCGGTCCGGAGCCGGCGGCCCTACGAGCCGAGGAAACCCGTGAGTGACACCCCATTCGGATTCGGTCTTCCGCCGGAGGAGCCGGAGAACGGCGACGACGGCAAGAAGAAGGGCGGTGGCCAGGGAGGCGGCCAGGGTCCCGCGAATCCCTTCGGGTTCGGCGGGGCCGCGGGCGGCGGGGACAATCCGTTCGCCGCGATGTTCGGCTCCATGAACCCCGGTGACCTGGGCGCCGCCTTCCAGCAGCTCGGCCAGATGCTCTCCTACGAGGGCGGCCCGGTGAACTGGGACATGGCCAAGCAGATCGCCCGCCAGACCGTCGCGCAGGGCACCGCCGACGGCAGCAAGGACGCGAGCGTCTCCGCCGGCGAGCGGGCCGCGGTCGAGGAGGCCGTGCGCCTGGCCGACCTGTGGCTGGACGGCGTGACCTCGCTGCCCTCCGGCTCGGGCACGGCCGTCGCCTGGAGCCGCGCGGAGTGGGTCGAGGCGACCCTGCCCGTGTGGAAGGACCTGGTGGACCCGGTCGCCGAGCGCGTCGGGGCGGCCATGGGCGAGGTCCTGCCCGAGGAGATGCAGGCCATGGCGGGCCCGCTGCTCGGGATGATGCGCAGCATGGGCGGCGCGATGTTCGGCACCCAGATCGGCCAGGCCGTGGGCGTGCTCGCGGGCGAGGTCGTCGGCTCCACCGACATCGGCCTGCCCCTGGGCCCGGCCGGCAAGGCCGCGCTGCTGCCGGTGAACATCGAGACGTTCGGCTCGGGGCTCGGCGTCCCGCAGGACGAGGTGCGGCTGTACCTGGCCCTGCGCGAGGCCGCCCACCAGCGGCTCTTCGCCCACGTGCCGTGGCTCCGCTCGCATCTGTTCGGTGCCGTCGAGGGCTACGCCCGCGGCATCAAGGTCGACACCGCGAAGCTCGAGGACGTGGTCGGCCAGCTCGACCCCACCCACCCCGAGCAGATGCAGGAGGCCCTCCAGCAGGGCATGTTCCAGCCGGAGGACACCCCGGCGCAGAAGGCCGCCCTCGCCCGCCTGGAGCTGTCTCGATGTGTATAAGAGACAGTCGCGACGCTGATCGGCCTGGAGCTGCGGCCGCGCCGGCTGCGGGACGCCTCGCGCCTGTGGGCCTCGCTCACCGACGCCCGGGGCATGGACGGCCGCGACGCCCTCTGGGAGCACCCGGACATGCTGCCGACCGCCGCCGACCTGGACGACCCCGACGGCTTCGTCCACCGCGAGCACCTGGACTTCTCCGAGATCGACAAGATGCTCGGCGAGGCGGCCAGGGGCTCGAAGGACAGCGAGGACAAGCCGGACGAGGGTGACGAGAAGAAGTGAGTCTTCACGAGAACGCCGTCGGCGTGCTGAAGGAGTACGCCGACCAGGACGACCTGCGCGGCGTCTATCTGGATCACCTGGCCGCCCATCCTGACGGGATGTGGAAGCCGTGCGAGGCCGGGCACCTGACGGCGAGCGCGCTGGTGGTCGATCCGGCGCGGGGCCGGGTGCTGCTCACGCTGCACCGCAAGCTGCGGATGTGGCTGCAGATGGGCGGCCACTGCGAGCCCGGTGACGCGACGCTCGAGGAGGCGGCGCTGCGGGAGGCGACGGAGGAGTCCGGCATCGCCGGGCTGACGCTGCTGCCGGGCGGCCCGGTCCGGCTCGACCGGCACCCGATCCCGGCGCCGTGCAACTGGCACCTGGACGTGCAGTACGCCGCGCTGGTGCCGGACGGCGCGGTGGAGGCCATCAGCGACGAGTCGCTGGACCTGCGCTGGTTCCCGTACGCGGAGGTGGCCGACGTCGCGGACGACTCCGTCGTCCAGCTGGTGAAGCGGACGCTGGCGCGCCTGTAGCTCTGGTCAACTGGTAAGGGGCGGTCGCCCATGGCGACCGCCCCTTACTCATGCCGTCAGGTCATGCCGTCAGTTCGACCAGATGTTGCCCTGGTTCTGACCGTGGGCGCCCTGCTGGCCGAAGCCGTACTGCGCGGCGAGGCCCTGGCCGATCTGCGCGCCCTGGGGCGGCAGCATCTCGCTGGGCTGCACGAGCGCGTAGCCGTTGCCCATGAAGCCGAGCTCCCAGCCCTCCCCCGTGCTGCCGCGCCGGCGCCAGACGCCCGAGGAGGTCGTCTGGGCCTGCATCTGGATACGCAGCGAGGAGGACCAAGCGACGACGGCGTCCGCGTCGGCGTAGGCGTACTTGTCGGGCGTGACCTGGAGCATCAGCGGCTGCCCGGACGTCATCAGGGCGACCTTGCCCCGGCCGCTGATGCGGAGGGTGTAGGCGCCGGTGCCGGAGATCCCGAACTGGCTGTCCACCGCGACCGCGTCCCAGTGGAGGGTGGAGTCCAGCGCGAGGACGTACGAGCTGTCGACGGTCAGGCCCTCGTGGTCGACCTCGACCACATGGACGTGCTGGGCCAGGTTGGCGAGGAAGACCGTGCCCTGCCCGGAGCAGCGCATCAGGTCCAGGCCCTCGCCGGTGTGGACGTGCTCGGCGTGCTGACGCTGCGTGCGGTACTCGCCGTCGAACTCGATGAGGCCCTGGTAGGCGACCATCGAGCCCTTGCGGGCGAGCACGTCCTCGTGACCGGTGAGGGTGACGCGCAGCATCTGCGGGTTCTGCAGGGCGTAGCGGTCCTGCGTCTGGGCCTCGGCGTAGCCGAAAAGCGGGCTCTGCATTGTCTCCTCGTCCCCCTCAGCCCCGGGCCCGGAGCCGGTCGGTGCTGTCCTCGCTGGGCTGTACGACCACGAAACCCTGGCCGGAGAAGCCCAGTTGGTAGGCCTCGCCGCTGCCGCGGCCGATCATCGAGGAAGCCTTGAAGCTGCGCTTCCCCTTCATCCGCAGGTTGGTGGACCAAGCGACGAGGGCGTCGGGGTCCACATAGGTCTCGTCGTCGCCGCGGCCGCAGTCGACGACGATCGGCGTGCCGCGCGAGGTGAGCGCGACCCAACCGGTGCCGCTCACGACGACGTTGAACAGGCCCTGCCCGGCGAACTTGGCCATGCCCTTGACGCGCTCGACGCCCCACTGCAGGTGGGCGTCGAAGGCCAGCAGGTTGGTGCCGTTGACGGACACGGACTCGTTGTTGAGCTGGAGGCAGACGACGTCCGCTCCGTAGTCGGCGAGGTAGAGCAGGCCGTCGCCGCTGCACTTCATCACCGGGGCGCCCTCGCCGGTGAGCCACTGGGAGGCCATCTGCCGGATGGCGGGCGCGTTCGCTTCGTACTGGATGAATCCCTCGTAGGCGACCATCGACCCGGTGCGGGCGAAGAGGTCGTGGCCGGTCTGCATGGCGACCTTCAGCATGCTGCTGCCGTGGTTCTCCATGCGGGCGGCGGGCGGGGTCGGGGCGTGGCCCGCGATCAGCGACTGGTCCATGACGGGCTCCCTCAGACCTCGTAGGGCTGGACGACGATGAAGTTTCCGGGCGCGCCGCGGAATTGGAGGTTGACGGCCTCCCCGCTGTGGCCCGGGTAGGGGTGGCGGCGCAGCCGCACCTGGCTGGAGATGATGACCTGGGCGCCGGCCGACCAGGCGACGATGGCGTTGCTGTCCGCGAACGTGGTCGGGGTGACCGGGAGCACCACGGGGGTGCCGTGCGTCTTGACGACGACGGTGCCGGTGCCGTGGAACTGCATGGTGAACAGCGCGCCGCCGGGGATGCCGTGGCCCTCGATGCGACGGACCTCGTGGTGCAGGGACTCGTCGAAGGCGAGCACCGCGTCGGCGCTGACGCAGATCGCGTCGTTCTCCAGCTGGATGGGGTGGACATGGGCGGAGTTCTCCGCGAGGAAGACCTGTCCGCGGCCGGTGCAGCGCATCAGCTGCATCTCCTGGCCGGTCGCGTTGCCGACGATGCGGCCCATGAAGCCGGCGCCCTTGTAGCTGAAGTCGACCTTGCCCTGGTAGAGCACCATGCTGCCCTGGCGGGCCAGCACGGGCTGCGGGTCGGCGCCGAGGTCGACGCGGACGAGCTTGGGGTTCTGGAGCGTCCAGCGCTGCCCGGTGGGCGCCTCGCGGTACTTGTCGAACGCCACCTGGACACCGGGGGCCGCGGGCGCGCCGGTGCCGTGGGGCGGCGTGCCGGGTGCCGCGCCGTACGGGGCGGGGTGGCCCGGCTGGGCGGGGTGGCCGTAGGGCTGCTGACCGGGCTGACCGGGCTGCCCGTACGGGGCGGCAGGCTGCTGACCGGGGTAGGGCTGGGCCGGTACGGCGGGGGCGCCGTAGGACTGCTGGGGATACGCCTGGTTCGGCGCGGGCGCGGGCGCGGGCGCCGGCGGCTGGGGGGCCTGCGGGGGCTGGTGCTGGCCGTGCGGGGCGTGCTGCCCGGGCACGCCGGGCGGACCCGGCGGCGGCGGGACACCGGGCGGGCCGGGGGGCGGCGGGACGGTGCCGCCGGGGGGCGTGCGGTCGCCGGAGAAGTAGCCGGGCGGGGCGATCGGCGCGGCCATGGTCGGCGCCGCGTGCACCTGGGGCGCGGCGGGGGCGCCGGGGGGCGGTGTGCTGCCGGGCGGGGGCGCGAAGTTCGGGGCGGGCGCCGGCGGCTGGGGCGCCTGCGGGGACTGGGGTGCCGGGGCGGGCTGGCCCGCGGGCGGGGCGAACGCGGGGGCCGGGGCCTGCTGGGCCGGAGCCTGCTGCGCCGGGGGCGCGAAGGCGGGCGTGGCGGCCGGGGCCGGGGCGGGGGCGGGCTCCTCCTCTTCAAGGACCTCGCCGCCGAAGTTCGTCAGCAGCGCCTCGAGGCCGCCGTCGAAGCCCTGGCCGACGGCGGCGAACCGCCAGACGTCCTTCAGGTAGAGGTCACCGAGCATCACGGCGCGCTCGGTGGTGAACTCCGAGCCGGTGAAGGCGTACCGCGCCACCTCCACGCCGCCCGCGACGACACGGAGGTAGCCCGGACCGACCTGCGACATCTGGCCGGCGCCGTCGATGGTGGCCGTGAAGGTCAGCTTGCGCACGTGGGCCGGCATCTGGTTGAGGGTGACACGGAAGGACTCGGTGTCCCCGGCCTGCTCGCCGAGCAGCTGGATGGCGCCCTCGGGCGACTTGGGCTGGTTGAAGAAGACGAAGTAGCGGTCGTCGGAGAGCCGCTCGTCGGCGTCGAGCCCGAAGCAGCTGATGTCGAAGCTCAGACCGGGGCCGCCGATCTGCACTCCCACGTACAGATCGGTCCCCGCCGTCAGGTCACTGATCTTGGCCCTGTGGCCGCGCTGGAATTCCCTGGACATGCGTGACGACCGTCCCCCATCCGAACCTGGTGAATGCGTTGCGCCAGGCTATCCGCTGGGAACGACAGCAGGTGATCCCGGGGCGATACGGTGGCGATACCGGTACGCGGAGGGGAGAACCCTACTCGGTGCGCGCGGCTACTCGGTGCGCGCGGCCGGGAGATGGGGCAGCCGGTCGGCGGCGACGACGCCCTCCAGGTAGCCCCGGGCGCGCTCGGTGCGCGGGTACGACTCCAGCAGCCGCCAGAACTCCGGGCCGTGCCCGGGGACGAGCAGATGCGCCAGCTCGTGCAGCAGGACGTAGTCCACGACGTACTCGGGCATGCCCTGGAGGCGGTGCGAGAGGCGGATGCTGCCCTCGGCGGGCGTGCAGGAGCCCCAGCGGGTGTTCTGGTTGGTGACCCAGCGGACGGAGGCGGGGCGCGCCCGGCCGTCCAGATACTGCTCGGAGAGGCGACGGGCCCGGTCGGCGAGCTCGCCGTCGCCCAGCATCCGCCGGCTCTCCTGCGCCGCGAGCTTGTCGAGCATCACGCTCACCCAGCGCCGCTCCTCCGCGTCCGACATCCGGGCCGGGATGAGCACGACGGTGCGGTCGCCCTCGCGGTAGGCCGAGACCGTCCTGCGGCGGCGCGCGCTCCGCCGGACCTCGACCGCGTCCGGCTCCGAACCTCGGGAGAGCGGGCTCGGGGCGCTGCGCGGCGGTCTCGCGGCACTGTGCAGAGGGTCGACGGGCACGCCCCGACGTTACCCGCTGGCGGCGGGGGAAGTCCCGCCCCTCCGTCGGTTGTCGGGGAAACACCCCCAGGGCCCACGGCTTGTATGACAATCACCCCTCCCCTGTGGACAACCTCCGGCGGCGCCGGGCGGGGGCGGGCATGCTGAGGCTCCGAACGAGGGGGAGCCATGCAGCCGACGAAGCCCATGACCAGGCCGGCGACCGTGCGCGGGGCCGGCACCGTGCTCGAATCCGGCACCACGATGAAGACCGGCACCGCGATCGAGTCCCGGCCGGGAGCCACGACCGGGTCCGTACCCCGGCCCGTGACCGGGGCGGGGGCCGACGCGTCCCATCCGATGCTCAAGCCCGCGCTGCGTCGCGCCTGGCGCAGCCGTGACACGGTTCAGTTCGGGGTCGCTCCCGCGCACGCGGTGGTGCTGGGGCCGGTGGACACCGCGACGGGCTCCTTCCTCGGTCTCCTCGACGGCACGCGGGGCCTGCCGCTGCTGCGCGAGGAGGCGGACGGGTTGGGGCTGCCCGAGGGTCGGGCCGACGATCTCGTCGCGCGGCTGGCGGGGGCCGGGCTGCTCGACGATCCGCGGGGCGGCGGCGCGGGCGCGGCGGCGCTGCGGAGTCGGGGCGGCGGACTGGAGCGGTTGCGCCCCGACCTGGCCTCGCTGTCCGTGCTCCACCCGGAGCCGGGGGCGGCGCTGCGGGTGATGGCGGCGCGGCAGGCCGCGCGGGTGCGGGTGCGCGGCGCGGGCAGGGTGGGGGCGACGGTCGCCGCGTTGCTCGCCGCTTCCGGGGTGGGCCGGGTCGAGGTGCAGGACGGGGGCCGGGTGGAGCCCTGGGACGTCGCGCCCGGCGGTGTGGGTGCCGAGCGGACCGGGGAGCGGCGGGACGAGGCGGCCCGGCGGGAGGTGCGACGGGCCGTGCCGGTGCCGCCCGCGCGTGCCGGGGCCCGGGCCGGTGCCTCGGGTGCGGGGCGCGCGGATCCGGGCGAGGAGGCGCCGCCGGGCCTGGTGGTGCTCGCGCCGCGCGACGGGCTCGCCGCCTACGCGCCCGACCCCGCCGGGGCGGAGGAGCTGCTCGCCCGGGGGACACCTCATCTGTACGCGGGCGTGCTGGAGGCCACCGGTGTGGTGGGGCCGCTGGTCCTGCCGGGCGCCACCGCGTGCGCGGGCTGTGTGGAGCGGGAGCGGGCCGAGCGGGATCCGGCCTGGCCCCGGATGCTCGCCCAGTGGAGGTCGGGGCGGGCCTCGGGGGTACCGTCGTGCGACATGGCACTGGCCACGGTCGTGGCGGGGCTGACCGTGGCGTGGGCGCTCGCCCTCGTCGACGGTGGGCCCGCGCCGGGCGCGGGGGTTCGGCTGGAGCTGGCGCTGCCGGGTCCGGGTTGGCGCCCCTGTCCTGTCGAGCCGCATCCGCGGTGTCCGTGCGGTGCGGCGGGGTCCGGGCGACCGGGGCGTGCCGGGGCCGCGGGGGCGTCGCAGGCGACAATGACCCGGTAACCGCCGTCCGAGGCGTGGCTGTTCAGCTAGTTGGAGGGGCGCATGTCTGATCTACCCCGCAAGGCGGTCACCCGTACCGCCAAGTTGGCCGCGCTGCCCTTGGGGTTCGCGGGGCGCACGGCGCTCGGGCTGGGGAAGCGCATCGGCGGCCGGCCGGCGGAGAAGATCGCCGCGGAGCTGCAGCAGCGCACGGCCGAGCAGTTGTTCGCGACGCTCGGGCAGCTGAAGGGGGGCGCCATGAAGCTCGGTCAGGCACTGTCCGTCTTCGAGTCCGCCCTTCCGGAGCAGATCGCCGGGCCCTACCGGGCGGCGCTGACCAAGCTTCAGGAGGCGGCGCCGCCGATGCCGGTGAAGTCGGTGCACGCGGCGCTGGCCGAGCGGCTCGGGAAGGACTGGCGGGATCTGTTCGAGGAGTTCGAGGACCGGCCGTCGGCCGCGGCCTCCATCGGGCAGGTGCACCGCGCGGTCTGGCACGACGGCCGGGAGGTCGCCGTCAAGGTGCAGTACCCCGGCGCCGGTGAGGCGCTGCTGTCCGATCTGACGCAACTGGGCCGGTTCGCCAAGCTGCTGGGGCCGCTGGTGCCCGGCATGGACATCAAGCCGCTGATCACCGAGTTGCGCGACCGCGTCTCGGAGGAGCTCGACTACGAGCTGGAGGCGCGGGCCCAGAGCGCGCACGCGCGGGAGTTCGCCGGTGATGCCGATGTGACCGTGCCGGACGTGGTCCATCACAGCGACCAGGTGCTGGTGACGGAGTGGCTCGAAGGCCTGCCGCTGTCGGAGGTGATAGCGGACGGCACCCAGGAGCAGCGCGACCGGGCCGGTCAGCTGCTGGCCCGCTTCCTCTTCTCGGGCGCGGCCCGCACGGGTCTGCTGCACGCCGATCCGCACCCGGGCAACTTCCGGTTGATCACCGGGGACGCCCCCGACGGCCCGCCGGAGAAGTGGCGGCTGGGCGTGCTGGACTTCGGTACCGTCGACCGGCTGCCGAGAGGGCTGCCGGTGGAGATCGGGAGCACGCTGCGGCTGGCGCTGGACGGCGAGGCGGAGGAGGTCCACGAGCTGCTGCGGACCGAGGGGTTCGTCAAGCCGGAGATCGAGCTGGATCCCGGGGCGGTGCTCGACTATCTCCTGCCCATCATCGAGCCCGCGCAGGTGGAGGAGTTCACCTTCACCCGGGACTGGATGCGGGCTCAGGCGACCCGGATCGCCGATCCCCGCTCCCCCGCGTACCAGCTGGCCCGGCAGCTCAATCTGCCTCCGGCGTATCTGCTGATCCACCGGGTGACGACGAGCACCATAGGGGTGCTGTGCCAGCTGGGCGCCACCGTGCGGCTGCGCGAGGAGATGGAGGCGTGGGTGCCCGGCTTCGCGCCCGTCGACCGCGGGCAGGAGACCCCGGCCTGACGCTCCGTGAGGGGCCCCGCCGTCGGGCGGGGCTCACCACCAGGAGGAGTCGAGCCTGCCCTCGATCGCTCTGAGGTTGGCGCGGGCGCAGTCGTCGCAGAAGTAGTGACGGCTGCCGCTGTCTCTTATACACA
>KL569421.1:10483-12871 GCA_000715685.1 Streptomyces lilacinus
ATGTGTATAAGAGCAGATCCAGGTCGGCGGCGGGGTCCCGCCGGGGGCCTGGGTGCCGCAGCGAGCGCAGGTGACGGGCTCGGAGGGCTCGGGGTCCGACTGCACAGGATCATGCGTCTTGTGGTCCACTCCCAGACGATATCCCCGCGAGCGGGCCGGGTGCGGGTGGCGCACCCAACGCACCGCGGGGCCGTTCCGGACGGAACGACCCCGCGGGTGACTCAGTGCATGACGGCCATGGCCAGGGCGCGGCGCGCGCGCCGCGAGGCGCGCTCGGCGCGACGCTGCATGCGCCGGGCGGCGGCCAGCCGCACGGCCCTGCGTTGGGACTCGGCCTCCCGCAGGCGGTCGTGCATATGAGCCCTGGCCAGGGCTTCTGGGATGAGTTGCATGGCGTGGTTCCTGTTCTGGCGCGACTCGGTCGCACCGGAGATGTCATGGGCGGCGGCACGGGGGCCGAACGGCTCGGGGGACGGGCGCTGCATGGTCGGGTCCTGCTTCTTGGGGTCGTGCGTCGAGGGGCGGTCGATGGTGCCGGTGGTGATCATGCGCTGACCGGGTTCTTGCGCGGGCGACCACGCGGCCGCTTGCGGGCGACGACCACACCCTGGACGAACAGCTCGCCGCCCCAGACGCCCCACGGCTCACGGCGGTCCTTGGCGCCGGCGAGGCAGGCCGCACGCAGCGGGCAGGTCTGGCAGAGCGACTTGGCGTACTCGACGTCGGCCGGGGACTCGGCGAAGAAGACCTCCGGGTCGTAGCTGCGGCACGGGACCGGGACGCCGAGGTTCTCGATGGCGTCGTCGAGGTCGGTCAGGGCGGTGAGGGGGGTCAAGGAGTCCTCCGTGGGGACGGGCGGGGGGATCAGGTCGGTCGCTACTGACGGGGTGTGCGCCTTGAGTTGCACGGTGTGTGTTTCCTCGTCTGTTGTTCCGGCTGGTGGCCGGGCTGGTTTTCCCCGGCGTTCGGGGCAAGCGAAAGGGCCGCGGATCCCGGTGTGGGTTCCGCGGCCCTGGAAGGTGCCGACCTGATCGTGCCGATCAGGCTGGATCTCTCCAGGGTTCGAGCCCACGGAAGGCCCACGTCTTGGGAAGGTGGTGCTGTGCGTTCAGGGATCCGGCGCCATTGGCCGCCGCCGCGACGACATAGGCCTGGGCCTGTGCCTCTGCTGCTGCCGCTACCTCGGACGCCTTGGTCGGTCGCTGTTCGAACAGGAACGAGGTGGCGCCGGCGCCGGACAGACCGGTGCCCTGGACGTCGAAGGTGAAGCCGAGCATGCGGGCGGAGCCGATCTGACGATCGGTCATTTTCTCGCTGGCCATGTAGCTGATCATTTTCTCCGCCTCCTCTCGGCGACTCGGGGACCGGGGGAAACCGGTCCGACTCTTCGGTTCAGTACAGCACGGAATCAACGGATCCTGAAAGGCCCGTCGCTTCCCTGCTCGGAAGGCTATGGGGAGTCCCTCCGCGCGCGCAAACTATTTTTCCGGAGATTCTTCGGACGTGTCCTGGGACACGTCTTCCGACCCCGGATCCCCGCCTGCGCACAGGGCGAGAACGTCGGCCCCGAACCTGCCGAGCTTCCGTCCTCCGACTCCTGAGATGCACGCCAGCTCCGCTTCGGTTCCCGGAACGGCCTCGGCGATCGCGAGAAGCGTCTTGTCGGTGAAGACGCAGAAGGCCGGCTGCCCCAGCAGGGCTGCCTGCTCGGCCCGCCAGTCGCGCAGCCGCTCGTAGAGCGCCTCGTCCAGCTCCGCGGGGCAGTCCTCGCAGCGCATCAGCTTGATCTCGCCCGCGTCGGTCAGGGTCCGTCCGCAGACCCGGCACCGCGCGGAGCCGCGCCGCCTGCGCGCGCCGCGCTCGACGCCCCCCAGGCCCGCGCCGCCGGCACCGCCGACGACCCCGGCGACCCCCGGCCCGCCCGGGCTCCCCGGACGGGGGGCGGCCGAGCCGGGCCGCAGGCCGTTGAGGAAGCGGGTGGGCCGGCGCGAGGGGCGGCCGCCCGGGGCCCGGGACAGCGCCCAGGACAGGGAGAGGTGGACCCGGGCCCGGGTGACGCCGACGTAGAGCAGGCGGCGCTCCTCCTCCACC
This sequence comes from Streptomyces lilacinus, assembly GCA_000715685.1. Classification (GTDB taxonomy): domain Bacteria; phylum Actinomycetota; class Actinomycetes; order Streptomycetales; family Streptomycetaceae; genus Streptomyces; species Streptomyces lilacinus. The sequence goes on from KL569421.1 coordinate 12,575, forward strand.
TGCTCGTCGGTCTTGGCGTAGGTGATCGGCAGCATGCCGTCGGTGAGACCGACCAGGAAGACGGCGTCCCACTCCAGGCCCTTCGCCGCGTGCAGCGAGGCGAGCGTCACGCCCTCCACGGTCGGGACGTGCTGGGCGCTCGCCCGCTCGTCCAGCTCGACGACCAGATCGGCGAGGCCGGCCCCCGGCCTGGCCCGGGCGAAGTCCTCGGCGAGCCGCACCAGGGCCGCCAGCGACTCCCAGCGGTCCCGCACGGCACCCGAGCCCGCCGGCGGCTCGGGCGTCCAGCCGCGGGGG
>KL569421.1:13130-14977 GCA_000715685.1 Streptomyces lilacinus
CGCGGGTGCCCAGCACGGCCCGCACCTGGGAGGGCAGGTCCTCGACGTCGGCGAGCTGGGGGTCGGAGTGGCCGCCGGCACGGGCGGCGCCGCGCAGCAGCAGCCCGGCCTCGCGGACCTCGGGCCGCTCGAAGAAGCGCTCGGCGCCGCGCAGCTGATAGGGCACCCCGGCGTCGGCGAGGGCCTGCTCGTAGACCTCGGACTGGGCGTTGATCCGGTAGAGGATCGCGATCTCGCTCGCGGGCACCCCGGAGTCGATGAGGTCCCGGACCCGGCGGGCGGTGCCCTCGGCCTCGGCGGGCTCGTCCGCGTACTCGCCGTAGACCGGCTCGGGACCGCGGTCGCGCTGGGAGACCAGCTCCAGCCGGTGCTCGGCGGCCCGGCCGCGGGCCTGGGCGAGCAGGCCGTTGGCCAGGTGGACCACCTGGGGGGTGGAGCGGTAGTCGCGGACGAGCTTGACGACCGTGGCGTGCGGATGACGGGTGCGGAAGTTCAGCAGGTGGTCCGGGGTGGCGCCGGTGAAGGAGTAGATGGTCTGGCTGGCGTCGCCGACCACGCACAGGCTGTCCCGGTCGCCCAGCCACAGCTCCAGCAGCCGCTGCTGCAGCGGGCTGACGTCCTGGTACTCGTCGACCACGAAGTGGTGGTACTGCCGGCGGACGGTCTCCGCGATGTCGTGCCGGTCCTGGAGCACGCCCACCGTCAGCAGCAGCACGTCCTCGAAGTCGATCACGCCGCGCTCGCGCTTGAGCTGCTCGTACATGCCGTAGATCCGGGCGATCTCGGCGGCGTCGCGGGGGACCTCGCGGCCGGCCTTGGCGGTGGCGGCCGGATAGTCCTCGGGGACGGTCTGGGTGACCTTGGCCCACTCGATCTCGGCCGTGACGTCCCGCAGTTCGTTGCGATCGAGCCGGACCCGGCAGCGGGCCGCCGCCTCCGCGACGACCTGCACCTTGCGGTCGAGCAGCCGCGGCATCTCGCCGCCCACCGCCTTGGGCCAGAAGTACTGCAACTGCCGCAGCGCCGCCGAGTGGAACGTACGGGCCTGCACCCCGCCCGCGCCCAGCTGGCGCAGCCGGCCGCGCATCTCGCCCGCGGCGCGGTTGGTGAACGTGACGGCGAGCACACTGGCGGGCTGCAGCACCCCGGACCGCACGCCGTAGGCGATGCGGTGGGTGATCGCCCGCGTCTTGCCCGTGCCGGCGCCGGCCAGCACGCACACCGGTCCGCTCAGGGCGGTGGCCACCTCGCGCTGCTCGGGGTCGAGCCCGTCGAGCACCGCGTCGGCCGAGTCCGGCACCTGGGGGAAGAGGGTGGAGTGCGTTGCTGCTGTCACCCCGCCATGCTGCCAGGTCCACGGGGGCGACCGGGAATGTCGTCCACAGGTGCGACAGGATGGTCGTACTAATACGGACGGCGGTACCGGCGACGACGTAGGGCGGTGTGCGACCGCGCACACCGCCGTACGCGCGGGAATGGCGGGCCCTCGGGTCCGCGTTCCCCCTCCGGCGCACCCCGGTGCACACCGGTACGCCACCGAGAAGAAACCGAGCAGAAGGAGCGCGGGTCGCATGTCGAGCACCGTGACGATGTACAGCACCACCTGGTGCGGCTACTGCCGCCGGCTGAAGACCCAGCTGGACCGCGAGGGCATCGCCTACAACGAGGTCAACATCGAGCTCGACGCCGACTCGGCGGCCTTCGTCGAGAAGGCGAACGGCGGGAACCAGACCGTCCCCACCGTTCTCTTCCCGGACGGCTCCACGCTCACCAACCCCTCGCTGGCGCAGGTGAAGGCCAAGATCGGCGCCTGAGGCGCCTGATCGGAGCCGCCGGCCGCCGCCGGC
>KL569421.1:15250-15676 GCA_000715685.1 Streptomyces lilacinus
TCGCCGTACCAGAGCTCGATCAGTCGGGCCGCGATCGAGATCCCGGTCGGAGGCAGGACCTCCCCGGACTCGAACGCGGCCCGCAGCTCGTCCCGGGAGAACCAGCGCGCCTCGTGGATCTCCTCGCCGTCCACCTGGATGTCCGCGGACGTGGCCCGCGCCATGAAGCCCAGCATGAGGCTGGACGGGAACGGCCAGGGCTGGCTCGCGATGTACTCCACGTCGCCGACGGCCACGCCCGCCTCCTCGGCGACCTCGCGGCGCACGGCCTGCTCGATGGACTCCCCCGGCTCGACGAAGCCGGCGAGCGTCGAGAAGCGGCCCTCCGGCCAGTGCATCTGGCGGCCCAGCAGCGCCCGGTCCTTCTCGTCCGTGACCAGCATGATCACGGCGGGGTCCGTGCGCGGGTAGTGCTCGGCGCCGCAG
>KL569421.1:15908-16963 GCA_000715685.1 Streptomyces lilacinus
GATGTGGCCCGCCGCCGCGATCACCGTGCGCTCGCCGCAGCGGGAGCAGAAGCGGTGCAGCCGCTGCCAGTTCTCCAGGGCGACGGCGTGCACGAGCAGGCCCGCGTCGCGCGGGGAGAGCAGCAGGCCCGCCTCGCGCAGCCCGGCCGGGCGCGCGGACTGGTCCATGCGGCCCGGCAGCGCGTCCTTCTGCAGGGCGAAGTAGGCCACCCCGTCCTCGTCCTGGCCCAGGAAGTAGCGGTGGGTCTCGGTGACCGGCGCCTCGAAGGCGGGCGTCATCACCAGCTCGGTCCGGCCGTCGGGGGTGTCGTCGATCAGCGCCTGCCCCCCGGAGACCACGAAGACCCGCGTCGAGGGGTGGCTCCAGGCGGCGGAGAGCCACGCCTCGTCCAGACGGTGGTGCGCGGCACGGTCGATGCCGCTCGCCCCGCTGAGCGTGATGGGCCGGGCGGCCCCGAGATCGGTCCAGTCGGTCCTCGTGGTCACGGCTGCTTCCAACTCCCCCTGTTGACGGTGGTGATACGTGCTGTGAGTGCCTGTGGCCGCGCGTGCGCGCCCGGCTAGCGCCCGGTCGTGGTGACGCGGTGGGTCTCGGCCAGGTCGGACCACAGGTAGGCGGTGGTCTCCACGCCCTTCATGAGGAGGTCCAGCTCGACCTTCTCGTTCGGGGCGTGCCAGCCGTCCGAGGGCACCGAGATGCCGAGGAAGAGCACCGGGGCGCCCAGGGCGTCCTGCAGGTCCGCCGCCGGGCCCGAGCCGCCCTCGCGGGTGAAGCGGATCTTCTGCTCGAAGGCGCGGCCCATCGAGCGGACGACGGACTCGAGGGCCGGGTGGTCCAGCGGGGTCAGGCACGGACGGGTCGAGCCCGTGAACGTGGTCTCGTGCCGGATGCCGGCGGGGAGGCGGGCGGCCACCCAGTCGCGCAGCGACTGCTGGACGCGGTCCGCGTCCTGGCCCGCCACCAGCCGGAACGACAGCTTGAGCTGGGCCGTCGACGGCACGATCGTCTTGCCGCCGGGGCCCTGGTAGCCGCCGCCGATGCCGTTCACCTCGGC
>KL569421.1:17242-20598 GCA_000715685.1 Streptomyces lilacinus
GCCGATGCCGTTCACCTCGGCGGTGGGGCGGGCCCAGATGCGCTCCAGGGTGCTGTAGCCCGCCTCGCCGAGCGTGCCGTGCGAGTGCGCCGCGCCCAGCCAGCGCTTCTCGTCGAAGGGCAGCTCGGAGATCAGCTCGCGCTCCTCGTCGCCGAGCTCCGCGATGCCGTCGTAGAAGCCGGGGAGCGTCACCCGGCGGTCCTCGTCGTGCAGGGCGGCGGCCAGGCGGGCGGCCTCGGTGGCCGGGTTCGGCACGGCGCCGCCGAAGGAACCGGAGTGGATGTCCTGGTCCGGGCCGTACAGGTCGATCTGGCACTCGGCGAGGCCGCGCATGCCCGTGCAGACGGTGGGGGTGTCCTCCGACCACATGCCGGTGTCCGAGACGATCACCGCGTCGCAGGCGAGGCGGTCGGCCTTCGCGTGGACGAGCGCCGGGAAGTTCGGCGAGCCGGACTCCTCCTCGCCCTCGATCAGGAGCTTGAGGTTGACCGCGGGGGTCGTGCGGCCGGTGGTGGCCAGGTGGGCGCGGACGCCCAGGGTGTGGAAGAACACCTGGCCCTTGTCGTCGGCCGCGCCGCGGGCGTAGAGCCTGCCGCCCACGGTCGTCGGCTCGAACGGGTCCGTGTGCCAGCCGTCCTCGCGGGCGGCGGGCTGGACGTCGTGGTGGCCGTAGACCAGCACCGTGGGGGTGTGCGCCTCGGACTGCTCCCCGTCGGCGAGCCACTCCGCGAAGACGGCGGGGGCGCCGGGGGCGTCCTCCGTGCCGGTCTCCCAGATCTCCACGGTGGGGAAGCCCGTCTCCCTGAGCTTCGCCGCCAGCCACTCCGCGCTGCGGCGCACGTCGGGCGCGTGGGCCGGGTCCGCCGAGACGGAGGGGATGCGCAGCCACGCGGCCAGGTCCTCGAGGAACGCGGCGCGGTGGTCGTCGATGTACGCGCGGACGGCGCTGTCCGGGGTGTTGCTCATGCCATCGAGCCTATCCGGACACACCGGGTGACCAAGACCGGGTTTCCTCACGCTTCCTCCCCGAGGAGGATCCGTTCGAGCTCGGCCCGGTCCGGGAGCGCGGGCGGGCGGACGACCTCGCCGTCACGTACGTAGACGAAGGCGGCGGTGACGGACGACAGCGGGATGCCGTGCTGCTCGGCCCAGGCCAGGCGGTAGATCGCCAGCTGGAGGGGGTCGGCGTCGTGGATCCGGTGGGTCTTCCAGTCGACGATCTCGTACGTCGGTCCGCCCATACGTCCGTCGGGGGCGGGCGTTCGGTAGACCGCGTCAATCCTGCCGCGGATCGTGCGGCCCGCGAGGGTGAGCTGGAAGGGCGCCTCCACCCGGTGGGGGGTGCGGTGGGCGTACGGGGTGCGCTGGAACGCCTCCTTCAGCTCGGCCAGGTCGCGCTCGTCGACGATCTCGGGGGCGTCCTCCGCGCCGCCGGGCAGCTCGTCCGGGCCGAGGAGGGGCAGTGGGAGCGCCTCGAAGCGGGACTCCACCCAGGCGTGGAAGCGGGTGCCGCGGCGGGCCGCGGGCTGGGGGCGGCGGGGCATGGGGCGGGCCAGGTCCCGGGCGAACGCGTCCGGGTCGGCGGCCAGGTCGACCAGCTGCGACGCGGTCAGGGTGCGCGGCAGCTCGACGTCCCGGACCGTGGCGCGGGCGCGCCGGAGCTCGCCGGCGAGGGCGTCCAGGTCGCGGTCCCAGGAGGCGACGGTGCGGGTCTCCTCGGGCAGGAGGGTGTACGCGGGGTCCGTGCGCGGCTGCGGGACGGCCGGGGGCTCGGGCGCCTCCGGCCTCGTCGGCAGGAGCGCGTCCCAGTCCTCCGGCTCGTGCTCGTCGTACTCCTCGTCCTCCGGGGGCGGGGGCCACTCCGGGTCGTGGGCGGGCTCGGAGTCCGCCGGGTGCGGTGCCGTCGACAGGCGGTCGAGGTGGGCCAGCACGGCCTGGGCCGCCGCGCGGCGGCGGGCCAGGGAGTCGGGGTCCAGGGGCAGGGGCCAGGAGTGGTCCGTCGCCTCTTCGCGCAGGGCAGGGTTCTCCGCGCCTTCCTCGGGCGCCTCGGCCCACGCCTCGATCTCGCCGTGGCCCGCCTCGCAGTGGGCGCGCAGGGCCTCGAGGAACGTGGAGGGGCCCCGGGGCTTCTTCTGCTGGGGGCCCCACCAGTGGCCCGAGCCCAGGAGGACGGAGCGGGGGCGGGTGAAGGTGACGTAGCCCAGGCGGAGTTCCTCCGTGTGCTGGTGCTCCTTCATCTCCGTTTTGAAGGCGGCGAGGCCCCTCGACGTCCAGGAGTGGACGTCGGGGAGCGTGTCCGCGTCTCCTCGCAGCGCGTGCGGGAGGACCTTGGGCTGCGCGGTCCAGGCGTCGCGGGACTGCTCGCTCGGGAACGTCTTCGCCACCAGGCCGGGGACCGCGACGACGTCCCACTCGAGGCCCTTGGACTTGTGCGCCGTGAGGATCTTGACGGTGTCCTCGCCGCCGGGGAGGGAGCTGTCGAGCCCCTTCTCGTACTGCGCGGCGGTGCGCAGGAAGCCCAGGAAGGCGGGGAGCGTCGTCTCGCCGTCGAGGGCGGCGAAGCTCGCGGCGATGTCGAGGAACTGGGTCAGGGTCTCCCGGCGGCGGGCCGCCAGGGCGTGGGGCGAGGCCGAGAGCTCGACCTCCAGGCCCGTCGTGGCGAGGACGCGGTGGAGGACGTCCATCAGCGGGTCGGCGAGGGAGCGGCGCAGGTCGCGCAGCTCCGTCGCGAGGCGGGCGAAGCGGACCGCGGCCTCGGAGGAGAAGGGCAGGTCGTCGGGGGCGGTGGTGAGGAAGGTGTCGAGGGCGTCGGCCAGCGAGATCGTCTCGGTGGGGTCCACGCCCTCGACCGCTTCGGCCAGCCGGCGCTCGGGGTCGGTGCCCGCGCCGCCGTAGGGCACGAGGGTGCGGGCGCGGCGGCCGAGGAGGGCCAGGTCGCGGGGGCCGATGCGCCAGCGGGGGCCGGTCAGGAGGCGGACGAGGGAGGCGTTGGCCGTGGGGTCCTGGAGGACCTCGCAGACCGCGACCAGGTCGGCGATCTCGGGCAGGTGCAGCAGTCCGGAGAGGCCCACGACCTCCACGGGGATGTCGCGCTGAACGAGGGCGGCCTGGATGTCGGCGAAGTCCGTCGCCGTACGGCACAGGACGGCGATGTCGCCGGGGCGGGTGCCGGTGCGCACGAGGTGGGCGAGGGAGTCCGCGAGCCAGGCGAGCTCCTCGGCGTGGGTGGGCAGCAGGGCGCAGCGGACCACGCCGTCGCGCTCGGCGCCGGGGGCGGGGCGCAGGGCCTCGACGCCCTCGTGGCGCGCGCGGAGGGGGGCGGCGAGGCCGTTGGCGAGGTCGAGGAGGCGGCCGCC
>KL569421.1:20916-21035 GCA_000715685.1 Streptomyces lilacinus
GCCCGAGCACGCCTCCCGGCCCGGGGGGACCGTCGCGGTGGGGGAAGTGGTGCGGGAAGTCGTCGAGGTTGGCCACGGAGGCGCCGCGCCAGCCGTAGATGGCCTGGCAGGGGGCGCCG
>KL569421.1:21347-24649 GCA_000715685.1 Streptomyces lilacinus
AGCCGGTGCCGCCGCCGAAGAGGCCGGCGAGGAGGATGCGCTGGGCGACCGAGGTGTCCTGGTACTCGTCGAGGAGGACGACGGCGAACTGCTCGCGCAGGATGCGGCCGACCTCGGGTCGGGTGCGGGCGAGTTCGGCGGAGAGGGCGATCTGGTCGCCGAAGTCGAGGAGGTCGCGGGCGCGCTTCTCGCGGCGGTAGTCCTCGACGAGGTCGAGCAGCTCGAGGCGGGCGCGGGCCGTCTCGGGGACCCTGCGCAGGTCGGCGTTGGTGAGCTTGGCGTGCTCGAGGGCGGCGAGGAGCTCCCGGTCGTGGGCGCGCAGCCGGGCGGGGGTGACGAGGTGCTCGGCGAGCTCGGCGTCGAGGGCGAGGAGGTCGGCGACGAGGTCGGCGAAGGACCGGGTGAGGGCGGGGTGCGGGCCCGGGGAGGAGCGCAGGACGCGGGCGGCGAGCTGGAAGCGGGTGGCGTCGGCGAGGAGCCGGGCGGTGGGCTCGAGGCCGATGCGCAGGCCGTGCTCCTTGAGGAGCTGGCCGGCGAAGGCGTGGTAGGTGGAGACGCGCGGCTCGCCGTCCTCGTCCTCGGTGGTGATGCCGGTCTCGCCGAGGGCCCTGCGGACGCGCTCGGACAGCTCGCCGGCGGCCTTGTTGGTGAACGTCAGGCCCAGGACCTGCTCGGGGGCGACCTGGCCCGTGCCGACGAGCCAGACGACGCGCGCGGCCATGACCGTGGTCTTGCCGGAGCCGGCGCCGGCCACGATGACCTGCGGGGCGAGCGGCGCGGTGATGCAGGCCGTCTGCTCCGGGGTGAACGGGATGCCGAGGAGCTCCTTGAGCTCCTCGGGGTCGGTCAGGCGCGTCACACGGGAAACGCTAGCGGGGGGCACTGACACTCCTACTCCACGATGTGCCGGCCCTCGGGCCGGGCGGTGCAGGAGGCGCGGAAGGCGCAGTGGGCGCAGTGCTGGCCGGGGCGGGGGGCGAAACGTTCCTCGAGGACGCGGCCCGCGGCCTCGGCGAGGAGCTCGCCCACCCGGGCGCCGTCGAGGGGCTCCTGGGCCTGGACCTTCGGCAGGGTGTCGCCGCCCTCCTTCTTGGGCGCGCCCTGGCGCAGCTGGACGAGCTCGGCGCCGCCCGGTGCGGGACGGGCGCCCTCGAAGAGGTCGTCGACGGCGCCCTCGGCGACGGCGAGCTGGTAGACGGCGAGCTGGGGGTGCTGCTCGACCTCGCGGGCGGAGGGCGCGTTCTTGCCGGTCTTGAAGTCGACGACGTAGGCGCGTCCTTGGGCGTCGCGCTCGACGCGGTCCATGGAGCCGCGGATGCGGATGAGGTACTGCTCGGCCTCGAGCGTGACGTCGAAGGGGTGCTCGGTGGCCACGGGGGTGCGGCCGCGTTCCATGACGTGCCAGCGCAGGAAGCGCTCGAGGGCGGCGCGGGCCTGTTCCTTCTCCTGCTGGGACTTCCAGGGGGCGTCGAAGGCGAGGGAGTCCCAGACCGTCTCGAGGCGTTCCATCAGGACGGCGAGGTCGGCCGGGGTGCGGCCGGAGGCGACCTCGTCGGCGAGGACGTGGACGACGTTGCCGAAGCCCTGGGCGGCGGTGGCGGGGGCGTCGGCCTTCACCTCGCGGCCCAGGAACCACTGCAGGGAGCAGCCGGTGCCGGTCAGCTGGCCGAGGGCCGAGCCGGACAGCGCGAGCGGGCGCTCCGGGTCGCGCAGGGGCAGCTCGTTGTGCGTGGGGTCCTCCAGGCCCCACCAGCGGTACGGGTGGGCCGCGGGCACGAGCGGCCGGTCCTCCTCGTCGGTCAGCGCGGCGAGGCGGGCGAGCCGTTCGGCCGCGGCCGCGCGCAGGGCCTCGGAGACGGCGGGGTCGACGGTGGTGGCGCGCAGCTCGGCGACGAGCGCGGCGACGGCCAGCGGGCGGCGCGGGCGCTGGGTGACGTCGACGGGTGCGGTGCCGAGCTCGGTCAGGAAGCGGGAGGGCTGGTCGCCGTCCTCGGCGGCGGCCTTGACGGCGGTGACGACCAGGCGGTCCCGGGCGCGCGTGGCGGCCACGTAGAACAGCCGGCGCTCCTCGGCGAGGAGCGCGCCGGGGGTGAGGGGCTCGGCGAGGCCGTCGCGGCCGATGCGGTCGGCCTCCAGGAGCGAGCCGCGGCGGCGCAGGTCGGGCCAGAGGCCCTCCTGGACACCGGTGACGACGACGAGCCGCCACTCGAGGCCCTTGGCGCGGTGGGCGGTCATCAGGCGGACGGCGTCGGGGCGCACGGCCCGGCGGGTGAGGGTGTCGGCGGCGATGTCCTGGGCGTCGAGCTCGTCGAGGAAGTTCAGGGCGCCGCGACCACCGGTGCGCTCCTCGGCGCGGGCGGCGGTCTCGAAGAGGGCGCACACGGCGTCGAGGTCACGGTCGGCGTTGCGGCCGGCGGCGCCGCCGCGGTGGGCGGCGCGCTGCAGGCGGGAGGGCCAGGGGGTGCCGTCCCAGAGGTGCCAGAGGGCCTCCTCGGCGGTGCCGCCCTTGGCGAGGAGCTCGCGGGCGGTGCGCAGGAGGGTGCCCAGGCGCTGGGCGCCCCGGGCGTACGCGGGGTCGTGCGCGGCCAACCGCTCGGGTTCGGCGAGGGCCTCGGCGATGAGGGTGTCCGAAGGTCTCGGGACGGCGCTGCCGGCGGCCCGCTCCTCCTCGCGCAGGGCGCGGCCGAGGCGGCGGAGGTCGGCGCTGTCCATGCCGCCCAGGGGGGAGGTGAGGAGGGTGAGCGCCGTCTCGGGGTCGAACCGCTCGTCCGGCTCCGCCACCGCCCGCAGGGCCGCGAGCAGGGGGGCGACCGCGGGTTCGTGGCGCAGGGGGACGTCGTCGCCGTCGACCTCGACGGGGACGCCGGCCGAGGTCAGGGCGCGGCGCAGGGACGGTATCGAGCGGGAGCCGGCGCGGACGAGGACGGCCATGTCCTGCCAGGGGACGCCGTCCTCGAGGTGGGCGCGGCGGAGGATGTCGGCGATGTTGTCGAGCTCCGCGCCGGCCGTGGGGTAGGTGTACGCCTCCACGCGGCCGCCGTCCCGCGCGGCCGTGAGCTCCCGGTGGGCCCGCACGGCGTCGGCCGGCAGCCGGGTCAGCGGCATGCGGCGGGTGAGCTGCCGGGTGGCGGCCAGGACGTTCGCGCCCGAGCGGTACGAGGTGGTGAGGACCTCGACGGGCGCGGGCGAGCCGTCCGGGCGCGGGAAGGCGTGCGGGAATTCGAGGATGCCGCCCACGTCCGCGCCCCGGAAGGCGTAGATCGACTGGTCGGGGTCGCCGAAGGCCTGTCTCTTATACACAT
>KL569421.1:24904-27099 GCA_000715685.1 Streptomyces lilacinus
ATGTGTATAAGAGACAGGTGTCCTGGTACTCGTCGACGAAGACCGCGTCGTAGCTGCGGCCCAGTTCCGCGGCGACCTCGGCGCGCTCGGCGAGCAGCACCGCGCGGTGCACCAGCTCCGCGTAGTCGAGCACGCCGCGCGCGTCCAGCACGTCCAGGTACTCGGCGAGGAAGGCGGCGGCGGCGCGCCAGTCGGGGCGGCCGGTGCGGCGGGCGAAGGCCTCCAGCTCACCCGGGCCCAGGCCCAGTTCGCGGCTGCGCGCGAGCACGGCACGCATCTCGTCGGCGAAGCCGCGCGTGGTCAGGCAGGCGCGCAGCTCGTCGGGCCAGCGCACCCGGCCGCGCCCCTCGCGCGCCAGCTCGAGCTCGCCCTCGAGGAGCTCGCGCACCATGACGTCCTGCTCGGGGCCGGACAGCAGTCGCATCGGCTCGACGAACAGCTCGACGTCCTGGTGGGCGCGGACCAGGGCGTAGCAGTACGAGTGGAAGGTCGTCGCCTGCGGCGCGCGGGCGCCGCCGAGCCGGGCCGCCATCCGGTCGCGCAGCTCGACGGCCGCCTTGCGGCTGAAGGTGAGCACGAGGATCCGCTCGGGGTCGGTGCCGCGCCGCACCCGCTCGGCCACCGCCTCGACGAGCGTCGTCGTCTTGCCCGTGCCCGGTCCGGCGAGGACCAGCAGCGGTCCCCGGCGGTGCTCAACCACCGCGCGCCGGCGTGCGTCCAGCTCGGGTGGGGCCGCGGGGCCCGGCCGGGTGCGCACCAGGCGGTACGCGCCCGGAGAGGGCCGAAGCGGGGAGGGGGAGGAACTCACGTGGGTTGCCGGTCCTGGTGGAGGTGCGGGGTTTGCTGCTGAGCCCGGTGCGAAGGGCGGTCCCCGACGCTACGCCAGGAGGCGGCCGGGGCGCAGGGCGTCCCGGGAGTCGCCGTCCCTCTTCCGTGATCTCATCCGTTCGGGTAATGCCTGGGAACGAGGGCCCCGGAGGCCGCCGTCGGCGGGCCCCGTCAGGTGTCCGGATTCACACCCGAGCCGTCCCAGCGGGCGCGGGCCATGGCGAGGCGCGGCGCGTGTCCGGGGGTCTCCCGCAGCGGGGTGCCCTCCGCGCGGTAGCGCTCGAGCGCCCGGGCCTCGTGGCCGGGCAGCAGCGTGCCGTCGGCGCGGACCACGCGCCACCAGGGCACGGCCCCGCCGTACAGCGCCATGACGCGCCCGACCTGTCGGGGCCCGCCCTCGTCGAGCCACTCGGCCACGTCGCCGTACGTCATCACCCGGCCGCTGGGGATCAGCTCGGCGACGGCCAGCACCCGCTCGGCGTACTCCGGAAGCTCGCTCATCCGGCCCATACTGCCGCAGACCACCGACACCGCCACCCGATCACTCAGAGTGCGTCTTCGCACCACACAGCGTACGATCCGGAGTCCGCGCCCCCCGAAATGCACCCTGATACCCCCTTGCCCGGCCGGGTCATGCCACCATCTTCCGGGCGGTGACTGGTGATACGAGACCAAGAAGAGACAGACGGCGAGCAGGGCGCGCAGCCTCATGAGGGGGACAGCGCCCCCCGAATGCTGCCCGAGGACGGCTACGGCGGGGAGGGCCACATCGACAAGGTGTCCGGCGACGAGCCGCTGCTCCCCGCCCGCGTCCACCGGCCCGCCGACCTGGTGCGCCTGTTGCTGGGCATCATCGGCATCGCCCTGGTGCTCGCGCTCGCGACCTTCGCGCACTTCACCACCGCCGGCCTCGAGAAGGACATCGGCGAGAGCACCGGCAAGGCGCCCCAGCTGCTGGCGAGCTTCGCCGGCCTGACGGCCAACATCGCGGTCTTCATCGTCCCCGTCGCCTTCGCGATCGAACGGCTCATCAAACGGGACGGCCTGCGGATCGCCGACGGCGTCCTGGCCGCCGTCCTCGCGCACGGCGTGTCCCTGGCCACCGACCTGTGGGTGGCCGAACAGGCCCCCGAGTCGATCCGCGACGCGCTCACCCAGCTCGCCCCCACCGGCGGCTTCACCGACCCGGTGCACGGCTACCTGGCCCCCGTGATCGCCTACATGACGGCCGTCGGCATGTCCCGCCGCCCCCGCTGGCGCGTGGCCATGTGGGCCGTCCTCCTGCTGGACGCCTTCGCCGTCCTGGTCAACGGCTACACCACGCCGTTCTCCATCGTCACCACCGTCCCTGTCTCTTATACACATCT
>KL569421.1:27416-32531 GCA_000715685.1 Streptomyces lilacinus
GGTCAGCACCTTCTCGCCGGTTTGCGGCGCGTCGGCTTCAAACCCGTCACCGCGCTGCGTTCCGAGGAGCCCGAACCGGACGAGGCCCATCCCGACCGGGGCCGCCGCTACATCGTCACCCTCGAGGAGGGCGCGCCCCTCGACGTCACCGTCGTCGACCGCGAGCAGCAGGCCCAGGGCTTCTTCTACCGCGTCTGGCAGCGCCTGGCCCTGCGCGGCACCATCCAGCGCCGCAGCCTGCTCTCCCTGCGCCAGGCCCTCGAGCAGGAGGCGCTGCTCGCCTACGCGGCCATCGCCGCCGGTGCCAACGCCCCCAAGCTCATCGCCACCTCCGAGCTCGGCCCGGACGCCGTGATGCTCATCTACGAGCACGTCGGCGGCCGCCCCCTGGGCGCCGTCCCCGACGAGGAGATCACCGACGAGCTGATGACCGGTGCCTGGCGCCAGCTGAAGGCCCTGCAGTCGCGCCGCATCGCCCACCGCCGCCTCGACGGCGACGCCCTTCTGGTGGATCGTTCCGGCAACGTCGTCCTCACCGACCTCCGGGGCGGCGAGATCGCGGCCGGCGACCTCGTCCTGCGCATGGACGTCGCCCAGCTCCTCGTCACCCTCGGCCTGCGCGTCGGCGCCGAGCGCGCGGTCGCCACGGGCGTCGACGTCCTGGGCCCCGACGCCATCGCCGACAGCCTCCCCCTCCTCCAACCCCTCGCCCTCACCCGGGTCAGCCGCGCGACCCTGCGCCAGCTCGCCCGCGAACGCGCCCACCGCGAGCGCGAGAAGGTCCTCGAGGCCGCCCGCGCCGCCAAGGAGGCCCGCGAGGAGCCCGGCCGCAAGGAGCTCAAGGCCGAACGGCAGGCGGAGAAGAAGGCGATAGACGAGGCCCTGGAGGAGGCCCGCGAAGAGGACCTCCTCGCCCAGATCCGCCGCCAGGTCCTGCTGATCCGCCCGCAGGCGCCCATAGAGCCCGTACGCCTCGAGCGCATCAAGCCCCGCACCCTGATCAGCTTCGTCGCGGGCGCGATCGCCGCGTACTTCCTGCTCTCGCAGCTGACCCACATCAAGTTCGGCGATCTGGTCGACAAGGCCAACTGGGCCTGGGTCGCCATGGCCGTGGCCTTCCAGGCGCTGACCTACGTCGCCGCCGCCATGAGCCTGCTCGGCTTCGTGCCCGAGAAGGTCACCTTCGGCCGGACGGTCCTCGCCCAGGTCGCCGGCTCCTTCGTCAAGATCGTGGCCCCCGCCGCGGTCGGCGGCGTGGCCCTCAACACCCGCTTCCTCCAGCGCGCCGGCGTCCGCCCCGGCCTCGCGGTGGCCAGCGTCGGCGCCTCCCAGCTCTTCGGTCTGGCCTGCCACATCATGCTGCTGCTCGCCTTCGGCTACGTCACCGGCACCGAGCGCAGCTCCTCCCTCGGCCCCTCCCGCACGGTGATCGGCGGCCTCCTGACCGCGGCCGTCCTCGTCCTGGTCGTCGCCGCGATCCCGGTCCTGCGCAAGTTCGTCTCCACCCGCGTGCGCTCGCTCTTCGCCGGCGTGGTCCCCCGCATGCTGGACGTCCTCCAGCGCCCGCAGAAGCTCTGCTTCGGCATCGGCGGCATGCTGCTGCTGACGGCGGCGAACGTCATGTGCCTGGACGCCTCCATCCGCGCCTTCGGCGGCGAGCTCAGCTACGCCAGCATCGCGGTGGTCTTCCTGACCGCCAACGCCCTGGGCTCCGCGGCCCCGACCCCCGGCGGCGTGGGCGCGGTCGAGTTCGCCCTCACCGGTGCGCTGACCTTCGCCGGCCTCCCGGCGGAGATCGCGGCACCCGCGGTCCTGCTCTTCCGCCTGATGACCCTGTGGCTGCCGGTCCTGCCGGGCTGGGGCTGCTTCACCCACCTCACCCGCAAGGGAGCAATCTAGAAGCGCCTTGCATCTGCGACCCGTAACGCCATACGGTGCCGCACATGCGGTCGTACACCATCGGGCAGGCAGCCCGTCTGCTCAGCGTCAGCCCCGACACCGTCCGTCGCTGGGCCGACGCCGGCCGCATCCCCACCCGCCGCGACGAGGCGGGCAAGCGCTTCATCGACGGCCCCGACCTGGCGGCGTTCTCCGTCACCCTGGCGGCCGAGGCGAACGAGAGCGACGAGCCGTACACGACGGCCCGCAACGCCTTCCCCGGCATCATCACGGCCGTCAAGCTCGGCGACGTCGCCGCCCAGGTCGAGATCCAGGCCGGCCCGCACCGCCTGGTCTCCCTCCTCACCCGCGAGGCCGTCGAAGAGCTCGGTCTGACCGTCGGCATGGAGGCGGTGGCCCGGGTGAAGGCCACCAACGTGCACATCGACCGCGCCTAGGAGAACCATGCGCCGCATCCGTACGACGACCCTGGCGACAGCCCTGCTCCTCCCCCTGGCGGCGTGCGGCACGGCAACCCCGAAGCAGCAGACGGACATCACGGTCCTGGCGGCGGCATCCCTGACGGACGTCTTCAAAGAAGCGGGCGAGGCCTACGAGAAGGCCCACCCCTCCACCCACGTGAACTTCTCCTTCGCGGGCTCCCAGGAGCTGGCGGCCCAGGTGCGCCAGGGCGCCCCGGCCGACGCCCTGGTGACGGCCGACACCAAGACGATGGACGACCTCCGGCAGAAGACGAACGCCCCCACGACCATCGCCAAGAACCGCCTCACGATCGTCACGGCCCCCGGCAACCCCAAGAAGATCCAGAACCTCGCCGGCCTCGCCGACCCGGCCCTCTGTCTCTTATACACATTAAGAGACAGTCACCGTGAAGCCGGTCTCGCAGGAACCCAACGTCCGGGCCGTGCTGAACAAGGTCGCGATGGGCGAGGCGGACGCGGGCATCGTCTACGTCACCGACGCCGCCAAGGGCAGGGTGGCCACGGTGCCCGTCCCGGACGCCCAGAATGCGATCGCCGCCTACCCGGCCGCGACGCTCAAGAACGCCAAGCACGCCACGGAATCAGCGGACTTCGTCAAGTGGCTGAGCTCTCCGGAAGCCCAGGGGATTCTGAAATCAGCGGGCTTCCAGAAGCCGTGAGGACACGCACCCCCCTACCGCTGGGCATTCCCGCGACACTGGCGGTGGCGTTCCTGCTCCTCCCCCTGACGGGCGTCCTGACGCGCACGCCGTGGGGAACGCTCCCGGCCCGCCTGACGTCGCACGAGGTCGTCGAGGCCCTGGTGCTCAGCACGAAGGTCTCGACGTGCGCGCTGGCGCTGTCGCTGGCCCTGGGCGTCCCGTTGGCCTGGCTCCTGGCGCGCAAGGACTTCCCCGGCAAGACGCTGATCCGCTGCCTGGTGATGCTTCCGATGGTGCTGCCGCCCACGGTGGCGGGCGTGGCTCTTCTCCAGGGCTACGGGAGAAACGGCGTGCTGGGCACGTACCTGGAAAGCTGGTTCGGCCTGACCCTGCCCTTCTCAACCACAGCGGCAGTGCTGGCCAGCACCTTCGTGGCCATGCCCTTCCTGGTGATCAGCCTCGAGGGATCCCTGACGTCACTGCACCCCCGCTATGAGGAAACGGCAACGTCCCTGGGAGCAAGCCCCCTTCACACATTCCGCACGGTCACGCTCCCGATGATCGCCCCGGGCCTGTTGGCAGGAGCGGCCCTCTGTTGGGCCCGCGCGCTGGGCGAGTTCGGAGCGACGATCACGTTCGCGGGCAACCTCCCGGGCACGACCCAGACGCTCCCGCTCCAGGTCTACCTGCTCCTGCAGGACGACCCGGAGGGTGCGACAGCGGTGTCCCTGCTCCTTCTCGCGATCGCGGCACTGGTTCTGCTGTCGCTGAAGGGCCGCTGGCCGCAGACGCGAACGGCGGGGAGGGGCCGGGGCGGAATGGGCCCTGGGAGGGGCCTGGGGGCACCTCCCAGCGGTAGCTGGGGGAGTGATTTGCGGCTGAAGGGCGGGGCACCCTCACCACAGACAGGGGCCGTAAATCATGCAGCCCCAGAAGGGCCCGTTCCGCACCGGACCCGCCCCACCCCGCACCCCTTGCGCACCACGGTGACCGGCGCCGTCGAAGCGACGCTCACCGCCCCGGCCGGCACCACGATCGCCGTAGTCGGCCCCAACGGCGCCGGAAAAACCACCCTCCTGCGCGCCCTCCTCGGCATCACGAACCGCGCCACCGCAACAGCGCTCGCCCTAGGCGACAATGACCTCTCCCACACCCCGCCCCACCACCGCCGCATCGCCTGGGTCCCCCAGGACGGCGCCCTCTTCCCGCACCTCACCGCCCTCGCGAACACCGCCTACGGCCTCCGCGCCCAGGGCGTACCCAAGGCCGAGGCCCACGCCACGGCCCAACACTGGCTGAACAGCCTCGCCCTGGGCGACCTCGCCCACCGCAAGCCGGAACACCTCAGCGGCGGCCAGGCCCAGCGCGTGGCCCTCGCCCGCGCGCTCGCCGCGCGCCCCGCGCTCCTCCTCCTGGACGAGCCGCTCGCCGCCCTCGACCAGTCGACCCGCGCCCACGTCCGCCACACCCTGCGCACGCACCTCGCCGACTTCCCCGGCGTGTGCCTGATCGTGACGCACGACCCGGTGGAGGCCGTGTCGCTGGCCGACCACATCCTCGTACTCGAGGACGGCCGCACCACGCAGTACGCCACCCCGACCGAGCTGACGCGCCACCCGCGCTCCCCCTGGACGGCGCGCATGCTGGGCCACAACGCGTGGCCGGCCAAGGCGACACCGGACGGCACGCTCGTCCTGGAGTCGGGCACAAGCCTGACGGCGGCGACACCAACGGCAGAAGCGACCACGGGCCTGGCCCTGATCCGCCCGGAGGCCGTCGCCCTCCACACCCGGCAGCCACCCCCCGGCAGCCCCCGCAACGTCTGGCAGGGCACCATCCGCGAGCTCACACCCCAGGGCAGCCGCGTCCGCGTACTCGTCACCGGCGCATCCCGGCACCCGGACGTCGTGGCCGAGATCACCCCCGCCGCGGCGGCGGACCTGAAGCTGACCGAGGGCACTCCGGCCTGGGTCAGCGTGAAAGCAACGGAAATCGACTTCGTACCGACCTAGCCCGTAACCCGTACGCCCCACACCACGCGCGCGCCCCCACCCCCGCCCAGAGGATGGGACCCGTGTCCACATCCCTCCGGG
>KL569421.1:32724-34723 GCA_000715685.1 Streptomyces lilacinus
CGCGCCCCCACCCCCGCCCAGAGGATGGGACCCGTGTCCACATCCCTCCGGGCAGGTGCCCTGCTGGCAGCCGCGCTGCTGCTGACCGCGACAGCGACGAGCTGCACGGACGGCGACACCCCGCACAGCGACAGCGCGCGCAGCGAAAGCGGCGGAGGCGGCAACGCCGCGGGCGCCAACCCGACCGGCGGCAGCCTCAACGCCCTGGCCGGCCAGGAACTGGACTGGAAGCCCTGCCCCGCCCCCAGCCGCAGCGAGGACAGCGGAGCCGCCGGCCGGCCCCCCGGCAGCGACTGGGAGTGCGCGACCCTGCGCGCGCCCCTCGACTACGCCCACCCCGACGGCGACACGATCGGCATCGCCATGATCAGGGCCCGGGCCACCGACCAGGCCCACCGCATCGGCTCGCTGGTCTTCAACTTCGGCGGCCCGGGCGGCTCCGGCATCACCACGCTCCCGGCCTTCGGCGACGACTACCGCACCCTGCGCACCCGTTACGACCTGGTGAGCTTCGACCCCCGCGGCGTGGGCCGCAGCAGCGGCGTGACGTGTCTGTCCGACAAGGATTTGGACGCGTACTACGCCGCGGACGCCACCCCCGCCACCAAGGACGAGGAGAAGGCCCTCGTCGGCCGCGTCAACAAATACGCGGCAGGCTGCCAGAAGAACTCCGGCAAGATCCTCCCCCACGTGGGGACCACGAACGCCGCCCGCGACATGGACCTGATGCGACAAGTACTGGGAGACGCGAAACTCCACTACTTCGGCATCTCGTACGGCACGGAACTCGGCGGCGTCTACGCCCACTTGTTCCCGAAGAACGTCGGGCGTGCCGTCCTCGACGCGGTCGTCGACCCGTCGAGCGACCCTGTGCAGAGCGCTCTCGCCCAGGCCGGCGGCTTCCAGCTCGCGCTGGGCAACTACATGACGGCCTGCGTGAAGACGTCCGACAACTGCCCCACGGAACAACAGATCACGTCGCTCCTCGACCGCCTGCAGAACAAGCCGGTGCCCGGCGGCGACGGCCGCTACCTCACCCAGTCGCTCGCCACGGGCGGCATCGCCCAGTCGCTCTACTCGAAGGACTTCTGGGACTACCTCACCGAGGGCGTGGAGGACGCCGAGAACGGCGACGGGAAGATCCTGCTCACCCTCGGCGACTCCATGAACGGCCGTGGCCAGGACGGGAAGTACAGCTCCCTCCAAGCGTCCCTCAATGCCATCACCTGCGCCGACTTCGCCCAGCGCTACACGACCGCGGACATCGAGAAGAGAACGGCGGAGTTCCGCAAGGCCTCCCCGGTCTTCGGCGAGTTCATGGCGTGGAGCCTCCTGCAGTGCACCGACTGGCCCGTGAAGGGGGCGTGGCAGACGCCGGATGTCAGCGCGAAGGGTGCCGCACCCATCCTTGTCGTGGGCAACACCGGTGACCCGGCGACCCCTTACGAGGGAGCGCACAAGATGGCGCAGGAACTCGGTGCGGGCGTCGGAGTCGAGATGACGTACCGGGGAGAAGGGCATGGGGCGTACGACAGCGGCAATGCGTGCGTGAAGACCACGGTTGACGCATACCTGCTGGAAGGTACTGTTCCGGCACCTGGGAAGGTGTGCTCATAGCACCCATAGCCCATCACACCGGTAATACGTAATACGAATAGTGGGGCAGCTCGAATGTCAGTGGCCCGCACTACGATCGCCCGCACAGGAGTTCCGGGCCGGGGGAAGAGGGAGGGGGAAGCGGTGGAGCGGAGCACCGAACAGGCGGGCCGGAGGACGAGGTTGCTCACCGGCGCCCTGGCCATCGCCGCGCTGCTGGCGGCCCTGATGGCGCTCTGGCAGACCCAGTTCAGGCCGCTCGCCAGACCGGACTACTGCTGGGGCACCTGGCCCGAGGACGGCGGCCCCTTCGGCACGGACTCCCACCACCGCACCGCGGAGGAGACCGCGCCGGGCCCCGGCCGCCCGCGCGGCCGCTGCACGCTGAGCTGGAGCGGCGGGC
>KL569421.1:34999-35962 GCA_000715685.1 Streptomyces lilacinus
CCCGCCGACGCCTCGAGGTGCGTTACGACACGGGCCCCGCATCGGCGCGGGAGCGCCGCACATGGGTGACGGGCTTATTAGCCGGCGGCGACATGGCCCTCCCGAACAACCTCCCCGGCTTCGTCACGGCCGAGTCCGGCACCATCGTGCTGCCCGCGTCGTGCGACGTGGACGGCCGCCCGTCGGTCGTCACGCTGACGAGCTCGCCCGCCGAGGCCTCCTCCCCCGCCCGTACGAGCAGGCTTCTCCTGGAGGTGGCGGCCCGCGCGACAAGGGCGACGGGCTGCGCCCCACCACCGCGTACCCGCACCGCACCGGACCGCCAGGCCCCGCACCAGGACCCCGCCCCCTGCGCGATACCCGGCCTGCCCACCCTCCCGGGCTCGACGTCCACCACGGCACCGGACTTCCGGACCTGCGCGATACCGGGAGCACGCGATAGCGCGGACACACCCGGCGCAGCGGCCGAAGCGACCCGCACAGCCGCGGCACCCCGCACGCCCGCGGAAACGACCCGCACCGCCTCAAAAGCGGAAACGTGGGCCGCCCGCTTCACCGCGACAGCCCGCCCCCGCGTCGTCGCCCTCTTCGACGGCCTGACCGGCGACCGACCGCCCGCCCCCGGCTGGCGCGCCCGCGGCAGCATCGACGCGGACGGCGCCCTGGTCCGCGCCGACTGCGCCCGCGGCCCGGCGGTGTTCGTCATGCGCGCGGGCCCCGGCCGCACGGGCACCCGGCTGGACGATCCGCGCGCGGCGTTCCCGGCGTTCGTGGCCGCGGCGGCGCCCGAAGCCGGCTGTGCGCCCCTGCGCTCCGCCTGACGGCGCCCGTACGCCGGGGCGCCGAGGGACGGGAAGGGGCGATTCCTCCGTAGAGTCGGTGGAATGAGTCCCACACGGCCCAGGGCCAAAGCCACGGCCACCGCCCTCGCCTCCGCAGCCCTCGCGATCGCCCCTGTCTCTT
>KL569421.1:36216-39586 GCA_000715685.1 Streptomyces lilacinus
CCACCGGCTGCGCCGGCGACAGAGACGGCGACACGGCCGGCACGAGCGCCGGCGGCAAGGGCAACGGCAAGAACCGGTCCTCGGACACCGAGCTCAGCTGGCGGACCTGCCCCGCCCCCACCGCCGCGCAGGGCGGCGGCAAGGCGCCCGGCAAGGCATGGGAGTGCGCGAAGCTGCCCGTGCCGCTCGACTACGCGAAGCCGGACGGCGAGAAGATCGAGCTCGCCCTGATCCGCGGCAAGGCCCGCCGGTCGCAGGACCGCATCGGCTCGTTGGTCTTCAACTTCGGCGGCCCCGGCGCCTCGGGCGTCCAGGCGCTGCCCACCCTGGCGGACGGCTACGACAGCCTGCACGCCCGCTACGACCTGGTGAGCTTCGACCCGCGCGGCGTCGGCGAGAGCGCGGGCGTGCGCTGCCAGAGCGACAAGGAGCTCGACGCCGCCTACCAGGTCGACGGCACCCCCGACGACGACGCCGAGCTCCAACGGATGCTGGCGACGAACAAGGCGTTCGTCGACGCCTGCGCCAAGAACTCCGCGAAGGTCCTCCCCCACGTCGACACCGTCAGCGCCGCCCGCGACCTCGACCGGATCCGGGCCGCGCTCGGCGAGCCGAAGCTGCACTACTTCGGCATCTCCTACGGCACCGAACTGGGCGGCGTCTACGCCCACCTCTTCCCGAAGAACGTCGGCCGCGCCGTCCTCGACGCCGTCGTCGACCCGACCCAGGACCCCGTCCAGGGCAACATCGCCCAGACGAAGGGCTTCCAACTGGCCCTGGGCAACTACCTCAGGGACTGCGCCGGCATGAGCGGCGGCGCGGGCCGCTGCCCCACCCAGGAGGAGATCACCACGCTCCTCGCGAACCTCGACGCCAAGCCCCTGCCCACGGCCCAGGGCCGCAAGCTCACCCAGGACGAGGCGGTCAGCGGCATCGCGACCGCGCTGTACTCGAAGGACACCTGGCAGTATCTGACCGTCGGCCTGCAGGAGGCCCTGCGCAAGGGCAGCGGGAACACCCTGCTCCTGCTCTTCGACTCCATGGCCGGCCGCGCCCCCGACGGGCGCTACAACAACCTGCAGGCCGCCAACCGGGCCATTTCCTGCGCCGATTCGGAGCAGCGCTACACCGTGGACGACGTGAAGCAGCGCCTGCCGGAGTTCCGCGCGGCCTCGCCCGTCTTCGGCGAGTCGGCGGCGTGGTCCCTGCTGGCATGCACCGACTGGCCGGTGAAGGGCCGCTGGAAGACGCCGGAGGTGAGCGCCGAGGGCTCGGCGCCGATCCTGGTCATCGGCAACGCCGGCGACCCGGCGACCCCGGTGGCCGGGGCCCAGAAGATGGCCGAGGGGCTCGGCAAGGGCGTGGGCGTCCGGCTGACCGTGCGGGGCGAGGGCCACGGCACGTACGGCGTCAACGCCTGCGCGACGAAGGCGGTGGACGGCCACCTGCTGGACGGCAAGGTCCCGGCGGACGGGACGACCTGCTCGTAGGACGCGAACGGGTGCCGCCCGCCGAAGGACGAGCGGCACCCGTCAAGCCCGAAGACCCGCGTCAGTACACCGGCTTCTGCGGCTCCACCTGGTTGACCCACCCGATGACGCCGCCGCCCACGTGCACCGCGTCGGCGAAGCCCGCGGACTTCAGCACGGCGAGGACCTCCGCCGAGCGGACGCCCGTCTTGCAGTGCAGGACGATCTTCTTGTCCTGCGGCAGGCCCTGCAGGGCGGTGCCCATCAGGAACTCGTTCTTCGGGATCAGCCGGGCGCCCGGGATGGAGACGATCTCGTACTCGTTCGGCTCGCGGACGTCGATGATGTCGATGTTCTCGCCGCCGTCGATCCACTCCTTGAGCTGCAGCGGAGTGATCGTCGAGCCGGCCGCCGCCTGCTGCGCCTCCTCGCTCACGACGCCGCAGAAGGCCTCGTAGTCGATGAGCTCGGTGACGGTGGGGTTCTTGCCGCAGACCGCGCAGTCGGGGTCCTTGCGGACCTTGACCTGGCGGTAGGTCATCTCCAGGGCGTCGTAGATCATCAGCCGGCCGACCAGCGGCTCGCCGATGCCGGCCAGCAGCTTGATGGCCTCGTTGACCTGGATCGAGCCGATCGAGGCGCACAGCACGCCCAGCACGCCGCCCTCGGCGCAGGACGGCACCATGCCCGGCGGCGGGGGCTCGGGGTAGAGGCAGCGGTAGCAGGGACCGTGCTCGCTCCAGAAGACGGACGCCTGGCCGTCGAAGCGGTAGATCGACCCCCACACGTACGGCTTGTTCAGCAGCACGCAGGCGTCGTTGACCAGATAGCGGGTGGCGAAGTTGTCCGTGCCGTCCACGATCAGGTCGTACTGGGAGAAGATCTCCATCACGTTGTCGGCCTCGAGGCGGTCCTCGTGCAGCACGACGTTCACGTACGGGTTGATGCCGAGGACGGTGTCGCGGGCGGACTCCGCCTTGGAGCGGCCGATGTCGGCCTGGCTGTGGATGATCTGGCGCTGCAGGTTCGACTCGTCGACCTCGTCGAACTCCACGATGCCCAGCGTGCCCACGCCCGCCGCGGCCAGGTACATCAGCGCGGGCGAACCGAGGCCGCCGGCGCCCACGCAGAGCACCTTCGCGTTCTTCAGACGCTTCTGCCCGTCCATCCCGACATCCGGAATGATCAGGTGGCGGGAGTACCGACGGACCTCGTCAACGGTGAGCTCGGCGGCTGGCTCGACCAGGGGTGGCAGCGACACGGCGACTCCAGGGTCATCCCCGCGGGTACGGGGAACATACAAGCGGCATTGTCCCCTGCAACACTGCCACGCCCCGTCTCATTCCGAGACACCAGGTCCGATGCGCGAGACGATCTCGTCCCAGTAGCCGGGAAGGGACTCCCAGGGGTCGACCTCGTCGTGATCGGTGCGGTCGGTGAAGTAGATCGTGCCCGCGCCCTGCCAGCGGGCGATGCGCAGCGCCTCCTCCAGGTGCGCGAGCGGCACGCCGTGCACCAGGTGACAGAAGCGCTCGGGCGGGTGGTCCGCGGTCCACTCGGCCGCCCTCGACCAGCGGTAGCCGGACCAGGGCCCGGTGTAGGTCACCAGCTGGTCGGCGACGTCGGCGTAGCCGGGACTCGGGTGGCTGCCGTGCATGAGCACCACGTACGCCCCGTCGAGCAGCGTCCGCAGGGCGCCGGTGATCCGTCGGACGCCGGAGAGCCCGGCGGGGTCGGCCGGGCAGTGGCCCAGGGTGAAGCCGTCGACCTTGTACCAGTTGAGGAAGCGCTGCGCGTCCGAGAGCAGTTCACCGAAGGAGCGGGCGCCAAACCCCACGTCCAGGTGACCCAGCACCCGGATGCCCGCCGTCCGCAGCGGGACGACTGTCTCTTATACACAT
>KL569421.1:39897-41025 GCA_000715685.1 Streptomyces lilacinus
GAGCCGCAGCGGGGCCTTGCGGGCGGCGAGGGAGCGGCGGTGGCCGGACGGGATCAGATACGACACGCCGCCTCCATCCAGATGTCGGCGAGGGACTCCTCCAGGCCGATGCGCGGCCGCCAGCCGAGCCGGTCGCGCGCGGTGCGCACGTCGGCCTGCTGCCAGCCGCCGCAGCCGTCCGGGTAGGGGTAGGCGGGCGGGCTGCCGAGGTGGGGGTCGTCCAGCTCGTGCAGGGCGCCCCCGAAGCCGGCGACCCGGGCGAGCAGGGTGGCGGCGTCGCGCAGCCGCACCGCGCGGCCGGTGCCGATGTTGACGGCGCCCTGGGCGGCGGAGAGGGAGGCCGCGTGCACGGCCCGGGCGATGTCGCGGACGTCGACGAAGTCGCGCTGGACGCCCAGGCCGGTGAGCTTCAGTTCGTTGTCGCCGCTCTGCATCGCCCGCCGCATGGCCTCCGCGAGCCGGCCCAGCGGCGACCCGGCGGGCGTGCCGGGCCCCACCGGCGAGAAGACCCGCAGCACGATCGCGTCCAGCCCGGAGCCCAGCACCAGCTCGGTGGCGGCGAGCTTGCTCACGCCGTACGGGCCGCCGGGGCGCGGCACCGCGTCCTCGGCGGTGGACGAGCCGGGCTGCGAGGGTCCGTACTCCGAGGAGCAGCCCACCTGCACCAGGCGTGCGCCGCAGCCGCTGCGGCGCAGCGACTCGCAGACGGTGGCGACGGCGACGGTGTTGTGCCGGGCCAGCTCCCGGGCGCCGCCCCGGGTGGCCCCCGCGCAGTTGATCACGACGCCGGGGTGGACGGCGTTGAGGAAGCGGGTGAGCGCGCCGGGGCTGCCGGTGGCCAGGTCGAAGCGGACGTCCGCGTCGTCGCCCCGGCCGAGCGCGGTGAGCTGGACGGCGGGGTCGGCGAGCAGCCGGTCGGCCACGAAACGGCCGAGGTAGCCGTTGGCGCCGAGGAGCAGGACTCTCATCGGTCGTGCCCTCGCTCTCGCCCGGTGGGGCGGGGGTGAACGGTCATCTTTCTGGCTCTCCTCTGACAGGGTGGGTGGGCACCGGGCGAGGGCCGCTCCGCTATGCCTCGGGCACGGGAGCCGCCCCCGGGCGGACGGAGTCGGGGCTGTCTCTTATACA
>KL569422.1:0-2049 GCA_000715685.1 Streptomyces lilacinus
AGAGATGTGTATAAGAGACAGGACTGCGACCTGGTCCACACCGACCGGGGTGGCGTGGTGGTCCGCGAGACCAAGACGACCGCGAGCACCTACACCCACGCCGGAGGGCTGATGCGGCAGTACCCACAGCTGGCTCTCGCCGTCCTCCTTGTCGAAGGAGGCGTCCTCGGCGGCGACGCCCTCCGCTCCCGCATCGAACTGGAGGTGCTGCGACCCGACGGTGCCCGCCTCGAAGAGCTCGACCCGCACGACTCGCGTACCGTCGACCGTGCCCGTGCGCTGCTCCGCGAGCTCGTTGCCGACTGGGCCGCCGACCGCGGCTATCAGGCCGCGCCCTCCTCCGGGACCGACTGCCGTGCATGCGACGTTCACGGCTGGTGCGCCACGGGCCGCGAACGCACCAAAACCGTGGACGGTGCGGCATGACCCGCCCGAACGCCCCCATGAGCGACGACTTCCTTCCACTGCCCGCCGAGGAGTGGGCCGCCCACGAGGGCGTGCCCTTGCTGAAGACGCTCGCCCAGGCGCTGCTCATCTTGGAGGACACCGCCGGCCTGGAGTCCTTCACCCTGCCCTATCCCGCCGAGGCCCAGCGTGCGCTGGACCGCACGGCTCTCGCCTGCCTCGTGCGCGGTGAGGAACCACCCGCGTCGCTCGCCGAGCTGATCGACCGCTGCCGCACCCTGCCCCTCGCCGAGTGGCCCCTCGACCTCCCCGTCGACGCGGCAGGACCGCAGGACATGCTTCTCGACCCGGTGTCTGGGAGGCCCGGTGACCTGTGCCACGAGTGGGCCGAGCGCTGTCCCGACTCCGCCGCCCGGTTCCGCGACCGCATGATCGTGCACACCGCGCTGAGGCTCTGCCGCGAGCACGGCGAGGAGGAGGCGTACACAGAATTCAGGAGGCTCCTCGTCCGGCGCCCGGTGCTCACCGTCGCCGAACTGTCGGCTCTCGGTGGAGATCTGGTCCTCGATCCCGTCCACGAACTGATCATGCGAATCTACCAGGACGTGCCCGACAGCTACCTCCGCAACGACCACTACACCACCTGCGGGCGCTGCCTCACCCTGCTGGTTCCTGTACGCGACGGCTCATGGTGGTGCGAAAGGGACCGGTGCCGCCGGACCGGGCCGGCTCCGCTGGGACGACGACTGGAACGGGCGACGACCGGACGGCCCGTCCAACTCGAGCGGCCTCTGAGGCAGTTCGTCACCGGCCCGGGACGGGCCGAGGCCGATCTGGAGCGACAGCTACTCGACCTGGGCCTCGATGTGCGGATGTGGCCCGGGTACGACGCCTACGACCTGCTGGTCACGTTCCCCGACGGGCACCGCTGGGCCATCGACGTCAAGGACTGGGCCCATCCCGTCTTCCTCGGCCGCTCCGCCCGCCCGGTGCCGGCCGACCCGCCATACGACGACGGGTTCTGGGTCGTGCCCCAGTACCGGGTTGCCGCCCGGCCCGGCTATCTGGCCGCCTTCGCCCGTGCCCGGCCGACCCGCGCCAGGGGATTGCCGCTGCTCACCGACCGTGCCCTGGTATCACGAGCCGCTGCTCGGCTCCGCGAGATCGGGACGCCGCGCACCCGCCCGCGTGCTGAAGTCCTCACGACAACCCGCACGGACCGAACCACCCCCGACGGAGCCCGCCATGCGTGACCAGAACGAGTGGAACCGATCCGTCGTCCGGGAACTGAAGAGAGTCTGGTCGGGGGAGCCCGGCCTCGAAGGCCTCAAGCCCTCCCACCTCTGCCAGGTCGAACTGGCCCTGCACCTGCTCGAACTCATCGCCCCGGACCAGCCCGCCGAGAGCGCGTACGTCCTCCTCGGCGGATATCCGTACGCCGAGGCTGCGGGCCTGGTCGCCGGTGAGGAGCATCGGACGGCCCTCATCGCCGCCCGGCATCTGCTGTGGACACTGCGCCGTAGCCACGCATGGCGTCAGGCCCTTTCCCGGTACCAGCGCGTTCCTGACCGGCTGCGGGCGTACCACCTGCCGGAGCCCGGTGTGCGGACCCCGCCCCGCCGCATCGTCCCCACCGTGGCGGCC
>KL569422.1:2293-12437 GCA_000715685.1 Streptomyces lilacinus
TACGACGAGGCGCTCTCGCGGGTACCCGACTTCGTGCGCCGCCCGCTGCCGCTCGCGCCGGCAGGACGCAGCGAGTTCCAGGAAGGCAACCGGGCGGCGTCGGTGCGCTTTCCGGCCGACCTGATCGAAGACGGCCTCGAGGGGCACGAGCTCAGCGCCGGGCCTCCTGTCCGATCGGGCCCGATCGAGATCACCCGCGAACAACTCCGCGATACCGCACGGTGGATGGACGAGGTAGAGGAGGACGAAGGCGTCGAGCGGCCGGGCCGCTGGGAGCAACGACTCACCGAGGTGCGCATCGCCCCGCGTGACGCCGACGGCCGAGATTTCACCAAGCACGACCACATCGTCTTGGACGGCACACTGCACTTGGTCGGTATGGTCGGGGCCGGCAAGAGCACCTTCATGGTCCTGGCCGCCGCCACCGCGGCCCGACGCGGCATGCGGACCACTCTCGTAGTGGGTGATGCGGCCGAACAGCTGAGGCTCTGCGAGCTGTTCGAAACCGTCGGGCTGCCGGCGGTCCCCGTGCTCGGCGTCTCCACCCGCGAGACCCATGTACAGCGGCTCCACCGCAGACTCGCCTCCCGCGGTCACGACAACCTCCTCGACCACCACGCGCCGGCCTTCGACAATCTCAGCACCATCTGCATCGCCGACGCGCTCCGGGGCAACGAGGCGATCGAACCACTCGCCTACAGCGATGCGCCGTGCACCCGACTCCACCCGGAGAAGGAGACGCAGGAGGCCGGGGCTACTACGGAAGCCGCATCGCTGCCCGCGCCATGGCGCCCTTCGGGCGTGCAGTCGGCACCAGCCCGCCAACCCGCCGACCGGGGCCAGAACGGCACCGCCCTGGCGACTCCGCACGGCTGCCCCCTGTGGTCACGGTGCCCCCGGCACCGGGCCGCCCGCCACCAGGTCGACGGCCTCATCTGGGTCGCCAACCCGTCCAGTCTCGTCCAGAGCCCCGTGCCCGCGCACCTCAACGACGAACGGCTCCGCCAGCTGGAACTCGCCTGTCTGCGTAGCAACCTGGTCTTCGTCGACGAAGCCGACTCCGTCCAGATGCGCTTCGACGAACTCTTCGCTCCTTCCGCAACCCTGGTGAAGCCGGGCACCGAATCCTGGCTCGACCAGCTACACACGCACAAGATCGAGGAGTTGAGCAGGCGTGGCAGGCTACTGCTCGCCGACCGGGACGTGGAGCAGTGGAACGCGGCGCTCTCCGTGGTCGCCACTGCCGCCGATCGGATCTACCAGCGGCTCATCTCGGACACCACCCTCCGCGAGTGGGTGGACCAGGAGTACTTCAGCCCCTGGGCCTTGCAGGAGAAGCTGGTCGCGGAATGGTTCGGGCTGCCGCGCCATCCGGAACGCCCCGAACCCGTCGAAGGGGCCGTCGAAGACGAGCGGAGCCTCTACGAAGGGTACGAGGACGACTCGGAGGGTGCAGAGGACTTCACAACTGCGGTGCCGGAGCCCGATCCTCGCCGTGCCGCGCTCACCGCTGTACTCGACGACTTCCGGGACGATCCGCTTGGTGACGGGGACTTCACGGACCCGCTCACCACGACTCTTTCCGCCGTCGCGAAGGACCTGCTGTACACGCTGTCGCCGGCGGCCTCCCGTGCCCGGGTCCAGTCCCTGCTCGACGCGCTCCTCGTAGGAACGCCAGTCCTCGACCGGTTGGCTCCGGAACACCGGGACGAGTGGAAGCACATCACCCGTGACCGCCTGGAGTTCGTGCTCCTCCTCTCCGTTCTCCATCAGCGCCTCGACCGGCTGACCTATTTGTGGCCCATGGTGGAAGCAGCTCTCCGCCTCGACCGGCAGGGCAAGGAGCTGGCCCGCCGCGCACCGCTCGACTACGCACCGATCATCCCCGAAGCCCCCATGGGCAACGTTCTCGGCTATCAGTACCAGCCCCAGGAGGACACCTACGACGAGGTGGGGCGCACCAGCGGAACCCTGCGCTTCTTCCGCTGCACGGGGGTCGGCCGCGAGCTGCTGCTCTCCCTCACCGGGCTCGGCGAGGACCGAGCGATCGGCCGCCCTGGCCCCAACGTCGTCCTGATGTCAGGTACCAGTTGGGCTGGGGAATCCACCCGGGCCCACATCCTCGCTCCTGTCGGCGCCGTCCTCATGCCGTCGGAGAAGTCCCTCGAAGGCGTCGGGCAGACCCGGTTCGCCACCCACTTCCTCTACGACGCCGCAGGGGAGCCCATGCGGCTCTCCGGCACCGAGCTCGAAGCTCGGATCCCCCAGGCCCGTGTCATGGCCGACCGGCTCGCCCGGCCCGGCGCCGGAGGTGCCGGCAGCGTCCTCGACCAAGAGCTCGCCCGCATCGCCGACGACCACCGCCGGCGCGTCCTGGTCCTGGTCGGCAGTTACCGCGAAGCGTACGCCGTGGCCGAGACCATCGACGGACAGCGCTCGGAACGGTGGAAGGGCCGGGTCCGCGTCCTCGTACCGGACGACGCCGACCTGGGTCACCTGCCCGGCGTGGACGGCCCGGCCCTGCTGGCAAGCCTCCGCCGGGGCGACCTCGCCACCTTTGCCGAGGACCGCACGGCCGAGATCCTGGTGGCCCCGCTGATGGCCGTGGAACGTGGCCACAACATTCTCAATGGCCAGAGCAGGGCAGCCTTCGGCACCGCCGTCTTCCTCGCCCGGCCGCATCCCCGGCCCGACGACCTGTCCCTGTCCGTGCACGCCCTCAACGACTGGATCAGCCGCTTCATCCGCGACCAATCACGCAACGACGACCGCACGGGCCCTGCCACTTTCACCGACCTGGTCCGCAATGCGGAGAACCTGGACCAGGCAGGCCATGCGCTGCGCCAGGAAGCCCGCAAGGAATGGCGTCGCCTGCTCTCCCGCCGCTACGCCTATTCCGCCCTCCGGCCCTGGGAAAAGCGCGCCTTCGCCTGGGACCAACTGGTCACCATGTGGCAGGTCATCGGCCGCCTGGTACGCGGAGGCGTACCCGCCCGGGTCCTCTTCGTAGACGCGGCCTTCGCCCCGGCCGCCGCGTGGGCTACGGCCCCCGCTGTCAGGCCCGTCGGCAGCCGTCGGCCCGACCCCGGCCTCCTCCACGCCGTGCGGTCCGTACTCGCCCCGTACTTCGTCGGCACTTCGTCGCCCGGAGCCGAATCCGGAGCGGCGGACCCGGCCGACGCCGCAGTCGCCCGTCTGCTGTACGCCCCGCTCTACAGCGCCCTCGGTTGGATCGACCACCTCAACCGCACCACCTGAGAACAGCACTCACGGCTCCTTCCCGCACCGGACGGCAGACCCTCCGACGTTTGCGTCCCGACCTCACAGGAAGACCCTGACATGCCCGTGAACTACCGCCACGTGCGCACCACGGCCTGGCTCCCTGACTGCCAGGACATCTCCGTCATCGGCCGATACCGGGCACTACCCTTCCCCGAGGAATGGCGCGACAGCATCCTGGAACTCTGCAATGCCGGCCGCGACAGCGATTCCGAGCCGTGGCGCACGGCCCCCACCCGGGCCCTGGAACAGGCGATCCAGGCTTACGCGCCCGATGTCCTGGCCATGCCGCGGCCTTTCGGCTCTCGCACCGAAGGTGAACCGGCGCGCTGGCTGTACGCGGACGCCGACCTTGCCGATCCGCTGCCCACCGAGGTCCTCGGTACTCTCATCGCCCACTGGCTCCGCGACATCCGTCCCGAACCCGAGCACCGCAGCCTGCTCCGTGAGGTGCGTGCCCAACTCGCCGCACACACCCCGCAGTGGGAGTCCGTAGGACGTGAACTCGTCGCATGTGGCCACACCGACGGGGGCACCGCCGCCCCGGCCGGGCACCAGTTCACGCTCACCCCCGACTGGCTGGCCCGCCGCGTGCTCGATCTCGGCCCCTACCCCTTCGAAGGCGGTGCGCTCCGGTTCCGGGCCATGCCTCGCGGGCCCCGCGACAAGGGCGCCGAACTCGTCTCTCAGCCGGTTCCGTACGAGCCCGGCGGCTCCAAGGGCACGTGGTGGTTCGCGATCGTCCTCAACATCACCCTCCACACCGTCCCCTTCGACCCCCTCCCCCGCTACCACCTGCACTGGAGCATCCGCCGCTGGGCGACGCGCGTGAGCGGGAAGAGCGGGCGCCTGCACCTTCCCTATGGCAGCCGCACGACCGTACTGCTGCGCCCCAGGGTTCCTGTCCTCCCCGGCGTGCCGCTGAGCGAACGCTTCGCCGTCGCTCAGCTGGAGCGGTACCGCGACCGCGAGACGGGCACCTTCTCGGAGCGCTGGTCACACGGAGGCCCCGCGAGGCTCCTCTGTGGAGTCGTCCTCGGTGACGAACTGCCCGGTATCGACGACCTGCTCACCTCTCCAGAAAAATGGCTCACCGACGGGATGCGTGCCGGCATCGTCTACCGCACGGCGATGGGCCGTCACGAGGTGGGAGCCGGTCTGATGCCGGACCAGGTCTCCCGGCTAACGGAATGGGCGGAGCAGGCCGTGCCTGAAGGTCTCGGCGCCGCACAGCCCCACTCCCGGTCCATCCTGTCTGGTAGTCGCCCGGTCAATGCCCCTCTGACGAACGTGAAGCCCGAGGAGAAGGCTGCCGATGAGGCGCGCAGGACGGCCGAACGGCGGCGCGCCGCCGCCCTCGCGGCCTCTGCCTACGGCGGGCCGTGCGAAGGCGCTAGGCCGGTCCTCGAACTTCATCTCGTGTGGCAGACCGCCGAGATGCGGCAGACCACGATCGCGGCGCTCGTAGAGCTGCTCGGTCTGCCCGGGGCACTGCCCGAAATCGACGAGGCGGCCCATCACGACGCCGTGGCTGGCACTGCCGTTGTTCTGGAATGGGTCACGTCTGAACTCGCCGTCCGACTGTACTGCTTCCGGCCCGTCCACCGTAGGGCCGACGGCAACTCGGTCTCATTCACCAACGGCCTGGAGCTCCCCGAAGGACCTCGGCGGCCGGAAAGCGTGGTGTCAGCCGCTGTGCATGCCCGTCGGGCGGAGATCGCCGGCTGGGTCAACGGCATCAAGGGACGTGCACCGAAAGCGAGCCCGCCCCCCGCACTCGCGCTGGTTGAAATCGACCGGGCCGACGACTTCGCGAGCTCCGACCATGATCCGAAGTTCGCACTACGACTCGGCTTCGCCGACGCCGGCTACGTCACGCAGTTCCTCGCCGTCCCCAAGAAGGTCAAGGGTTACAACACCGTCAGCAACCAGCACCACCGCGCCCGTATGGCCTGGGACGACGGGCTGCGTCAACTCGGGGCACGGGTGTATCCCGAACTCGGCATCGGTAGTGGCCTTCCCGGCGGCCTGCGCCAAGCGGCCGTTTGGATGGTCCGCAGGAACCGCACCAGTAGGAACCGGTGGGCCACCGACGTACCGGTGGCGGTCCTGGTGACTCCTGAGGGCACGGGCCTGGCCCGGATCCAGGGGTGGGACCCGGATGCCGACGACGGCGCAGGGGCCTGGGTCCCGTACCCGACCATGCTGATCAGGCTGACCCGGCTCGCCGAAGTACGCCCTCTGCTGCCCGGGCCCCGCGACGAGGAAGCTGCCCCCAGGCGCCGGAGCTGGCACGCCGACCGCGCTGAACAGCGCCGTCGTGCCGAGGAGTGGCTGCAGCGGATCCGTGCCTCTCTCAGGCGCGAACCCACTCTGCTCCTAGCCGAGGCCCAGAACGCTCGCTCCCACTGGACCTGGCTCCAGGACGGCCGCACCGAACCCGACCGCATGCGAGACGGTGAGGCGGACTCGCGGCGCCTCGACCCCGATCTTCGTCTCGTCCGCGTCCGTACGGGGCGTGGCAGGGAGACCCCCCAGTGGTGGGGCGTCCATCCAAGCGGCGGGGCGAACGGCATCGCGGCCGGCCTGTGGATTCCTGCAGGTCAAGGCCCCGACGGGCGGGTCTTCCACTCGGCCAACTCCAAGCCGGTGCAGTTCAAGTCTTCCGCTGTCGAGGCGGACAAGCTCGCACCACGCCCGATCCGGATGGGCAAACGCAAGGGTGAACTCACCATCGACACCGGAATGGTCGGCTGGACTCCTGATTTCCTGGAGATCGCAGTCCTCGGCTGCCACCCCGAAGCGGGCGACGTTCCGGAATCCTTCGCCTCCGCAGTCCACCTGCTCCGGCAGCCCCCGGACTACCCGGAGGCCCTTTCTCTGCCTCTCCCTCTGCACTTGGCGGGTCTCGGCCAGGACTACGTCCTGCCGCATCGCGCGTCTCCTGAGGCCTCTGCGGAAGTCTCCGAGATCTCTGACCCGGTCAAGGACCCAGACCCCGCACAAGGCCAAGCAGCGGGTCTCGAAGAGGAGGCGGACGTGGTTGAGGCAGCCGACCAGCTGGTGTTGTTCGACAGCTGACCACGAACGATCAGCACTCGCATCGCGAAACCGACCGGGTGCCGTTCCCCGCTCCGCTGAGGCAGAGCGGGGAACGCCTCCAAGAAGACATGGATCCGAAACAGCAGGTTCTGGCTGGTTGGACCGCAGTCTGCCGCTGTCTGCCCAGGAGGCACTACGGTTACGGGCGGCCAGCAGAAGCCTCCATCAAAACCTGCCTCCGCTGGGGAGGAACTGGGGAGAACAAAGCCTCGTTGGGGAGCGGCTGGGGAGGATCGGCCGCATCAATGGGCAGCGCCGCGAAAGGGCCGGAAAGACGGATCGTCGCAGGCCAGAGCACCTCTCCAGTCGATTTCCGCAGTTCAGCGTCCTGAGGGTGACGACTTCAAGAAGATCTCGAGCTGGGCGGCGATTCTCTTCGCGCCGACGCTGGTCGGCACCATCTACGGCATGAACTTCGAGCACATGCCGGAGCTGCACCAGGTGTTCGGCTATCCGTTCGATCCTGCTGACGGCTGTCGTCCGCGTCAGCCTGTACTTCGCCTTCAAGCGCCGCGGCCGGCTCTGAACGGCGCGCGGAGCGGGCGACATGACGCCCTCGTTCACCCCGAAATCGATACTCGGGGTAACACCCGCGGCAGCGCCAAACGCCCCCACTACATCCCCACCCGACACGAAGTCAATCCCTAAATCCCGCATGCGATAAAAAGGCATGCCGATGTAGATCATATCTCACTCGTCCGGTTTGACTCCTATCCGGGGAATCTTCAAGACTTCGCCTTCGACCACCCTGCACACATCGGGAGCTGCGTGCGGGACGCTAGAGGGGTAACCGAAAACAGAATGAAGAAGAGTCAGACCGCCTCCGCGCGCATGCGGAGGGGCATCTCGCGCGGCATCGTGACCGCCGCCGCGCTGGCCACCGTCACCGGCGTCGCCGCGCCGCTCATCGCCGTGTCCGCCCCGGCCGGTACGGCCGTCGCGGCGACCGGTATCGCGACCGAGGAGAAGCAGCGCGTCGACGCGGCCGCCGTGGTGCACCTCGACCCGAGCGCGGACGTGCTCCTGCTCAGCGACCACGACTTCATCCACGCGCTGTGGCAGAAGGCCAAGGCGGGCGGCGAGAAGTACGAGTCCGTGCGTCTTGCCGCCGAGGACGCCATGATGAGCTCCTCCGCGGACGACCACGTGAAGTTCATCGTCACGGGCATCCACGAGGCGTACAAGATCGACCAGCAGCGGGAGAAGGACCAGGCCGACGCCGAGCGTGCGGCCCGGCTCGCCAAGTCCCAGGCGCTGATCGCGGTGGGCATCGTGAACAGCCCGGACCTGCTGGCGCTCAGCGATGACAACTTCATCCGCGCGATCATGAACAAGGTCGCCGCCGACTCCGAGGTCCAGAAGGCGGCCGCCGCCGCGCTGGCCGGCGACAAGGCCGCCTGGCAGGCGTTCATCACCAACGGTGCCCGTGAGGCCCACCAGCGCGACGTGGCCAACGAGATCAAGGCGCTGGAGGAGAAGAACCGCGAGGAGGCCGAGCGCCGCAAGGAGCTGGCCGCCCGCAAGAACACGGCAGCGCTGTTCGGCATGACGCCCTCCGAGGCCGTGCTGAGCCTCAGCGACGACAACTTCATTCGCGAGCTGCTGCGCGCCACGCCGGCCGACGCCCAGGGCACCGAGCTCTACGCCGCCGGCCAGCACGCGGTGCTCAGCTCCGACAAGGCGGTGTGGAAGGAGTACATCCACACCGGCGCCGAGCAGGCCTACAAGCGCGACGACGAGGCCCGCCGCAAGAAGATCGCCGACGAGAACCGCCGGCGCGCGCTGGCGATCCAGGCCGGGGCCGAGAAGACCGGCATGAACCCGAACCTCGTCGCCGCCGCGAAGAAGGCGCTGGCCGGCAGCGACGAGGACGTCGCCACGTTCCTCAAGGACGACAGCCAGTACCGGGCCAAGCGGCAGTCCCTCCAGTCGGCCAACGCGAAGCTGTCCGGCTGGTACGTCCGCCAGTCCACCGTCGACGGCGGCGAGGGCTTCCTCGCCCCCGTGGACGCCAAGGGCAAGCAGGCCGACCGCGAGGACGCCACCTGGGTCATCGTCCCCGCGCTGGCCAACCAGGCCGGCTGCTACTCCTTCGAGTCGGCGGGCAAGCCGGGCTACTACCTGATGCAGAAGGACCTCCGCGTGCGGATGTCCGCGAACGACAACAGCGACGAGTTCCGCAAGGCCGCCACCTGGTGCGCCCGCAAGGGTCTGAACGGCTCGGGGACCTCGTTCGAGTCGGCCAGCACGCCGGGTCGCTGGCTGCGGCACTTCTGGGGTGACCTCTACGCGGCCGACAAGAGCGGCAAGAACGGCTTCGACGCCGAGCGGGACTTCGCTCTGGAGGCCACCTGGAAGGTCTCCGCTCCGCTCGCGCGCTGACGTCCGCACCCCCTTGACTTCACTTCTGACAAGAACGGAAACACGACCCACGATGTCTCGGATCACCCGAGCCGCGCTGGCCATCGGCGCCAGTGTCGCCGCGCTGGCCGGCGCCACCACCACCGCGCAGGCCGACACGCCCACCGACACGCCCTCCTACGTGCAGCTGCAGGTCGAGCAGAGCGGCAAGTGCCTCACGATCGCGAAGGGCAGCCTCCGCAACGGCGCCAACGCCCAGCAGTCGACGTGCGCCGACGACCAGGACAGCCAGCTCTTCGACCTGGCCTCCGTCGGCTCGGGCGACTTCGTGCTGCGCCCCAAGGCGAGCGGCAAGTGCCTCGAGGTGGAGAACGCGGAGACCAAGTCCGGTGCGAACGCCCAGCAGTGGTGGTGCACCGGTGCCGCGCAGATGCGCTGGCGCCTGGTGATGGTCGACGTCGCCAAGGAGCTGTACGAGCTGCGCCCCATGCACGCCGTCAAGAACCGCTGCCTCGACATCAGCGGCGCGAGCATGGACGACGGCGCGAACGCGCAGTCGTGGTGGTGCAACGGCACCCCCGCCCAGCACTGGCGCATCCAGCCGGTCAAGGCCTGAGTACCCAAGAACTTTAGAGAAAGACGGATCCCATAATGTCTCGGATCATCCGAGCCTCTCTGGCCATCGGCGCCAGTGTCGCCCTGCTGGCCGGCGCCGCGACCACCGCGTACGCCGACGGGGACGACTCCGCCCGCACCGCCGCCGACGCCGCCCGCAAGGCTGCTGACGCCGCCCGCCGGGC
The DNA here is from genome assembly GCA_000715685.1 of Streptomyces lilacinus. Classification (GTDB taxonomy): domain Bacteria; phylum Actinomycetota; class Actinomycetes; order Streptomycetales; family Streptomycetaceae; genus Streptomyces; species Streptomyces lilacinus. The sequence continues at coordinate 11,836 of KL569422.1, forward strand.
CGCCGGCGACGAGGCCGCCACCGCCGCCGCCGAGGCCGCCCGGGCCGCCCGCGCGGCCTCCCTCGAGGCCGCCGCCCGCGCGGCCATGCCCGAAGCGCTCGTGCAGGTGCAGGCCGTGCACAGCAACAAGTGCCTGGAGATCAACAACGGCGCGGCCGACAACGGCCTCAAGGCCCAGCAGTGGGACTGCACCGGTGCCGCCGCCCAGAAGTGGCGCATGGTCGCCACCACCGGCTCCGCCTTCGAGCTGCGGTCCTCGACCAGCGGCAAGTGCCTCGAGGTGGAGAACAGCGGCACCAAGGCGGGCGCCGCCGTCCAGCAGTGGGGGTGCAGCGGCGGCGCGCAGATGCGCTGGCAGATCGTCCTCGTGGACCCCGCGAAGAAGCTCTACCAGCTGCGTCCCACGCACACCGAGGACCGTTGCCTGGACATCGCCGACGCCAAGAAGGACAACGGCGCGAAGGCTCAGTCCTGGTACTGCAACCAGACCGACGCCCAGCTGTGGAAGATCCAGCCGGTCGCCAAGTGACCTCTCGATCTCGGTCCCTGCCGCGGGAACGCGGCAGGTGAGCGGCGTGGAGGGGCGGTGCCGTGGACCACGG
>KL569422.1:12665-13988 GCA_000715685.1 Streptomyces lilacinus
TGTGTATAAGAGACAGGACCACGGCACCGCCCCTCCACGGGTCGGATCACTGTGCACATCGAGTTCTTGAGAGGTCTGAAGTGAATCGTCAGTGGTGGGTCGCGCAGGCGTTGACGGTCGGCATGCTGACCGGCGGAGTCGCGCTCGCGGGAGTGGCCCCGGCATGGGCCGACGCCCAGGTGCCGGCCGCCGTTTCGTCGGCCGTCTCGGCCGACCAGCCGGCCGACCCGGCCGCGCTCGCGAAGGCCGCCGCGGCCGAGAACGCGCGCAACTACGTCCGGTCGATCGCGGTGTCCCGCATGCCCGCCGACATCCGCACCTCCGCGTGGAACGCCCTGCGCAGTTCCCGCGGCGACGAGGCCATTGCGGAGTGGCTGGCGCCGGGCGGTGGCTTTGCCTACACGAAGCAGCGGCTCAAGGACGCCAAGAAGCGCAACGCGGCGTTCTGCGAGCGGGTGGTGGCCACCCACACCAAGGAGTTCTCGCCCGAGGTGCGTGCCGCTGCCGAGCGTGCCGTGAAGGGCACGGACGCGGACCGGGCGGCCTTCGTCAAGACCGGTTACGCCGAGGCTCAGCAGCGCGACCGCGTCACGCGGGAGGCCGACGCGCAGCACAAGCTCGAAGTCGCCGCGAAGGACCGTGACTTCGTGCGTGCGGTCGCGGAGAGCGACCCGGGCGAACAGGTGCGGGTGGCGGCACAGTGGGCGCTGCGGCCCGGTGCGACCGACGCGGACGTCGTGGAGTTCTTCGGCTACGGCTGGACGACCGGCGGAACGCTGGACCTCGAGGCCTACCGGATGCGGGTCGCGGACGCGGAGGTGCTGCGGCACAGCACCCTGTCCCGCCTGATCAACGAGGCCACGGCGGCCGAGGAGGCCGTGAAGGGCACGGCCGATGCCGCGAAGGCCCGGGCCGAGGCGGAGCGGGCGTGGAAGGCGGTCGCCGATCACGCCGAGGCCGCGGAGAAGGCGTGGCTGGCCGAGCAGGCCGCGATCACGGCCCAGATGGAGAACTGGAAGAACATCGCCAAGGCCGCCAAGGAGTCCTCGGACGAGCTCTGGAAGAACATCGCCCAGCCGGCGGAGGCCAACCAGGACACCTGGTCCAAGGAGCAGGCCGCCGCGCAGGAGACGGCGAAGTCCTGGAAGGACATGTTCGACCGTGCCCGTGACGGCGAGAGCCGCGTCAAGGGCTGATTGACCTCGCACATTCGGCCGGGCCCGCCTGACCTGCGGGCCCGGCCGACTGCGACAACCCCCTGCCCACGCTCATGGGGGCAGGGGGCTTTTTCTGTTCGTTTTCAATGGGGGTTCTCCCGTGATG
>KL569423.1:0-6973 GCA_000715685.1 Streptomyces lilacinus
ACTACATCATCCCCAGCGTCTTCAACGAGAAGGCCACGGCGGCCGTCGCCGCCGCGGTGAAGCGGGCCGCGCTGGCCTGACGGCACGTTTCGGCCACCTCGGTCACCGTGGTCACCGAGGTGGCCGCGCCGGGTCCGGCGCGGTTCTCCCGGCTCGGTTCGACGGGCAAAGCGGATCATCGCGGTCTAGCGGACGTCCATTCCGTGGCGTGAATCCGTCGGTGCGTCCCGGGTCGTCTCGACCAACATCATTAAGCGCTGCTTCACTTGCGCGGCGGGAGCTCCTCGTAGTCCGATCGGGCTATTTCGGGGGCTCCCTCTTGACGCATGCGCCCAGATGGAAGGACCGGGATGTCGACCGCAGCGCACCGGCAGCAGCCGGAGCAGCCCGTACAGCAGACGGGCCGGGCCCAGCTCGGCCTCGGGATCGCCGCTGCGCGGAACCTGGCGACCACCACCAAGACCGTCCCGCAGATGCAGGGCATCAGCTCGCGCTGGCTGCTGCGCATGCTGCCCTGGGTGGAGGTGAAGGGCGGCGCGTACCGGGTCAACCGTCGCCTGGTGTACGAGGTCGGCGACGGCCGGGTCACCTTCGTCCAGGAAGGGGCGGCGGTCCGGGTCGTCCCCGCGGAACTGGGCGAGCTGCCGCTGCTGCGCGGCTTCCACGACGACGGGGCGCTGCGGGCGCTCGCCGAGCGGTGCCGGCAGCAGGAGTACGAACCCGGCCAGGTGATCGCCCGACGGGGCCGGGCCGTCGACCACGTCTACCTGATCGCGCACGGCAAGGTGGAGAAGGTCGGCGCCGGGAAGTACGGCGAGGAGACCCGGCGCGGCGTGCTGGCCGACGGCGGGTTCTTCGGCGCGCAGATGGTGGCCGAGGAGCCGGGGGAGTGGGAGTTCACGGCGCGCGCGATGACGGCGTGCACCGTCCTGGCCCTGCCCCGGGCCGCGTACGAGGAGGTGGCGGCCCGCAGCGAAGAGCTCCGGGCCCACGTGCGCCGGCGCCAGGCCGAGAAGGCGCGGCCGCAGAACAAGAAGGGCGAGGCGAACATCGCCCTCGCCTCCGGCCACACCGGCGAGCCGGTCCTGCCCGGCACCTTCGTCGACTACGAGCTCGCGCCCCGCGAGTACGAGCTGAGCGTGGCCCAGACGGTCCTCCGGGTGCACAGCCGCGTCGCCGACCTCTACAACGAGCCGATGGACCAGGTCGAGCAGCAGCTGCGGCTGACCATCGAGGCGCTGCGCGAGCGCCAGGAGTCGGAGCTCGTCAACAACCCCGAGTTCGGCCTGCTGCACAACGCCGACCACAGCCAGCGCATCTCCACCCACTCCGGCCCGCCCACCCCCGACGACCTGGACGAGCTGCTGAGCATGCGGCGGGGGACCAAGGCCTTCTTCGCCCACCCCCGGGCCGTCTCCGCCTTCGCCCGCGAGTGCAACAAGCGGGGCCTGTCCTTCGACAGCGCCGACGTGGGCGGTCACGCGGTCCCCGCCTGGCGGGGCGTGCCGATCCTCCCCTGCGGCAAGATCCCCGTCTCGGACGAGGGCACCTCCGCCATCCTCGCCATGCGCCTGGGCGAGGCCGAGCAGGGGGTGGTCGGCCTGCGGCAGACCGGCATCCCCGACGAGTACGAGCCGGGCCTGAACGTGCGGTTCATGGGCATCAACGACCAGGCCCTCATCTCCTACCTGGTCAGCACCTACTACTCGGCGGCCGTTCTCGTCCCCGACGCGCTCGGCGTCCTCGAGAACGTCGAGGTCTTCCACACCCCGTCCTGACGGGCACCACCCCCGGAACGGAGAGAAGAACCCGTGTCACCACTGCCCACCGGGCCGACGGGGCTGGGCACCTCCGCCGCCCGTGTCGCCGTCCGTGCCGCGGCCCGTGGCGCCGCCCGGAAAGCGGCCGGCGCCACCCCCCGCACCTCCGGCGAGCGCGGCACCGGTGTCCCACCGCTGTACTGCCCGCCCGCCGTCCGGGACGACCCGGCACTCGGTCGGGAGGTCAACGGCCGGCTGGTGGAGTGGGCCGACGAGGTCGGCATCTACGCCGGACGGCTCGACCGCGTCCGCGCGGCCGACTTCGGGCGCCTGATGATGCTCGCCCACCCCGACACCGACGACCCGGACCGGCTGCTGGCGGCCGGGAAGTGCGCCCTGGCGGAGTGGGCGACCGACGACTACTACTGCGACGACGAGACGGTGGGCTCCCGGCCCGAACTCCTCGGCTCGCAGCTCGGGCTCGCCTACGCGGCCGTCGACCCGGCCCACCTGCCGGCCCGCTACGTGCCCGCATGGGAGAGGGACCTGCGCGACGACCCCGTACGCGTCGCCCTGCGCTCGGGCCTCCAGCACCTCGCCCGGTACGCGGAGCCCTCCCAGATCGCCCGGCTGCGGCACGAGGTCTCCGTCCTCTTCGTGGGCTACGGCCAGGAGGGCTCCTGGCGGTCCCAGGGGCACATGCCCAGCGTCCACGAATACCTGGCGCACCGTCAGATCAACAGCTTCCTGCCCTGCATCGCGCTGACCGACGTGGTGGGCGGCTACGCCCTGCCCGCCGCCGAGTACGCCGATCCGCGCGTACGCCGCGCCGTGACGCAGGCCGCCACGGCCGCCACGCTCGTCAACGACCTGTACTCGATGACGAAGGAGCACGACTCCTCGGGCGTGGAGTTCAACCTGCCCCTCGTGATCGCCCAGGAGGAGCGCTGCTCGCCGCGCGAGGCGATCGAGCGCAGCGCGCGGATCCACGACGAGCTGGTGCGCGCCTACGAGGTGGAGGCGGCGGCCCTCGCCCTCACCGGATCGCCCCAGCTGCGGCGGTTCCTCGCCGGGGTGTGGGCCTGGCTCGGCGGCAACCGCGAATGGCACGCCGGCAGCCCCCGCTACAACGGCGCCTGAGCCCACGCCCTTCTTTCGTCACCGCACACATTTTTCCGCATGTCCAAGGAGCACCCCATGACGACCACGCCCGCCCCCGCCGGCGTCCTGCGCACCGCCTACCAGAAGGCCGTCGCCGACTACTGGAACAACGAGAAGGACCCGGTCAACCTGCGCCTGGGCGACGTCGACGGTCTCTACCACCATCACTACGGGCTCGGCGACTACGACCCCTCCGTCCTCGAGGGCCCCGAGGAGACCCGCGACGAGCGGATCATCGCGGAACTCCACCGGCTGGAGTCGGCACAGGCCGACGTCCTCCTCGACCACCTGGGCCCCGTCGCCCCCGACCAGCGCCTGCTGGACGCCGGCTGCGGCCGGGGCGGCACCAGCATCATGGCCAACGCGCGCTTCGGCTGCCAGGTCGACGGCGTCTCCATCTCCCGGTCCCAGGTCGACTTCGCCAACGAGCAGGCCCGCAAGCGGGGCGTGGACGACAAGGTGCGCTACCACTTCCGCAACATGCTGGACACCGGCCTGCCGACCGGCGCCTTCCAGGGAGCCTGGAACAACGAGTCCACCATGTACGTGGACCTGTTCGAGCTCTTCGCCGAGCACGCCCGCCAGCTGGCGTACGGCGGCCGCTACGTCACCATCACCGGCTGCTACAACGACGTCACGGGCGGTCGCTCCAAGGCCGTCAGCCGCATCGACGAGCACTACACCTGCAACATCCACCCCCGCAGCGCCTACTTCAAGGCCATGGCCGCCAACGGCCTCGTGCCCATCAACGTCGTCGACCTCACGGCCGCCACGATCCCGTACTGGGAGCTGCGCGCCCAGTCCTCCCTGGCCACCGGCGTCGAGGACCCCTTCCTGACCGCGTACCGCGAGGGCAGCTTCCACTACCTCCTCATCGCCGCCGACCGCGTCTGACCGCTCGGCGCGGACCCCGGGGGCCGGGCGGGTGCGGCGGGCGGGAGAATGAAGGCGTGAACGTCACCGCCCCGGACCCGGCACCCCCCGCCGCGCCGGCCGCCCACCCGGTCCCCGACGCCGTGGCCTACCTGGCCGGGCAGTGGGCGGTCGACCGTACGCTGCTCGACCTGGACACGGGCTCCAGCGGGTCGTTCCACGGCACGGCCACCTTCCGGCCGGCCGACGACCACGCCGGCGTCCTGCACGTCGAGGACGGCGAGCTGAGCTGGGGCGGCACGGTCAACCGGGCCGGCCGGACGCTGAGGGTGCTTCCCGGGCCGGACGGCACGGCCGACGTGATGTTCGGCGACGGTCGGCCCTTCCACGACCTGGATCTGCGCACTGGGCACTGGACCGTCCGCCACCCCTGCGGGCGGGATCTCTACGGCGGCACGTTCACCGTCGTCTCACCCGACGAGTGGCACGTCGAGTGGCGCACCACCGGCCCGGCCAAGAACCAGCTGCAGCGCTCGGTCTACCGACGGCGGTAGGCCCGCTGGGCCGCCCCTGTGGATAACTCGCCCACCACGTATGGCCAAGCGATACTGTTGCTGGCCTTGGGGGAGGAAGCATGGCGAGACATCACTTACCCGCGCTGCCGCAGTACCGGCAGGACGCGGTGACGCGGCGGCTGTGTGCCGCGACGCACCTGGACGAGGGCTTCGCCCGCCAGGTGCACGACGAGTTCGTGGCGGACCGGATGCGCGCGGTCGGGCTGCCGCTCGGCATCAATCTGGTGGCGCTGGTCCGGCACGCCCGGTCGGCCGACCTGCGGGTGGAGGCCCGGAACCGCCGACTCGCCCGGCTCTTCGGCGGGTTGTGGGCGGCGGTGCTCCTCGCGCTGTACGGAATCGGCGGCGGGCCGTCCGTCGCCCTGACGGCAGGCGGCTGCGGAGTGCTCGCGGTGTTCGGTGCCGCGTGGTGGCTGGTGTACGCGGCGGAGCGGCAGGCCCGGGACGCCGCGCAGGAGGTCTTCCGTACGGGTGCGAAGGCCGAGGATCTCGCGCCGCCGGCGCCGAAGGAGGCCGAGAGTCGTCTGCTGGACCTGAAGAAGGCCAACGTCGTGCCCTACACGGCGAGCGCCGAGCGCACCAATCCGTTCGTGGGCAGCGGAAAGAAGATCAAAGAGGTGGTCTGGCAGCCCATCGACGTCAGCCGCCCGGCCGAGGCCCCCGGCGGCGGCAAGCTGACCATCAAGGACTTCGACGCCGTCGACCTGCACACCTACGTGGCCCGGGAAATGGCGAACGTAGCCGGCCTCGAAGGACTGCGCGCCCGCAACCGGCTGTACGTGCTCGGCACCCATGTGCAGCACCTCGGCACGGACCTGCTGCCGGATCCGCTCGGCAGGCCCCGCGCCCAGATCCCCAAGCAGCTGGTGCAGGCGGGACTGCTGACCCCGGGCGCCGGCATGCGCACCTATCTGAGCCTGGAGCGGGTCGGCGACGGCGGACGCGTCATCGTGTCCATGCACCTACGGGCGCGGCTCCACCACCCCAGCCTGTCCTGGGAAGTCGCGGCCTACGGCATTCCCCCGGTGAGCAGGGACTACGGCATCGTGGACCGGCTCCCGATCGACGGCTTCGAACGCTGGTGGAGCCTGGTCCGGTACGCGACCGGGCAGACGTGGCCCGCGCTGCGCGGCGCCCTCGGCCGCAACCGCCGGCGAGCCGCGGAGAGGAAGCGCGAGGCGCGCGACCTGGAGAGATGGCGCAAGGAGATCGGCAGGCGGCATGCCGTGTACGACTACGGGGCCGTGGACAGCGTCCGCGAACGCGTCGCGTCCTGGGACGAGCTGGGCCACTCCGACCGCACCGACTCGCAGGACTTCCTGCACCGCCTCCAGCAGGGCGTGCTGATCGCGACGGAGCGGTTCCTGAAGGACCACAACGTCGACACCAGCTCCTTCGACCAGGCCCAGCAGGTCATCACCACCCAGACGTACAACTTCTCCGGGGACATCTCCGGGCCGAGCAACTTCGGCAACAACGGGCAGATCAACGCGGCCTACGGGCAGGGCCAGCAGCCGTCCGGGGCAGCCGGCGGGGCTCCCTGATCCGGTGAAACGCATCCCATCGACCAGGAGCACGCACGCATGAGCACGTTCAATTTCCACGGCGAGATCTCCGGGCCGAGCAACTTCGGCGACGGCGGGAAGATCGAGATCCACCATCACGGCGCCCACCCGGCCGAGGCCCTGCGCCTGGCCACCGAGCTGGTGCGGCAGCTGCGCGCCGAGGACCGGCCGGTGCTCGTCGAGCAGGCGGAAGTGGTGCGCGGCGAGCTGGTGCGCGCCGACCAGGAGCAGCGGCCCGCCGACCCGGGGCGGGTCAGGCGGGCGCTGGAGACGATCTCGATGGGCCTCACCACGGGCAGCGCGGGCCTGGCCCTCGCCCAGGAGCTGGGGCGCGTCATCGGGCTCTGACGACGCGGGGCGGGGAGCTTCGAGAAGCCCCCCGCCCCCTCTCACTTCGCCCGTACGACGGCCGTGGCGCCGCCGAGGTCCAGCTCGAGTCCCGAGCGCAGCGGGACGGTCTGCCCCGGCGCGATCTGCTGGGTCGTGCCGTCCGACCGCGTCCCCGTCCACGCCGTCCCGGAACGGTTCGCGAGACCGAACCTGCCGGGCTTCTGCGGGTGTTCCGTCAGCTCGGCGACGAGGGTGGCGTCGCCGTAGTCGTGCCGCGTGGGCTCCGGCACCAGATGGTGCGCGTGCACCCGGGCGGCGCGCCGCAGCCGGACGTGGCGCACCGACCGCGGCGCGGGGGTGGTGAGCTCCAGCCGGGGCGGCAGCACCAGGTCGCTGCCGCAGGACCAGCAGGCACCCGCAGTGGTCTCCTCGGGCTGGGTCATGTTCTGCCGCCCGCACTGCGCGCAGTCCACGACGGCGTCCAGCACGGCCCGCAGCGCGTCGCGCCACTGCGACTCCCGCACCCGGGCCGCCGGATCGCGCAGGCCGACGGTGAAGTTGTGCGTGAAGAGGTCCCTCAGCACGTCGGGGGCGGCGCCCCAGGTGTGGAGGACGGTGGAGTGCTCGTCGGGGGCGGGTGCGTTGGAGCTGTCCCGCGGGTCGAAGACGAACAGCGGCTGCCTGCCGTAGAGCTGTCTCTTATACACAT
>KL569423.1:7223-11274 GCA_000715685.1 Streptomyces lilacinus
CCTGCCGTAGAGCTTCTTCTCGGCCGCCTCGTCCAGACAGCGGATGGCCAGCTCCTGCTTGCCCTTCAGCGGGTGATGGTTCATCAGCAGCATGAACAGCAGCACCGACAGGGAGTGCAGATCGGTCTGGGTGCCGGGCCTGGCGCCGGGGTCCGCGCGCACCAGCTCGGGCGCCATGAACTCCATGGTCCCCGAGATGCCGCTGGTGTCGCCCTCCACCACCGCGTTGTCGTTGTCGCACACCAGGACGTCGCCGGTGGTGGGATCGAAGAAGATGTTCCCCCAGGAGATGTCACGGTAGGCGATGCCGCGGGAGTGCAGCGCCTGGTAGGCCTCCACCATGTAGAGGCCCGCGGCCAGCAGGGCGCGGGGCGTGGTGCGCAGCTGCCTTCTGAACAGCGCGGGCAGGCCCTTGAAGCGGTCCGGACGGATGTCCATCAGGTAGCCGAAGGCATCCGGCCGCGCGCCCCGGACGAACGTCGACGGCCACAGGAAGCGGTCGTCGTCGAAGTCCCGGTCCACGAGCTCCTGGACGATCACCTCCTGCTCCGGCGTCGCGCAGGCCGGGTAGTACCACTTGAGCGCCCGGTCGCCGGCCGCCGTCCTCACCCGGTACACCTCGCCCTGACCGCCGGCCCCGAGCATCCCGGTGACCTCGAGCTCCACGCCGTTCTCGGCGGTGAGGCGGGTGCCAGTGTCGAGCATGCCGCTCATCATTTCTCCGTTGTCTGTCGTTCCGTCGGCTCCACGTCCCGCACCGGCCGCCGGCCGGCCGCCAGGGTGGTGTCGTCGCCCGAGTGCCGCGCGGCCGTCGCCAGCCAGTCGGGCAGCACGGTCCGTACGTCCTCCGCGCCCTCCTCGCACAGCCGTGTGTCGAGCCCCGCCATGAACTGGACGAAGCCCTCGTCGGAGGCGAAGCTCTTGGACAGGCCGTCCGTGGACAGCGCGATGAAGCGCGGCGTACGGTCCTGGGCCACGATCGGCGCCCAGTGCACCCGTACCAGCCGCCACGCCTCGCGGCTGCACAGCGACTCCGTCTCGTCCCCCAGATCCGCCTCCGCGGGAGCGAGCGGCAGGCCCACCCGGCCGTCGTGCTCGACGACCGTCAGTTCACCGTCGCCGAGCTGCCAGGCCGCGAACAGCTGCGGGGTCAGGACGGCACCGACCAGCGTGGTCCCGTACAACAGCAGTTTCTGCTCGTCGGTGGGCTCGCCGGCCCCGGTTTCCGTGCTGTTCCTTTCCTGCTCGTGCCGGCGCCGCCAGTGGCCCAGCACGTTGTGCCGCCACTCGGCGACCAGCCGCCGCGGCATGACGTCGCGGGCGTAGTGCATCAGCCGGCTGAGGCTCCGCGGACCCTCGGGGCCGTCGGCCCGCGCGAGGGCCGCGAACTCCCGGGCGTGCGCGGCGAAGAGGTCCACCGCGCGCTGCGCCCCGACGTGACTGCGGGCGTGCTTCGCGGAGCCGTGCCCGTCGGCGACCGCCAGGACCAGCGGCTGTTCCGAGGTGCCGTTTCCCTCAGCCGTGCAGCAGTCCTGGTTCCGCTGCTTGTTGACTCCCCGCACGGTCGCGGTGAGCGTGTCCCAGTGCGGCACGTGCGGCTCGTTCACCACACGTCGTCATCGTCGTCGTCCAGCACCGGCGGGGCGTAGGGCGGCTTCTTCGCCATCGGGTCGGACCCGCCCGCGACCGGCTGCGAGGCCGCCTTCACCGCGGCGGTCGAGGCCCACCGGATCGCGGCCGCGAGCTGCTTGGGGCTGTTGGCGTCCAGCGGCTGCAGCTCGGGATTGCCGAGGAACTCCTGCAGCACGCCCCGGTCGGCGTCCTCGCCGATGGCGATCGCGACCCGGACCGCCTTCTTCCCCCACGGCGTGGCGTCGACGGCCCGCAGCCCGGCCTTCCAGTCGTCGGTGGGCACACCGTCGGAGACGAGCGCGAGCACCGGCTTCAGCGCGCGCTGCGGCATCGGCGGGGTCTGCAGTTCGCGCGAGACCAGCTGCAGCGCCTCGCCCAGGTTGGTCATCCCGTCGACCTTCACGTCCTGCCAGGTGAAGTCGTCGACCGGGACGGGGTCCTTGTGGTGCCACTGCGCGGTGGTGGAGAAGGTGAGGGTGCGCAGCAGCAGCTGGGCCGCCGGGTTGTCGTGCGCGACCGAGCGCATCTCCGGGACGGCCTCCCGGATCGCGTAGTTGAGCCGGGCGATCTTCTCGCCCTGCATGGAGTACGAGCAGTCCAGCAGCCAGATGAAATGGACCGGCCGGTTGGCCATCGGCCCGCCGGGAATGTCACTCACTTCTTGTCCCTTCTCGTTTCGTCGTTCCTGCCCGGACGGACATCAGCCGAGCCACCGCACCACGTAGGGCGCCAGTGCCCCGGCCAGGACCGCCGTGATCAGCACGGCCGTGGCGAGCAGCCCGAGCAGCAGCCTGCGCCCCCGGACGACGTGGGGTGTCACCACCGTCACGGCGCCCTCCGCGTTCCGTTCTTTCGCATCCTCTTGGTTCCTTCTGTCGCCTGGTCGTCGTACGAGCGCGTCAGCGCCCCGATGGATCGGGCACCGCCTTGTCGCGCGGTCCCGGGACACCCGGCCCCGGCGTCTCGGCGGCGAGGGCGCCCACGCGCAGCCCCGAGCGGGCCAGCACCCACAGCACCGGCTCCGCCGCCCGGCGCTGCTCGCTGTCCAGCGCCCCCGCGCCGGTGGCGGCATGGGCGCTCACCGCCCAGTAGCGGGCCGCCCCGAAGTCGTGCCCCAGACCGCGCACGAGGGCGCCGAGGCCGATGTCCGACAGCCAGCCGTCGATCCTGGCGCCCGGCACCGGCAGCGAGGCGATCTGGTCGAGGACGTCCCGCTTGGTGACCACCGTGGCCACCGGCATGCGCCCGCGCCGCCCGGTGAGCGCCGCCAGCTCGCCCGTCAGCCTTTGGTACGTGTCCGTCGGCCCCTGGTCCGCCGGGCGGGCGGCGTCCGCGCGCTCCGCGTCGGCGCCCCGCAGTCCGCGCCGCACATGGGGCTCCGCGAGGACGTCGGCGACCAGGATCACCCCGTCGGCATGGGCGAGGTAGTGCTGTTCCCGCACGGATCCCGCGTCGCGCAGGGACTCGCCCATCGGGTCGTAGAGGTACAGCAGCCGCCGGCGCCTGCCGTGCCGGACGACCAGCATGAAGGCCCGGGGCTGGCCGCCCTGCGTCTTGTGCGCCCAGCCGACCTGCTGGAGCTGCTGGTGGAGCGTCCCGGCGTCCTGCCGGTCGGCCGCGGAGGCGTACTCCACGCTCAACGGGCTCCGGCGCGACCAGGACTGAAGCCCCTCCACCATCGCCGCCATCAGCATCGTCTTGCCGGAGGAGGTGCCGCCGACCAGCGGCACGTGCACCACGCGGGTGCTGCCGACCGCTTCGGGGAGCCGCTGGTCGCAGTGCGGGCAGCGGGTGGCCAGGCGCCCCCGGCCCGCGAAGGAGGTGGTGACGAGGCGCTGCCCGCAGACGCAGACGTGCCACAGCGCGCCGTAGCGGCCCGGGCGCAGCGCGCCGTGGGGCACGTCGCAGTTCGGGCAGCGGTGGACGGCCAGCGGGAACGGCCGGTAGCAGCCGGGGTAGGGGCACTTCATGCGGATGCCGCGAACCAGCGCCCAGAGGCGTTCCGCGCCGCGGAGGACGAGGACGGCGGCCATGGCCAGCAGCCACACCACGCCGCACAGCAGCGCGAGGACGGCCAGGGCCACGGACATCAGCAGTGCCGTCAGCCCCGCCCCCAGGGCCGCCCCGACGGCCGTGCCGGGGGCGACGGCCCTCAGCACAGTGCGGATGAACCAGTTCTCGCCCGGCAGGTCGACGACCGGCCAACGGCCCTGGAACAGCCGTGCGGCCGTCTTCCTCAGCCACTCGGCGGTCAGCCGGGTCCAGACGACGTCCAGCGCGGCGCGCGCCGCCGACCGGGCGTCCACCCACATCTGCCGTGACCAGTACGCGTGATGGGAGGGCTCGCCCGGGCCGATGCGCGGAATCCTCGGGTCCTGTGCCCCGGACTGTCGGGGAGCCAGTGCGTTCACGGCGGCCG
>KL569423.1:11539-12016 GCA_000715685.1 Streptomyces lilacinus
TGTATAAGAGACAGCACGGCGGCCGTGAGCGAGAGGCCGAGGAACAGCCAGAACGTGTAGCCGACACACAGCGGCACCGCCACCAGGGTGGTCAGCCATGTCGCCCAGGTCAGCAGGGTCTCGAGGCTCATGACGGGCCACCGTCCTTCCGCGGCGGCTCCACGTCGCCCCAGCGGTGTCCGCCCGCCGCGCCCCTGCGGCCCCGGCCGGTGAGACGGCGACCGAGCCGGCCGAACGCCCCCGGCCGGATCCACGACCGGAAGTCGTCGGCCCAGCGGGCGCCCGCACGCACCAGACAGCGCTCGACGGCGGCGACGTCCTCCGCCGGCAGCTCCCGCACGACGGGACGCAGCACCGAGTCGAGGAGCGCCGTACGCGTCTCGTGCCAGGCACCGCCCGCCTGCGGATGCGCGCTCCAGGCGACGAAGCAGTCCGCCACGTAGGCGGGAGTCGTGCGCCTGTCTCTTATACACACAG
>KL569423.1:12237-15420 GCA_000715685.1 Streptomyces lilacinus
GGCGGGAGTCGTGCGCAGCCGCTCGCGGACCCGCTCCGACCGGGCGACCCGGGCGTACGCGGCGAGGAGCTCCGGATCGCCGTGGCGGACCAGCGCGTCCAGCTCCCCGGCCGGGCGGTCCTCGGCAAGCAGGCGGCGCGCGAGCGCGCCGAAGACGTGCTTGAGCACGGCGGGTTCCACCGGCTGCGCGATGTCCCGGAGCGACAGCGCCCGGTCGGTCCAGCCCGGGCCCGCCGAGCCGCTCCGGAGATCGCGGGCGAATTCGAGGAGCAGCAGGGCCGCGCGTTCGCGCGGGCCGAGGTCCTGGGAGAAGTCGCGCAGCAGAGTGTGCGCGAGGTCGAGTACGTCGGGATCGTTCGCGGGCCCCTCGAGCGCGGCCGCGACGAAGACGGACCAGGTCTCGGCCGCGCGGTGGGCGGCGGCTCCCACGACATCGAGCATCAGCCGCGCCTCCCCGGCGGTCGGCGTGCCGCCGTCCGACACCAGCCGGATCGCGGTGCGCAGGACGAGCGGTTCGGCGATCGGGGAGAGCCCACTGGCCCGCACGACGGCGTCCAGGGCGGTGCCGCGGTCGCCGCTGCCCGCGATCAGTCGTGCCGCCTCGGCGCACATCCGCAGATGCGGCAGGGCCTGCGCCTCCTCCGCGGGACTCAGGGGGAGCCGGGCGAGGAGCCGGGCCGCGGCGGGCGGATCGCCCACGGCCCCCTCGTCGAGCTTGCCGAACAGCGCGGCGCGCAGCTCGCCGTGCTCCTCCAGCGCGAGGCGCACGGCGGACGTGAGCACCGCGTCCGGGTCGGCGAGCAGGGCGCGGGAGAGCCTGCCCGCCACGTTCGGCAGCAGATCCGAGCAGTCCACGCCGAGCATGCCGGCGATGCGCAGCAGTCGCACCGGCCGTACGACGTCCTTGCCGGTGTCCGCGACGCCCGTCCGCAGATCGGGGGCCAGCTCGGCGGCGAGGCGTTGCCCGAGGTCCTCGGTGAGGGCGTCGGGCCGCAGGGCCTCGAGCCCCGGAACGGACCCGGGCGAGCGGACGGCCTCGGTCAGCACCAGGGCGGCGAGCGGCGCGGTGGCGGCGGTCGCCGCCCTGCCGTCGAGCACCGTGAACAGCCTCGTCAGGGCGGCCGTTTCGGCTTCCGTCCGGTCGTCGGCGGGTGCGCACAGCCCCACCACGAGACGGTGCAGCCGCTCGTCGCCCAGCGCCTCCGCGTGGTCGTGCGCCCAGCCCGCGGCCGCGGTGCGGCCGTCGCTGCCGAGGCCGATGCCCGCGCAGAGCGCGGTGACGGCGAGCGGGCCGGGGGCGAAGGGGGCGCCCGGCAGCGAGGCCGCGTCCACGAACAACTCGGGCGCCTTGCCCAGCCAGATGCGCGCGGCGGCTTCCGCCCAGGCATCGGCCACGGCTTGCCCGGGCGCCGGCCCGGTACCGGTGCAGTCGTACACGCGGTACCGGTGGTCGTACCCGCTCAGCTGCCGCCCGTCGTCCGGCAGTACGCCGATGATCTGCTGCCGCGCGAGCTGCGGCCGTCGCGTGTAGGTGGTGAACGTCAGCCGGTGGGCGCTGTCGCGCGGCAGCACGGCGCTGGCCAGCGCGATCCACCGGGCCACGTCGGCGCTGTCGCGCTCGACGAGGACGATCTGCGGCGCGGCCTCGTCCTCGGTCAGTCCGCGCAGATCGGCGAAGAACGCCGCGAGCCACGGCGCGCGGGAGGCCGCGAAGTCGGCCAGGTCGTCCCGGGTGAGCCGGCGCGACGGGGGCAGCGACTCCAACGGTTCCGGCACGCCGCCTTCCGGAGTGGTGGTCGCCCACCGCGGGGAGCCCCACGCGGTGATGGGGCGCGCGCCCCCCGGCAGGGTCGTGCCCGCCGGCAGATGCACGGCGTGGGCATGGAAATTCCCCCAGCGCCCGCTGTAGTCCGCCCCGGTGTAGACCGTACGCGCCAGCAGCCGGCTGCCGTCGGAGAGCGCGCTGTGACTGAACGCCTCCGGGAAGGCGGCCAGTTCGGTATCCGAGGGACGGGGTGGGGCATCGCGCGGCGGCTCGTACCCGATGAGCTGCTCGGCCTCCCTCACCAGCGACTGCGGCACCCCGGGGGAGACCGCGGTGAACCGGAACCCGGAACCGTCCGGTCCCGGTGGGGCCGAGGTGTAGTGCAGCTGCGCCAGGCTCATGCCCCGACCTCCTTCGCCGCGAGCTTCCCGGGCTTCCTCGGCTTGCTGACAGGAACGAGGCCGCGGTGTCCGAGCAGCCACAGCAGCGGATCCTCCACCCGCAGCGGCTGCGGCCCCGACTTGGGGGCGTCGGCCGGAGCCTGCGCGGGCGGCGGGGAACCGAGCGCCGAGATCCCGAAGAGCGACAGTTCGGCGAAGTCCCGCTCCAGCTGCCGGCGCAGCGCCCCGGAGTCCCAGCCCTCCATCAGCGTGCGGATCTCCTCGTGCACGGCCAGCCGGTCCTCCTCGTCGAGGGTTCCGCCGTGGTGCGCGGCGTTGCGCAGCAGCGGCGAGTGCGGACCGAGCAGCGGCCGCAGCGAGTCGGTCTTGGTCACGGCCACCGCCATCGGGGTGGTGACCCGGCCGCGCGAGCCGCCGCGGCCGTGCGCGCGCAGCTGGGCGGCGAGATCCGCGGCGATCTGCTGTGGAGGCGTCTCGACGGCGGGCAGCGGCGGCCCCTCGCCGGGCGGCAGCTGATCGCGCACGGAGCCGAGCTGCAGCGGATCGACGAGCAGGATGATGCCGTCGGCGGCGCGGAGGTAGTGGGTGTAGCGGTCCATCGCCTCCGCACTGCCCAGGTCCTCGCCCGCGGCGTCGAAGAACACCAGCGCCGTGTGCCGGCTGCCGTCCCCGAGCCGCCCGCGACGGGGCAGGCTCAGCCGGTACAGCAGCGGGTCGTTGAAGCCCATGGCCGCCGGGCGGGTGGCCTCGGGCAGCCGCAGCCGGTCGTAGAGGTCCTCGGCCATCTCCCGGTCGCGGCGCTGGGTGTCGCTGCCCATCGCGGCGAGCGACGCGTCGTAGGCGCGCCCCACCCGGTTGCGCAGCTCGTTGACGAGTACCGCCGCGTAGGTGCTCTTGCCGGACGCCTTCGCGCCCACCAGGGCGATGATGCGGCTGTCCTGGTCGCAGTAGTCGCTGGGGAAGTCGCTGTGGCAGCGGCGGCAGACCCGTACCGGCGTGGAGACCCCGCAGCCGGGG
>KL569423.1:15660-16328 GCA_000715685.1 Streptomyces lilacinus
CGCGAGCCGCCGCCGCGCAGAGCGCCGAACGAGCGCGGCGGCGTGAAGACCGGGCCGCGCATCCGCAGCGCGGGCGGCACGCTCGGACCCATGAACTCGGCCCAGACGTCGTCGCGTTCCGGATCGCAGGGCTTGCCGCCGCGCACGCCGGTCGCCGTCATCAGACAGCGGTACGGCAACCGCGCCGCAGGGGCGCGGTCGAAGCAGTAGGGACAGATGACCGTCGTCATGTCAGCGGACCACCAGGGTTGCGGGGGAGGGTTCTTCGAGACGTACGGAGGCGGCCGCGCCGCCGAGCAGGAAACCCCGCAGGGCGTACGGGGGACGGCAGGCACCGGTGGCGATCTCGCGCTCGACGCGTCCCGCCCGGTGCAGTTCCTCGCCGCTCAGCCGCAGCACGGTGGTGCCGTCGGCGGGGTCGCGCGGCCGGATCGGCGTCGAACCGGCGCCCGGGCGGGCGACGAGGACGAACTCCGGCAGCCCGGCCGCGGATTCCCCGGCGGGGGACGACAGCGAGACCTGCACCGTGGCGCGCCTCCTGCGCAGGGGCCGGCGGGAACCGGGGACGACGCGGTACGCGATGGCGACGTCGGCGGGCAGCACGAGCGCGGCGTCCACGGGCGGGATCACGACCGCGTCCGTCGTACGCGGCCTGTCTCTTATACACA
>KL569423.1:16617-26226 GCA_000715685.1 Streptomyces lilacinus
AGCAGCCGCAGCCCCTCGCGGAGGAACACGCTGCGGGCGACGCGGTGCTCGGCCCGGTGTCCGCCGTGCGCCACGGACACGGTCACCTGTCCCGCGTCGGCCGGCCAGTCGAAGGAGATCCGGGCGAGCCCGCCGCCGGTGCGCTCGGCGGCCAGTGCCGTGACCGGACGCGGCGCCTCGACACGGACGCTCGGCCCGGCCACGGCACGCTCGCCGCGCACGGCCACGGCCGTGACGCGGACGACGGCACCGGGCGGCGGTACGGACCAGGCTATGGGCGGAGGCAACGCGGATATGAGCGAGGTGATTTCGGTGCCCGGCGGCGGCGGGGCGTCGCCGGGCCACTCGACCAGCCGCACCTCGGCGTCCTCGCCGCCGGTCCAGGAGAAGCGCACGCCTCCGTCCTGGGGCGTGGCGGCGAGCTCGAGCACCGGCGACGGCCAGGGGTGGACGGTGACGGACTGCTCGACGCCCGGTGACGCGATGTCCCGGCCGTCGGTGGTGCGGTAGCGGCAGCTGACGCGTACGCGGTACGTCCCCGTCCGCAGGCCGTGCGCGGTGAACCCGGCGTCCGAGGCCGTGATCTCGCGCTCACTGCCGTCGGGGGCGGTCAGGATGGTGCGGAGGCCGACGGCTTCCGGAGGCCGTGTCCAGGTGGCCGCTATCCGTTCCCGGCCGTCGGCCAGCGAGAGGTCGGAGATCTCCGGCGCGACGAGCAGCGCTGCCGCCACCAGGGGCGGACCGTCGACGACACCGTCGCGTAAAGGGAGGGCCGCATAGCGCACTTCGGCGCCGAGAGGCG
This sequence comes from Streptomyces lilacinus, assembly GCA_000715685.1. Classification (GTDB taxonomy): domain Bacteria; phylum Actinomycetota; class Actinomycetes; order Streptomycetales; family Streptomycetaceae; genus Streptomyces; species Streptomyces lilacinus. The sequence continues at coordinate 17,420 of KL569423.1, forward strand.
GGCGGGTGTCCTGGGCGGTCCCGCCCTTCGCCCGGCCGCGGACCTCGGCCACGGACGCGGCGCGGCCGTGCGGGGAGCGGTCGAGTCGGATGATCCGCCAGGCCGTGACGCCGCTGTCGTCCGCCCAGCTCAGTCTCACCGAGCCCGAGGCGAGCAGCTCCGCGGCGAGCGGCCCCGGCGCCCCCGGGGCGGGCCGGTGCGTACGGACGAGTCCGCGCAGCGCGCGCCGGCAGTCGGCCGCGAGCCGGACGACGCGCAGGCTTCCACGTCGCCGTCTTCTTCGAGCCGGCGCGCCGTGGCGAGGACATCGTCCGCTTCCTGCACGCGTGCGGTGATCTGACGGAGGCGCTGCACGAGGAAGGGGTCCCGGCCGCCGTCGGTCGGCAGTTGGGACGCCAGACGGGCGGCTCGGCGCAGTCGCCCGCGTTCCCAGGCGTCCTGCAGCGCCTCGGCGGCCGTTCGTTGCGTGGCGTCCAGGGGACGTCGCATTTTCGCGGCATGGGCCAGTGCCGTGGCCTCCCCGGCGTCGATGCCGAGGGATGCCGCCAAGGCGTCCCGTCCGCCCGAGGGGTGGCTCTGCAGGAGGTCGAGCAATTGATAGAGCAGCACCCGTCGCAGCGCCATCGGGTCCCGGTCGTGCAGGTCCGCCAACCGTCGCAGGAGCTCGCCCGCGGCGGGGTTGTTCGCGGCTGCCTGTCGCAGCGCGACTCCGTCGACACGATTCCAGCCACGCGGCGCACGCGACACGTACACGCCGTCGAGCACGCGCAGGCGTCCGCCTGAGGGGACCAGCGCCTCACCGATGTGTCGCAACCCCAGGGCGCGCTGCTGGGCGACGAGCTCCTGATAGCAGCCCACCAGCGGTGACAGCGGCAATGCGCCCAGTGCTCGGGGCAGCCCGAGGCGATGCCCGAACTCCAGCCCCACTGTTCGCCCCCGTGCTTACTGCCAACATCTGTGAGGGACTATCCCAGCAGATGCATGACCTTTGGCGGGTAACTTTCCGAAACCTGGGGGACGGAGGCCGGATACGTCCGGTCGTTGGCGTGAAGTGAACATGTTGAGACGCCGTCGCGGCGACCAGCCACCCGTCCACGTGTCCGGCGGTGCCGAACCGGCCGGCTTCAGGGGCGGCGCCGTGGGCCCGTCGTCAGGCGAGCAGCGCTTCGGGGTAGGCGGGCTCGTCGGCGGGGATCACGCCGTGGGCGGCGTAGCGCGCGGTCTCCACTGCCCATTGGTGGTAGCCGGGCATCCACAGGGCCATGGTCTCGACGTAGCGGTCGGCGGCCGTGCGTCGGTCGGCGTCCAGGCCCAGCCGGTCGCTCAGCTCGGGGATGCGCGTCCACAGCCGCTCGAAGGTGTCCAGTTGGTCGTCGATGAGGCCCTGGACGGCGTCGATCGCCTCGGGGAGCGGGCAGTGGCGTTCGTTCTGCACGACGAGGACGAGGTTGTGCACGTCCCCGCGGGCCGCTTCCTTCTCCACGGAGTGGACGTCGTTGCAGAAGGCCGGCACGTCCGTGGCGATCCTGCGCATGGTGCGCAGCTCGGGGCTGTGGAAGGCGCCGGGCGGCACCTCGAAGCCGCCGAGGCGTTCGCACATGTCGACGACGGTCCGACCACCGCTGGAGCCCCGGCGCAGGTGCAGGTACTCCTGCCGGCTCAGGGGCGTGCCGCGGCGGCGGGCGATCGCCTCGTTGGGGTAGGCGTTGAAGTAGTACTCCCAATTGTGGGCGGCACGGGAGCGCCACGCGGACGACATGCCGTCGATGCTGCGCCGCCACATGTCGGCGAAGGCCCGCGCCGCCGGGGAGGCGTCGGCGGACAGGGCTTCGGGGTCGTGGACGACGGCGGTCATCTCGTGGCAGATCCGCGCGGCCCGTGCGGGGTCGTTGCCGAGGGGGCCCTCGAATTGGTCGTCGAAGGGGAACCGGAAGCCCATCAGGTCGGCGGCCAGGTCGAGGTCGGCTCCCGTCGCGTAGGGGTACATGTAGGCGGCCAGCTTGGTCATGTCCCACGAGTCGTATCGGGCCACGGCTTCGTCGGTGGTGGCCAGCCGGTGGGAGCGGACCCACTCCAGGTTGCGGGTGCGAGCGCGTTCCAGATCGGGGCTGAGTCGGAACGCGACGGGGAACCGGAAGTGGACGTTCTGAGGCACGGGGCTCCGAGACGGGTCGAGACGGGTGACGAGGCCGAGCGATCCCCGCTCGATGACTGACGAGGCAGCAGTATCAGCCGAGATCATTTCGGTGTCCAAGGCCTCGATCTCCGGGGCGCACCGAGTGAGAGATCCGCTCTCGGTGAACCCCGTTGGCGCCCGGTACTTGTGGTGCTTGAGTGACGGAATGGAAATTCTCGTTCTGGGTGGTACGGCATGGGTGGGCCGGGAGTTGTCGCGGCAGGCCGTCGAGCGGGGCCATCGGGTCACCTGCCTCGCGCGCGGTGAAAGCGGCGACGTGGCGGACGGCGCCGTGCTGGTGCCCGCTGACCGGCGCGACGCCTCGGCGTACGAGCCGCTGCTCGATCGCACGTGGGACGCCGTCGTCGAAATATCGTGGCAGCCCGGCTTCGTGCGCGACGCCCTCGACGCGTTGGGGCACACGGCCCGGCACTGGACCTACGTCTCCTCCGTCAGCGCCTATGCCTCCCACGCCGTGCCGGGCGCGGACGAGTCCGCGGCCCTCCTCGCACCGACCGATCGCAGCGAGGCCGACCGTGAGCAGTACGGCGAGGCGAAGGTCGCCTGCGAGCAGGCGTCGACGGACGCCGCCGGCGACCGGCTCCTCCTCGTGCGCCCCGGCCTCATCGGCGGGCCCGGCGATCACAGCGACCGTTCCGGCTACTGGGTGGCTCGTGCCGCCCGGGACCCGCGGGGACGCATGCTGGTGCCGGACTCGCCGGCCGCACCCACTCAGGCGATCGACGTGCGGGACCTCGCCGCCTGGCTGCTCGACGCCGCGGAGGCGGGAACCACCGGTACGTACGACGCGGTCGGCCCGATCGTCCCCTTCGAGGAGTGGATCGAGCTGTCACGCAACATCGGCGGGCACACCGGACCCGTGGTCGCCGTCGACCCGGCCCTTCTGCTCGAGAACGGCGTGGCCGAGTACATGGGGCCCGAGTCGCTGCCGATGTGGGTGGCCGACCCCGGCTGGCAGGGGTGGCAGGCCCGGGACGGCTCCGCGGCGCGGGCCGCCGGACTGCGGCACCGTCCCCCGGCGGAACTGCTGGCCGACACGCTGCTCTGGGAGCGCGAGCAGGGCCTGGACCGCCCCCGGCGCGCCGGCCTCGGCGCCGAGCGCGAGCGCGAACTGCTCGACGCCCTCGACTGACACCGCTTCGGCCCGCGCACGGCCTACGCACGGCCTACGTCCCGGACTGTCACGGCACGGACGAAATGCCGGTGATCGGCTGGTGCTTCCACATCGAGGAGGGGGGGCGGTGCGCCGTATCACCACGGGCGTGCACCCCGCGACCTCTGGTGATCACGCTTGGTGAGCGGAAGGATGCGGAGCGTTCCAGCCCCCCGCACCCGGAGGCGCGATGAAGTTGCTCCGAAAACCGGCCACCAACCAACAGCCCCTCTCCGCCAGCGAGCGGCTGCTCTTCAGCGGCACCCTGCGCCACGACAAGGCCTGGGCGCAGTACGAGGACCCGCTGCTGCGCATGAGCTTCTGGTCCATGGCCCGGCAGTTCCCCACCATGCTCGCCGTGATCGCCCGGGTCGCCTGGCGCGAGGACCCCCGCGCGCTGGTGGTCCTGCTCGGCGCGCAGCTTGCCTCGGGCGTCATGACCGCGTTCCTGCTCGTCTCGATCAACGGGGTCCTCGTCGCGCTGTTCTCCAACGGACCGACCACGGACAAGCTGTGGGAAGCCCTGCCCGCGCTCCTGACCGGCGGCGCGGCCTCCAGCGGCTCGGTGCTGCTCGGCTGCCTGATCGTGAAGGTCGAGGGCCGCCTCTACCCGAAGATCGAGCTGGCCTGCACGACCGCGTACTACGACATGATGGCGCGGGTCGAGATGTCCGCCATGGAGGACAAGGACATCCACCGCAAGCTCGCCATGGGCCGCTACGGCACCAACTCGGTGCGGCGCATGCTGTCCCACTCGGTGTGGGTGATCAGCGGCATGATGAGCCTCGCGGCCGCCGCCGTCGTCCTCGGCTCGCTCCACCCGCTCCTCGTCGGCGCGCTCGCGCTGATCGCGGCACCCCGGTGGTGGGGCGCGGTCGTCGTCATGCGGCGGGCGTACGCGTCGCGGCACGTGTGGATCGACCACACCCGGGCCGTGGACGTGATCACCTATCCGATCACCCGGGCCGACGCCACGCCGGAACTGCGCGTCCACGGCGCCGGGAGGGTCCTGGTGGACGCCTCGCTGGACATGGGGCGCACGGCGGCCGGCGAGAAGGAGCGGCTGGCCAACGCGGAGGCCGTGACCGAGGTCCTCGCGGCGTCGATGTCCGGGACGGCGCGCGTCCTCGCGTACGGGCTGCTGTGGTGGCTGTCTCTTGATGTGTATAAGAGACAGTCGCCATCCGCAACGCCACCGGCTACCTCAACACGGTCGTCAGCCAGCTGAACTACATGTTCGAGGAGTCGCTGTACCTGACCGACCTGAACGACTCCGTCGCGCTCGGCAAGGAGCACGCCATCCCCCTCGGCGGCGTCCCCGTGGCGGGGAGCGGCGTCGAGGTGGTCCTCGAGGACGTGACGTTCCGCTACCCGGGCGCGGAGAAGGACGCCCTGCGGGACGTGTCGCTGACGATCCCGCCGGGCAAGGTCGTGGCCCTGGTGGGGGAGAACGGATCCGGCAAGACCACGCTGTCCGCCCTGGTGGCCGGGCTGTACCTGCCGACGGCGGGACGGGTCCTCTACAACGGCGTCGAGATCCGCGACGCCGACCGGGAGACGATCTTCGACAAGATCGCGCTGCTGTCCCAGCACGTCCAGGCGTGGCCGATGACGGTGAAGGCCAACGTCCACATCGGCGACGGTCGCAAGCCGCTCGTCCAGGAGGACGTCGAGGCGGCGGCCGAGCGGGCCGACGTCCGCAAGATCGTCGAGGAGCTGCCCCACGGGTGGGACTCGATCGCCATGAAGGGCTTCGAGCGGGGCGTGAAGCTCTCGGGCGGCCAGTGGCAGCGCGTCGGCGTCGCGCGGGTCGTCTACCGGGGGCGGGTGCTGAACATCGTGGACGAGCCCACGGCCGCGCTCGACCCCCGCGCGGAGATCGACATGTTCGAGTCGCTGCACGGGCTGACGGCCGACGGCGTCACGTCGGTCCTGCTCATCACCCACCGGCTCGCGGCCACCGCCTCCGCGGATGTGATCTACGTCCTGAACCAGGGCCGGCTGGTCGAGGCGGGCCCGCATCGCGAGCTGATGGACATCGACGGAGGGCACTACCGGGAGCTGTACGAGCTGCAGGCCTCCCAGTACGACACGACGGCGAACGCGAAGGTGCCCACTCAGCGGGCCTGAGCCGTGCCGAGCGCCCTGCCGCGGGCGACCGCGGCGGGGCCTCTCCGCATCGGGGGGCCGCCCGAGCATTTCGTATGCTGGATTGACGGGACAATTCCGGAACCTTTGGCCTTGGTTTCTGCATCTGCCATTACGGAACTGACCGACTGCGCCCCACGGGGTGGCCAGCACCATCGGAGCACCAACCATGACGACCCCCTCCGCAGGGGCCTACGAGTCCCGCGGCCGCCGCCGCGCATCCCGCGCCCGACGATGGCTCGTCGCGGTGGCCTCCGTCGCCACGCTCGGGCTGATCGCCTGGCCGGTGATGAGCTACTTCGAGATCCCGCCCTTCACCGACAAGGGTGCCTCCGTCAGCTACGGCTCGGGCAACGACGCGAAGGGCGGGCAGCCCGCGAAGCCCGCGGACTCCAAGACCCTGCTGCCCACGGGTCCCCAGGCCGACTTCAAGAACGAGAAGACGCTCAGCGACGGCACGCACGTCAGCGTCGTCAAGCTCGACGGCAAGAAGTCCGGCTTCAAGGGCAAGGTGTGGGTCTGGGCGCCCAAGGAGTACACCGACGACCCGAAGTTCGCGAAGAGCGGCTTCCCCGTCATGATTGCCCTGCCCGGTGGCCCCGGCCACGACGGGAACTACTGGTCGGTGGGTGAGTTCGGCCCGAACAAGCTCTCGCTCGAGAAGAGCGTCTCCCAGTGGTACCAGGAGGGTCGGAGCAAGCCCTTCCTGCTGGCCATGCCGATCCTCAACCCCGGCCCGGACGACAAGGGCATCTACTGGGACGGCAGCGACATCCCCGACCAGCCGAAGATGGGCACCTGGCTCACCGAGGACGTCCCGGACCTTATGAAGGCCAACTTCCGCACGCTCAAGTCCCGTGACGGCTGGAGCTACATGGGCTCCTCCACCGGCGGCTTCGTGAGCCTGAAGTCCGTGCTGAAGCACCCCGACAAGTTCAAGGCCGCCATCGCCAACGGCCCCGACATCGTCCCCGACTCCCCGCTGTGGCGCGGCCACGAGAAGGAGAAGGCGGAGAACAACCCCGAGGTCCTGGCCAAGCAGCTGGCGGCCACCAAGGGGCCGGACGTCTACATCGCGTTCCAGTACGGCTCGAAGGAGAACGCCAAGATGATCGCGGACGTCAAGAAGTTCACCGCCACCTATGGCAAGGGCCCCGTGCACACCAAGGTCTGGGAGATACCGGGCGGTACCCACAACGGCGGCACGTACCTCTCGAACATGCGCGAACCCATGCAGTGGATCAGCGAGCAGATGGAGGGGCCGACGCCCTCCTCCTGACGGAACACGAAGACGAAAAGTGCCCCCTGGGAAATCCCGGGGGGCACTTTTCGTCATGCCGGCCAGGTCCCTCAGGCCCGGTTGCCCGCCGTGATGCGGGCCGTGGCCTCGCGGGCGGCCCCGTCCAGCCGGTTGATCACCTCGAGCAGGAAGCCCAGCCGCTCGTCGTCGTAGTCCCGCAGGATCGCCATCACCTCGTCGCCGAATTCGGCGAAGAGCTCCTGCATCTCGGCGTCGTGCCGGCCGGTGGGCACCACGACCACCTTGCGCCGGTCCTCCGGTGCGCGGCGCCGCTCGACGAAGCCGCGGCGCTCGAGGCGGTCGAGGACGGTGGTGACGGCGGACGTGCTCAGTCCGGTGGCCGCCGCGATCCTCCCGGCCGTCAGCTCCGGCTCGCTGCGCAGCAGGTCGAGGCACTTGAGATCGGTGAAGTTCAGGCCGAACCGCTCGGCGACGGCGCCGTGCAGCATCAGCCCGCGACCCGCCTGGTTGCGCATGGCGCTCATCAGCTGGTCGACCAGCTCGGACCTGTTCTCGCTTGACACGACACCCCTCGTCACCGTATATCTCGAAGCGTCGGATATTTCGAAGGATCGGAATATCCGCTTTCCAGGACTAGCTTAGAGCCGCGGAGGCAACCGTGCACACCGAGTCCACCCCTGTCCTGATCGTCGGCGCCGGTCTCGGCGGCCTGTCCACCGCCGTCTTCCTCGGCCTGCACGGCGTGCCGGCGCTGGTCGTCGAGCGCCACCCCGGGACGTCGCGGGAGCCGAAGGCGCGCGGTCAGATGCCGGCGACCATGGAGGCGCTCCGCGCGGCCGGCCTGGAGGAGGGGTTCGTCGCCGCGGCACCGCCGGGGCGGCCGGAGATGACCATCGTCATCGCCGCGAGCGTCACCGGGCGGGTGCTCCACAGCTTCACCGAGGCCATGCCCGACTTCAGCCGCTTCTCGCCCGCTCCCACCGGCCTGGTCAGCCAGGAGCGGGCCGAGCCGCTCCTGGCCGAGCGCGCGGCCGAACTCGGCGCGCGGATACGCTTCTCCACGCGCATGGAGTCGTTCACCAGCGGCCCGGACGGCGTGACGGCCGTCCTGCGCGACCTGGCCACCGACGAGTCGTACGAGGTCAGGGCCGAGTTCCTGGTCGGCGCCGACGGCCACCGGGGCGGGATCCGCGAGGCCGTCGGGATCGGCGCGCACGGGCGCGGCGTCCTCGAGGAGACCACCAGCCTGCTCTTCGAGGCCGAGCTGGACCCGATCCTCGACGGCGCCGCCGTCCAGATGCACTACCTGCAGAACCCCGAACTCCCCGGTGGCTCGGGCATGTTCGTCTCCACCGACACCCCCGGCCGCTACGTGGCGGCGGTGCGGGCGCCGCGGGACGACGACCACGCGCGCGAGCTGATCCGCCTGCTCCTCGGCGTTCCCGACCTGGAGGTGAAGCTGATCAGCAGCACCAGCTGGTCCACCGCCTGCCGGGTCGCCGACCGCTTCTCCTCCGTGTCCCGCCGGGTGCACCTGGTCGGGGACGCGGCGCACCTGATGCCGCCGACCGGGGGTCAGGGCGGCAACACCGCCCTGCAGGACGGCTACCACCTCGCCTGGAAGCTGGCGGCGGTCGTCCGCGGCCAGGCCGGGCCCGGCCTGCTGGACAGCCACGACGCCGAGCGCCGACCGTTCGCCGAGTTCCTCGTCGAGCAGCAGTACGCGAACCTCGTGCACCGCACGGCACCCCACCAGGCCGACGACACGGTGGCCGAGAGGATCGACCCGGCCCGCGCGCTGTTCGGCTACCGCTGCCCGGCGGGGGCGTTCGTCCCGGAGGCCGACGACCGGAGTGGACCGGGCGACCCGCTCTTCCCGCTCTTCGAGGACCCGGCCGCGCCCAGCGGGAGGCCGGGCACCCGCGCCCCTCACGTACCGCTCGAGGAGGGGGCGTCGACCCGCGACCTGTACGGCCGGGGCTTCGTCCTGCTCACCGACAGCCGGGCGTGGCGGTCCGCGGCCGCGCGGGCGGCCGAGCGTCTCGACC
>KL569423.1:26507-29443 GCA_000715685.1 Streptomyces lilacinus
GTCTCGACCTGCCGGTCGCCGTCCCCGCTCTGAACGGGGACTGGGCGACGGCGCACGGCGTCACCCCGTCGGGTGCGGTCCTCGTCCGGCCGGACGGGATCATCGCCTGGCGCACCGCCGGCGAGGGCGACCCCGGCGAGGTCGAGCGCGCGCTGCGGTGCGTGCTCGACCGCTGACGCCCTACGTGCCCCAGATCTTCCGGTACGCCGCGCGGTAGCCGGGCGGGTCCCAGGCCGTGACGCCGCCGCTGTTGGCGGGCGTGGCGATGTGGACGGGGGCGACGTATCCGCTGGCGGGATCGCCGGAGAAGGCGCGGTTGAACTCGTCGACGATCTGCCAGCCCTGTTCGGAGAGCGCCTCGGGAACGGTGGCGGCCTGGAACTGCCCGCTGTTGATTCGCTGGAAGGCAGAGGGGTCGCCGTCGCCCGCGCCGATGTTGTAGGGGGGCCCGGCGCCCTTCTTGCGGGCCGCCCGCAGGGCCGGCGCGGCGTCGGCGAAGTACACGTCGTTGATGGCGACGGAGTGGGTCCAGGTATCCGCGAAGCGGGACAGGAGCGAGGACACCTCCTGGGGGGTGCGGCTGCTGGTGTCGGAGATCGGGATGTTCTCCTCCGCCAGCAGCCGTACGCCGGAGCAGGCGGCGAGCCCCTTCTTGATCAGCTCGGACTTGTTCCTGGCGAACGGAATGGAGCCGTCGGTGAACACGACGACGCCGGCGGCGCCGTGGGAGTGCGCGATGACCCAGTCGGCGCTGATCCTCGCGACGTCCTCGACCCTGGTGGTGACGTTGCTGAAGAGCGGGGGGTTCTCGCTCGGGCCGGGGGAGTCGACGGCGTGCCAGCCGACGAGCGGGATGTGGTCCGCGGTGGCCTTCGCGACCTGTTGGGACGTCAGGCGGGGGTCGAAGCCGCCGATGACGATGCCCGACGGCCGCAGGGCGATGGCCTCGTCGAACGCCGCCTGGGTCCCGGCGGGGGTGCCCTGGCCGTCGATCACCCGGACGTTCCAGCCGATGGCCTTCGCGGCTTCCCGCACACCCTTCGCCGTGCCCGCGACGCCGGGGTTGGTCATGGTCTGCGCGACGTAGACGATGCTCTTCCCGCGGACCGCCCTCGGGCCGCCGGTGGGGCCGTTCCACGCGGAGTCGGTCCGCTCGGCCTGCCGGACGGCCGCCTCGGCCTCGGCCAGGACGGTGGGGCAGCCGGCCTTCGTCGGCGCGGCGGGCGGGGACGCGGCGCCGGTCGACGCGCCGCGCTCGCAGCCGACGCCGACGCCGGCCGCCACCACCGCCAGGACGACCGCGCCCCACAGGTCGGTCCCGCGGGTCACGGGATGGCCCCGGGCGGCTCGTGGGGCGCCCGGGCCGGTTCCGCCCGTCGCCGGCGCAGCTGTCGGCGGGCGGCGTACCCCGCCAGGCCGACGGCGATGAGCAGGGTGCTGCCGTTGAACAGCGGGGTGACCCAGAAGCGGGCGCCGAGCTGGCCGATGCCGGCGAGGCCGATGGCGAGGACGGTGACGGCGACGAGCGTGCCCAGGGCGTTGGCGCGGCCGGGCCTGATCGCGGTGGAGCCGAGCAGCGCGCCGACGAAGGCGGGCAGAAGATAGTCCATGCCGACGCTGGGGTTGCCGATCTGCTGCTGCGCGGCGAGCAGGACCCCGGCGACGCCGACGACCAGGCCCGATCCGGTGAAGGCGTGGATGACGTGGCGCCGGGAGGGGATGCCGACCAGGTCGGCGGCGCGGGCGTTGGAGCCGATGACGTAGAGGTACCGGCCCAGCGGCAGCCGTTCCAGCACCAGCCACAGGACGGCGGTGAGGGCGAGGACGTAGAAGGCGGACACCGGCAGGCCGAGGAACCGGGAGTCGTAGAGCGCGGTGAAGGCGGCCGGCAGGCCGTGCGGGCCGGGGACGATCCGGGCCCCGTCGGTGATCCAGCCGGTGAAGGCGTACATGATGCTGCCGCTGCCGAGGGTGGCGATGAAGGAGTCGATCCTCGCGAATTCGACGACGACGCCGTTGACGGTGCCGACGACCGCCCCGCCGAGGACCACCACGAGACAGACGAGCGGCCAGGGCCACCCCTCGGTGACGACGAGGTGCATCGTCACGACGTGCGCGAGGCCGAGACCGTAGCCGATCGACAGGTCGAACTTGCCGGTGGCGATGGGGATCGTCGCGCCGAGCGCGAGCATGGCGGGGATCGACTGGTTGGACAGGACGGCCGAGATGTTGTCCAGCGTGGGGAAGGTGTCCGGCAGCGCGAGGGAGAAGACCAGGAACAACGCGGCCGTGAGGGCCAGGAGGCCGTAGGCGCCCACGAGGTGTCCGAAGCGGTGGCCGGGCGCGCGACGGGACGGCCGGGACGGGGGAGGAGCGGTCACCGTGCCGTCGTCCCGGTGAGGGGAGCCATCGCCGAGGCGGCCCGCGCGAGAGCGGTGACGGTGAGGGCTTCCTCGCTCAACTCCACCGTCACGGCCCCGCGGACGAACACCAGCGCGCGATGGCAGACGGTGGCGACCTCCTCGAAATCGGTGGAGATGAGCAGCACGGCGAGGCCGCCGGCCAGCGCGTCCCGCAGCAGGAGGTAGATCGCCGCCTTGGCGCCGACGTCCACGCCGGCGGTCGGCTCCTCCAGGACCAGCAGGCGCCGGTTCAGCCCGAGCCACCGGCCGATCATGACCTTCTGCTGGTTCCCGCCGGACAGCGTGGCGATGGGCGCCTCGCTGTCCGGAGGGCGCACCGAGAACCGCTCGATCAGGGCGCCGGCCTCGGCGCGCTCGCGCCCGGGGCTGATCCAGTGCCGGCTCGGCGGACCGCCCGCCCGGGGGTTGGCCAGGAGGTTCTCCCGTACGGTCAGCTCGGCGGCGCAGCCCTCCTCCTGACGGTTGCTGGTCACGAAGCCGACGCCGGCGCCGACGGCGGCCGCGACCGTGGCC
>KL569423.1:29698-35745 GCA_000715685.1 Streptomyces lilacinus
GACGGCGGCCGCGACCGTGGCCGGCCGGTACGGTCGGCCGTCGAGCAGCGCCCGCCCGTCGAGGATCGGCCGGGAGCCGGCCAGGGCGCGGCCCAGTTCCATGTGCCCGGCGCCGGTGAGGCCCACCATGCCGAGGATCTCGCCGGCGCGCAGGCGCAGGCTCACCGGCCCGGTGTGTTCGGTCCGTACGTCCTCGAGGCTCAGGACGGCCGGCCCGGCGGTGGGGGCGGCGAACCGGTAGCCGGCCGGCTCGTGCCCCACGATGTCGTGCACCAGCCGGGCGGGCCCGTAGCCGGCGAGCGGGCCCCGACTGACGACGCGGCCGTCGCGCAGGACGGCGAAGGCGTCGGCGACCTTGAACACCTCGTCGATCCGGTGGGTGACGAAGACGATGGCGTGGCCGCGGTCGCGCAGGGTGTGCAGGACCTCGAAGAGCCGGGCGCAGTCCGCCGCCGGGAGGCTCGCGGTCGGCTCGTCCAGGACGATGAGCTCGGCCCGTGTGCACAGGGCGCGGGCGATGGCCACGAGGGAGCGTTCGGCTCGTGTGAGGTCGGCGACGACGGTGTCCGGGTCGAGGTGCGCGGCGACGATGCCCAGGGCCTCGGCGCACTGCCGGCGGGTCCGCCGCCAGGACACCAGCCCCGCGCGGCGCGGATACCCGGTGCCCAGGGCGACGTTCTCGGCGACCGTCATCCACCCGATCAGCCCCAGGTCCTGGTGGATGAAGGACATGGCGCGGGAGGCCGCCGGGGAGCCGAGCGGATGGCCGGCGACGGTCACCTCGCCCGCGTCCGCGTGATGGACGCCCGCGAGCATCTTGATGAGGGTGGACTTCCCGGCGCCGTTGGGACCGAGCAGGGCCAGGATGCTGCCGGAGGCGATGTCGAGGTCGACGGCGTCCAGGGCGAGGGTGCCGCCGAACCGCTTGACGAGACCGCGTATGCGGACGAGGGGCTCCGGGCCGTGGCCTGAACGAGGAGAGATATCTGAAATGGGCATTTCTTTCATGTTACGGCTCATTCGACGCCGACCTCGGACGGGCCGTCAGATCGCCGGTATGTCGTCGAAATCGATGTGCATCTCGGCGCTACCGACGGCGGCACCGAGCTTCCCGCCGGGCACCTCCAGCGCGCACTCGGCCCAGATGACCTTGCCCTCCGCCGTGTAGCGGGTGCCCCAGGACTGGGAGAGCTGCGCGACGAGGAACAGACCGCGGCCGCCCTCGTCGGTGGCGGCGGCGCGGCGCAGGTGCGGGGAGGTGCTGCTGCCGTCGGCGACCTCGCAGGTCAGGGCGCGGTCGTAGAGGAGACGCACCTGAATGGGGTCGCTGCCGTACCGGATGGCGTTGGTGACCAGCTCGCTGAGGATCAGTTCGGCGTTGAAACCGACCTCCTCGAGCCCCCATTCGGCCAGCTTGCGGGTGACACCGGCACGCACGGTGGAGACGACCGCCGGGTCGGCCGGCAGGTCCCAGGTGGCGATCCGATGCGGGTCCAGGGCGTGGGTACGGGCGACGAGCAGGGCGATGTCGTCCGCGGGATGCCGGGGAACCATGGTCCGGACGACCTCGTCGCAGGTCTCCGAGGGCGGGCGGTTCGGGTGGGACAGGGCCTGGCGCAGCTGCTCCAGGGCCACGTCGAAGTCGCGGTCGCGGTCCTCGATGAGCCCGTCGGTGTAGAGGGCCAGCTGGCTGCCCTCGGGGAGGAGGAACTCGGCGGTCTCGAAGGGGAGGCCGCCCAGCCCCAGGGGCGGGCCGGCGGGCAGGTCGGGGAAGGTGACGGTACCGTCGGGGCGGACCAGCGCGGGCGGCGGATGGCCGGCCCGGGCCATCGTGCACCGCTGCGAGGTGGGGTCGTAGATGACGTACAGGCAGGTGGCGCCGATGATGCCCGTGTTGCCGTTCGAGGGATCGTCGCCGCACTCCTCCCGGTCGAGGCGGCCCACGAGATTGTCGAGGTGGGTGAGGACCTCGTCCGGCGGGAGGTCCAGCTCGGCGAAGGTGCGCGCGGCGGTGCGCAGCCGGCCCATGGTGGCGGCCGCGTGCAGCCCGTGGCCCACGACGTCCCCGACGACGAGGGCCACGCGGGTGCTCGAGAGGGGAATGACGTCGAACCAGTCCCCGCCGACCCCGCACTCGGCGGGCATGTAGCAGTGCGCGACCTCGACGGCGTTCTGCTCGGGGAACCCGTGCGGCAGCAGACTGTGCTGCAGGGCGAGCACCATGGTGTGTTCGCGGGTGTAGCGGCGGGCGTTGTCGATGCAGATCGCGGCGCGGGTGGCCAGCTCCTGGGCCAGCGACCGGTCGTCGTCCCCGAAGGGCGCCGGATCCCGCGAGCGGTAGAAGCTCACCACGCCCAGCACGATGCCCCGGGCGAGGAGCGGGACGGCGATGAGGGAGTGGACGCCGTGAGCGAGGATGCGCTGGGCCTTCACCGGATTCTGGGCGATCCAGCCCGCGGCTTCCCTCAGATCCGCCTCCAGCACGGTGTGCCCGCTCGCCAGGCAGCGGAGCTGGGGCGTCGTCGGCTGGAGGTCGACCCGCTCGCCGGCGGGGTAGAAGGGGCAGTCCTGACGGATGCCCTGGACCACCGTGCGGTGGAGGTCCTTGCTCGGGTCGGTCGGCTCGTCGCCGCGCAGCACCGCCTCGGGTACGTCGATGGTGACGAAGTCGGCCAGGCGCGGGACGGCCATCTCGGCGAGCTCCCGGGTGGTCCGGCCCACGTCCAGGGTGGTGCCGATGCGGGTGCTGGCCTCGGACAGCAGCTCCAGGCGGCGCCGCGCCGCCACGGCGTACTTGCCCACGCCGGGCTCGCCCACCAGCAGCAGTTCGCCGGTCCCGCTGCCGGCATGGTCGGTGGCCGTCGTGGCGGGTGCGGCGCCGGGTGCGGTGCCGGCTGCGCGCCCGGGCGCCGGCGTGACGACGGGAGCGAGAGGGGCGAGGGCGCGCCGGGCCAGGAGATCGGGTGGTGCGCCGGGCTCGGTGGAGACGGTCAGGCGCTCGCGCCACGAGGGGATGAGCGCCTCGATGACGACGCCCTCCACCCCGGAGGCGCTGGTCACCGGGCGGCTCAGCAGGGTGACGCGCCGACCGCCGGGCAGGGGCACCTCGACGGCGGCCCGCTGGGCCGCGGCGATCAGCTCGGTGGCCCGCGCCTCGAGGGCCATCCGGTCGCGCCAGTCCAGCCCGCTCGCGGCGAGCCCGACCGGCTGCCCGTTCGCGGTCGCGTCGCCGGCCGGTACGCGGCGCCCGGCCTCGAGGTACGCCTCCAGCAGGGCGCGCTCCCGCGTCGAGCTCTGCTCCAGCAGCCGCCGTTCGATGGCGCCGGCCGCCCTGCGGATCACGCCGTCCAGCGCCCCGTCCGCGTCGGTGTACGGATAGCCGAAGCACAGGACGCCCTCGATGCGGCCGCTGAGCGGGTCCCGGACGGGAATCGCCGAGCACGCGTTGGACTGGGCGCGTTCGGCGAAGTGCTCGGCGCCGTAGATATTGATCAGACGCCGCTCGGCGAGCGCCAGGCCGATGCCGTTGGTCCCCCCGTACTTCTCGGCGAACACGAAGCCCGGGACGCTCTGGATCGCGGGCAGGCTCCTCGGCATGGACGCCTTGCCGAAGCGGCGTTCCAGCACCGCTCCGCGTTCGTCGGCGAGGCACACGTTCATGTTCCTGTCCGCGAACATGGCCTGCAGTCGGTCCAGTACGGGCGCGGCCGCCTGGACGAGGCGGCCGTCCAGGTCGAGATCCTCGACGTAGGGGAGTTCGCAGCCCTCCGGTGAGAGCCCCATGGACCGGCAGCGCTGCCACGAACTCAGGATCGGACCGCGCACGCCCTCCTCGACGGACCCGCCGCGAAGGAACTGCTCACGGGCGAGCACGGGGCCGACGTCATTCGCCACGAGCCCCATCCGGATCACTTCCCTCATCGGGACACGTACGCCCAGGACCGCGCGCACGTCGGAGCGGCTGCACTGACGTTCCATTTTAAAACTTTGCCGACACACGGGGACTGATCGCGAACGGTGATCAGCCGGTACTCTCCGTGTCCGTCGTCCGGCCGGTGGTCAGAGAATCGCGACCGGATTGACCGGTGAGCCCGTGCCGCCCGGGATGTTCAGAGGGGCCACGACGAGCAGGAACTCGTAACGGCCCGTCTCGGCGCAGGCCGCGGAGAGCGCCTCGAGGTCGAGGTTGTCCAGCAGCGGCACTCCCATCGCCGCGACGGCGAGCGCGTGGACCGGGGAATGCACGCCCTCGACCGGCGAGGGCCGTACGTCGCTGTCGCCGTCGCCGCCGAGCAGGGCGATCCCGCGCTCGGCCAGCAGCGGCACGGCGTCCACGTGGAGGCCCGCGCAGGCGGCGTCGGCGTCCCAGGCGCCCAGCTCCCCGCGGCGGCGGAAACGGCCGACCCGCAGCAGCACCGCGTCGCCGGCGCCGATCCGTACGCCGAGCGCCGTCTCCGCGGCGACCACGTCCGCGGCCCGGACGGCCTGTCCGGGCTCCAGCCAGGGCTTCCCCAGAACGGCGGGCAGGTCGAGGAGCACCCCCTTGGTCACCAGGGCGCCGAGCGCCGCCACATCCCCGAAGCGGGCCCCTCCGGCGCCGACGAGCTCGCGCGCCGCGCCGCCGTCGTAGAGCCGCCCACGACAGGCGACGTGGGACAGCGCGTCCAGGTGACTGACGGACTTGCCGTGGTAGTCGGTGCCGATGAAGTCCTTGTGGGTGGCGGGCTCGGGGGGCTCCACGTCGCCGAGGTCGGACATGTAGTGCAGGGCGGGCCTGCCGTTGTCCGGGCCGGGCACGGTGTCCCACGGCCGGGCCATCGGGACGACGGTCCCGGACCGCACCAGGGCGGCGGCCCGCCGGACGTGCTCCCCGGTCACCCGGTGCCAGGCCCCCCGACCGTCGGGCACCCAACGGCCCCACGTGCGGACGCTCTCGAAGAGTGCGTCGAACGCCTCACGGGAGACCGCCGGGCCGTTGTCGGGTCCGGCCGGTGGGGGAGTGGGCGCGTCGGCGGGATTGCTGCTCATCTGCGCGTGATCCTACGGGCGACCGTGGTGCGGGCGGTGGCGACACGTCGGCCCGTGTCGGCGGCGTGAATCATGCGGTCCGTGAGGATCATCGGTACGTCATCTGGCTGAGGTTCCCTCGTTCGCATGCGCGCACCACGGAGCGATGGTTCGCTTGACGCGCGCATTCCCGAAGAGAAGGGCAAAAACCCTATGTCGCCAGGCCCGTTAGCTCCCGGCGTCTTCATCAAGGAACTCCCGAGCGGCGTCCGAACGATCACCGGTGCCGGTACGTCCACACCCGCCTTCCTCGGCTACACCGTCAGGGCGCCCCAGGACGCGGAGTCCACTCCGCCGACGCTCGTCCGCAGCTGGGCCGAGTTCGTGGACACGTTCCACTTCCGGTCGGCGCTGGGGCCCAAGGAGGTGCACGCGGAGCTGGAGCGGGTGACCGTCAGGCTCCTCGAGTTGGCAGGTCAGCTGGAAAAGCTGACAGAGGAACTGCGTCAGAAGGTCACCACGGGAGACCCTGCTCCCGTCACCGCGGACGAGTTCAACAAGCTCACCGACGTCCGTACGCGGGAGTGGGAGGGCAAGGAGGTCAGCGCTGCGGACAAGCAGGCGGCGGAAGCCGTCGTGCAGAAGATCCCGGCCGACTTCAAGGCGGACTACGACCACTGGAACGCCACCGGTGCGCAGCTGACTCCGCTGCTGCGGCGCCAGGCGGAACTCACCACCACCCAGGGCTACCAGAACGCCGCGAAGGACATCCAGCTTCCGGAAGCCGTCTACGGGTTCTTCGCCAACGGCGGCACCTCCTGCTACGTCCTCCGGCTCCACCGGGGGCAGCCCCTGCCCGCGGCCGTGGACGGCGACCCCGACCGGCGCACCGGACTGGCCGGGCTGAAGACCGTGCCGGACGTGACCATGGTGGCCGTGCCCGATCTGTGGACCGGCGGCACGGCCGTGGACCTGGGCAAGACCGTGATCGAGCAGGTCGTCGGCCACTGCGCGACCATGCGCCTGTCTCTTATACACAT
>KL569423.1:36033-42293 GCA_000715685.1 Streptomyces lilacinus
CTCGTCGAGCCGCCGTCGGGCACGTCGGCACGGGACGTGGAGACGTTCCGGACCGCAAAGCTGGCCTCGCCGGACACCGACGACGCGGCGTTCACGGCGCTGTACTACCCCTGGCTCGAGGTCCCCGGCGTGGACGGCATTCCCCGGACCGTCCCCCCGTGCGGGCACATGGCCGGCGTGTGGGCCCGTACCGACGCCGAACGCGGCGTCTTCAAGGCGCCCGCCAACCAGAACGTCCGCGGTGTCCTGTCGATCCCCACGCTGCTCACCGACGCACGGCAGGGCGTGCTCAACGACAAGGGTGTCAACTGTCTGCGGGTCTTCCCGGACCGCGGTCTGCTGGTGTGGGGCGCGCGGACTCTCTCCGGCAGCCGGGACTGGAAGTACCTGAACGTCCGACGCCTGGTGTCCTTCCTCGCCGACTCCATTCACCAGTCCACCACCTGGGCCGTCTTCGAGCCCAACGACGATCGCCTCTGGGCCACCCTGCGCCACTCCGTCATCAGCTTCCTGACCGACCAATGGCGGCAGGGCGCTCTGCAGGGGCGTACGCCGGACGAGGCTTTTTACGTCATCTGCGACGACACGAACAACACCGGCCCGACCATCGACAAGGGCGAAGTGCATTGCGACATCGGTATCGCGCCCGTCCGGCCCGCCGAGTTCGTGTACTTCACGATCACCCAGATCGCCGGCCAGTCCACCCCCGCAAACTGACCATCGATTCGTGAGCCCAGGAGGCACCCCCTGTGTTGACCGGTGACACCTTCAGCAGCAGCACCTTCGCCGTCGAGCTGGGCAAGTTCCAGGTCGAGACCGTCCAGGACGTCTCGGGGCTGACCCTCGAGCAGGACGTCGTCGAGGTCCGGCAGGTCTCCGCGACCGGCGAACTGATCGTGCGCAAACAGCCCGGTGCCCGTAAGTCCGGCGAGATCACGATCACGCGGGGCATGGACAAGAGCACGGCGTTCACCGACTGGATCAAGGCCACCCTGGTCAACGCCGACCTCGACAGCGCCCGGCAGAACATCACGATCGCCTTGAAGGACGCGAAGAAGCAAACAGTCCGGCGCATTCACCTCAGCAACGCCTGGGCCTCCCGCTGGGAAGGGCCGGAACTCGGCGCCGCGAACTCGCAGAACGCCACCGAGAAGGTGACGGTCACCTACGAGGACATCACCGTCGAATAGGCCCGCTTCGCAGGAGACCGGCGACGAGAGGACAACGATGAGCGGACCGAAGCCTCCTGGCGTCTTCGTCACGGAGAAGTCCAGCGGCGTGCGCATGATCGTCGGCACGGGGACGTCCACCCCGGCCTTCCTGGGCTACACCCAACTGCCCGAGCACGAAACGGAAGGAACCGCGACCCCGCCGTTCACGGCGGACGAGCGGAAGATCCCCCGGCTCATCCGCGGCTGGCGGGAGTTCGCGGACCGGTACAGCATCGAAGCACTGACCAAGGAGCTGGCGGAACTCCTCAAGGCGGTGACTCCCGACCTCGTCAAGGTGCGCAAGCTGGAACGGTGTTCCGTCCTGGCGGAGGCCGTCTACGGCTTCTTCGCCAACGGCGGCACCTCCTGCTACGTCGTGGGCTTCACCGATCCGTCGAAGGCGGTCACGGTCGAGATGCTCGCGGGCGACGCGGAGGCGCGCACGGGGCTGGGTGGGCTGGAGACCGTCCCCGAGGTGGCCATGGTCGCCGTGCCCGGCCTGTGGGACATGACGGCCGACGTCTCCACGGAGAAGACTCCGCCACCGCTGGACCAGACGAAGGGCGCGGCCCTGATGGGCACGGTTGTCGGCCACTGCAAGACCTTGCGCGACCGGCTCGCCCTGCTCGACCCGCCGCCGGGCCTGCTCCCCGAGGACGCCAAGGAGTTCGCCGGCACGAAGCTGCCCTCCCCGGACACGGACGACGCGGCCTTCACGGCGCTGTACTACCCCTGGCTCACCGTCCCCGGCATCGACGGCACCCGTCGTACCGTGCCCCCGTGCGGGCACATGGCCGGCGTGTGGGCCCGTACCGACACCGAACGCGGCGTCTTCAAGGCCCCGGCCAACCAGAACCTCCGCGGCGTGCTCGAGATCCCCACCCTGATGACGGACGACCAGAACGGCGAGCTCAACGACAAGGGTGTCAACTGTCTGCGGGTCTTCCCCGGCCGTGGTCTGCTGGTGTGGGGCGCGCGGACGCGTTCCGGGAGCCGGGACTGGAAGTACCTGAACGTCCGGCGTCTGGTGTCCTTCCTCGCCGACTCCATCCAGCAATCCACCACCTGGGCCGTCTTCGAGCCCAACGACGACCGTCTCTGGGCCACCCTGCGCCACTCCATCACCACCTTTCTTACCGACCAGTGGCGGCAGGGCGCTCTGCAGGGCCGCAAGCCCGACGAGGCCTTCTACGTCATCTGTGACGGCACCAACAACACCAGCGCCACCATCGACAAGGGCGAAGTCCACTGCGACATCGGTATCGCGCCCGTCCGTCCCGCCGAGTTCGTGCACTTCACCATCACCCAGATCGCCGGCCAGCCCGGCGCGAGCGGCTGACATGTCATCGCTCGTGGTGAGGGAGGGCGATTCGATCCTTCCGCAGACAGCCGTCTCGGCACCGGGAATGGCGGGGTTGATCGTCCCCCGGCCCGTGCAGGTGCCGGGGTCCGCGGGATTCAGGATCGAGGGGCACATCGCCTGTGTGCCGGAAGACATCGAGAAGCTGGTCGTCCCGGGCATCGGCTACAGCGCGGGGGTGTTCACCGGCGGGTTCGGGGAAATCCGGTTCCAGGTGCCCGGGCACAACCGTGCGCGGTACGCCCGGACGCGGAGCGGCACGGAGGTCGTCGTCGACGGCGGTCTGCTGGACCTGACCTTCAAACCGACCGAACGCGCGACGAACCCGTCCGGCGTCGAGGACCTGACACCTCAGTACACCGGTAAGGCGCAGCTGATCTGCGTACGCGGCCGCCCCGTCACCGCGGGAGCGGGCGCCTGAACGCCGTGTGCCCCACGCGCCGGAGCGCGTGGGGCACACGGACTTGCGAGGCTCAGGCAGTGGTCTCCGTGGCCCACACCATGTCGTAGCGCAGCTCTTGGCCCCCGACCCGGGCGCTCAGCCCCCGGTCGCGCCGGTCTATCCTGAAGGCCGCTCCGGGCAGCAGAAGCACCTCCTTCTCGTCCCGTTGCCGGGAGAAGTACGCGATGTCCCGCCCGCTGCGGCCCCTGAGCTCCAAGTAGTAGATCACCCGGCGGCCGCCGGTGGGCGGGTGCTGCAGCGGCAGGAACTTCTCCGCCTCCTCCCGACTGAGATGTGTATAAGAGACAGCTGAACGTCACTCGCCGGCCCGGCCACAGCTCCCAGCCCGCGCGGAAGACCGCCCCGCTCACCGGCGGAAGCCGGTCGAGGGCCTCGACGAGCATGTCGGCGTGGGCCTCGGCCTCGCCCCGCAGGGTGTCCACGAGGGCGTGCATGCGCTTCCTGACGTCGTGCAGGCGGGCCGTGCGCTCCTCGTCCGTGAGGCCCGGCGCCCGGTAGCGGCCGATCAGGTCCTGGAGCCGCGGGTCGCGCCAGGCGGCGTACGGCACCTCGGTGACCTCGCCCTTGAGGATCAGGGAGATCATCTCGTCGACCAGGCGGTGCACGGCCGTCGGGGCGAGGGCCGCGGGGGTGGCGAGCACGCGGTTGATGAGCTGGTGGTTGTCCCCCGTGTACTGCGCCAGTGCGATCAGGTGCGCGAGGCCGAGATCCCGACCGAGCCGCTCACGCTCGGCAGCGCTCTCCTCCGTCGTGAGTCCCTGATCGGTGAGCCACGTGCTGAGATCTGTCTCTTATACACGAGATGTGTATAAGAGACAGCAGGGCCCGCTGCCGGCGCCGTGCCGTCCGTACCGTCTCGTCCCGCATCGTCACGAACCCGCCGTCCTCCACATCGGCCGGCGTCCGTTCGTACAGCGTGGCGTACGGCAGCTCGGGCAGGGCGGCCGACGGCAGGGTGCTCCGTACGAAGGCGTCGAAGTCCCGGTACATCCGGGCGACGTCCTTCGAGGAGGCCGTGATGCCCGGCAGCCCCGCGGCCTTCGCGCCGCGCAGGATCTCGTACAGCGAGTGGTCGCGGGCGGTGAGCATCCACGCGGCGACGGCGAGGAAGAACTCCCGTTCCGCCGACTGCTGTCCGCCTCCTGCCACGGGGCGCAGCCACCGGTGGGCGCTGAGCATCCGGGTGGTGGTGCCGGAGATCCCGGCGACCAGGGGCGCGCCGCGCTCGTGGTGCTTGCGGTACCAGGGGTCCTCGGGGTCCATGACGAAGAGCGCCTGCCCGGGAGCCCAGGGCAGGGGGAACTCGGGGCCCTGTTCCCGCGGCCACGTCATCGCCGCCCAGATGGCCGTCCGGTCGACCTCGTGCTCTGCCGGGAGGAGCCGTCCGTCGTCGTCCAGCCGGAGCCCCTGGACGCGCAGCGGGGTGGTGCTCCGCCAGGCGTGGGCGAGTTCGGCGTCGCTCAGCGGTGTGCCGCGGTCGCGGTAGTCGCGCGGGGTGCGTTTGCCGGGGGCGGTGTCGGGGTCGGGGCGGTCGAGGCGGCCGCGCTGGCTGCGGCCCATCGACCGGGCCGTCCCGACGCCGTGCTGGAGGGTGAGGTTGCCGAGGGCGAAGACGTCCTTGCCGAAGAGTCGGCCCAGGTCGTCCGGGAGCGCGCCGAGGACTTTGCGGGTGCCGCCGGTCAGGTGCTGCCGCTGGGTGCGCAGGGCCTGGGTGTCGAGGCCGAGTTCCTGGGGCAGCCGCATGTCGCCGTCGAGGACCGCGCGGTGCAGGACGGTCTTGAAGGACACCGCGCCGTCGTCGGCGGGCGGCTCCGGCTGGGGGCCGTACTTGTAGTAGGCGGCGTTGTAGAAGGCGGTCATGAGCTCGCGGGTCGTGGCGGCCGAGCCGGGGTCGGCCCACTGGAGGAGCCGGGCGGCGGGGTCTCCCGCGGTGCCCACCTGCCCGGCGCTCGTGGCGTCGTCCTTGAAGAAGGCGCCCGCCGCCCGCTCCCATGTGAAGGCCGAACTCAGGACGTGGGCCAGCCGAAGGACCGCCGTCAGGGCGGCCCGTCGGACCTCCGGGGACGCGGCCAGCACGGCCCCGAGGCGCTCCTCGTAGTGCTCGGCCTCCCGGTGCCAGCCGGGGGAGGCCAGGAGGCGGCGGTGGTGGAAGGGCGCGCCGTCGGCGGTCCGGAGCGGGCGGGCGGCCGACGCGGTGCTCGCCCGGGCGGCCCGGAGTTCCTCGAGCCGCGCGGCCAGCACCGCGGCGCCCGTGGGCGGGGAGGGTGCCGCTTCCGGCGCGGTGTCGGTCTCCGCGGTCGGCGCGTGGAGCGGTCCCGGCTTCACCGGTCGACCGCCGTGGGGAAGCGGGTCTCGTCCACGTACCGGCCGAGCTTGGCGTACTCCTCGCGGACGGCGGCCAGCAGGTCGGCCGTGGACACCGGCCGGCCGCTGTCCGCCGCGCGGTAGGCGGCGGTGACGGCGCAGCAGCGGATCGCGCCGCCGGGCAGGTCGAAGTCGCGGGCCAGCGCGGCCAGGTCGAGGTCGTCGGCGCGGGGGACGGCGGGGCCCAGGCAGCGCTCCCACAGGGTGCGGCGCCGGGCCTCGTCGGGGGCGGGGAAGTGCACGACGAGGTCGAGCCGGCGCAGGAACGCGGTGTCGATGTTGGCGTGCATGTTGGTGGTGAGCAGGGCCAGGCCGTCGAAGGACTCCAGGCGCTGGAGGAGGTGGGCGGTCCCGGTGTTGGCGTAGCGGTCGTGGGCGTCCTGGGCGACCGTGCGCTTGCCGAAGACGGCGTCGGCCTCGTCGAAGAGGAGCACGGTGTCGACGGAGTCGGCCTCGGTGAAGAGCCGTTCGAGGTGCTTCTCCGTCTCCCCGATGTACTTGTCGACGACCGTGGCGAGGTCGACGACGTGGAGGGTGAGGCCGAGCTCGGCGGCCACGACTTCGGCGGTGAGGGTCTTGCCGGTCCCCGAGGGGCCGCTGAACAGCGCGGTCACGCCCCGGCCGCGGCCGCCGCCGGGGCGCATCCGCCACTGGCCGAGCACGCGGTCGCGATGGCGGACGCGGCGGACCAGGTCGCGCAGTTGCTCGTGCGGCCGCTCGGGCAGGACGAGGTCGGACCAGGTCACGGAGGGCTGTACGGCCCGGGCGAGGCGGCCGAGGGCGCTGCCGTGCCAGGCGCGGGCCACGGTGCGGACGGCGCCGGCGTCGACGGGGACGCCGTCGGCGTCGGCCTGCGCGCGGG
>KL569423.1:42560-43295 GCA_000715685.1 Streptomyces lilacinus
ATGTGTATAAGAGACAGCCACAGCGCTTCGCGCCCGGGTTCGTCGAGGGAAGGACAGTCGGCCAGGACGGGCAGGCGGGAGGCCCAACGGGCGTCCCACGCCTGCCGTCCCGTCAGGACCACCGGGACCGGCAGGTCGATCAGCGGCGCCAGCAGGGCCCGCAAGTGCTGGGGGCCGGCGGGGTCGGTGGCCTCGACCGGGCCGACGAGCAGGCCGCAGCCGCGCAGCCGGGCCTCGAGCACGGCGGCGCGGAGCAGGTCGTGCGGCTGCGGGGCGGTGCCGAGGGCGGCGAGGTCCAGGCGGAGGGCGGGCCGGCCGACCGCCTCGAGCGCGGCCTCGGCGACGGCCTCGGCCGTGCCCGCGGGCCCGGTGTCCCTGAGGTGGACCAGGCGCTGACGGGACAGCATCCGGGCGAGGCGCTCGACGGTCGGGCCGAGCGGCCCGGACCCCAGGGGCAGGCACGGCCTCGGCAGGCCGAGCACCGGCTGCAGGGCGGCCGGCAGACCGTCGTGGCCCAGAAGGTGCGCGGTGACGCGGTCGGGCACGCGAAGGGCCCGGGTGAGATACGGGCGCGAGGCGTCCTCGGGGTCCACGAGCCCGCAGGAGCGCAGCGGTCCCTCGGGGGCCAGGGCCCGCCGGGCCGGGGCGCAGGCGCTCGGGAGACCGCACAGGTCGAGGGCGAGGCCGTGGGTGGCGTGCCGGCAGGTCACGTCGTCGTCTGTCTCTTATACACAT
>KL569423.1:43582-43705 GCA_000715685.1 Streptomyces lilacinus
CGTTGAGGTAGCCGTAACAGCGCTCGTAGCGGGCGTCGGTGTCGGGCGCGAGGGCGATCAGCAGGATGTCGACGTCGAGCGGGGCGAGGGCGAACGCCTCGGCGAGGTGACGCAGCGGCAGCA
>KL569423.1:44033-44202 GCA_000715685.1 Streptomyces lilacinus
ATGTGTATAAGAGACAGGCGAGGAGCCGCTCCTCGACGGGGTCGGGCGGCAGCGGCCCGGGGCCGGGGTCGAGGAGGTGCGGGGCCATGTCGTCGGAGATGTACAGGCCTTGGAACGGGTCGTACGGGACCTGGAGGCCGACGCCGGCCGGTACCTGTCTCTTATACAC
>KL569423.1:44458-45942 GCA_000715685.1 Streptomyces lilacinus
GTCCCGTCGCCGGCCCGGCGGGCGACGGCGCGCCGCACCCTGGCCTCGACGACGGCGAGCCGGGCCAGCAGCGCCGCCGCGGCGGCGGGCCCGCCCGGGGCGGGGCGGACCGTGGTGGCGGTCACCGGGCCTCCCGCCCCGGGCGGGGCGGTCGCGGCCGCCAGCCGGCGCCGGGGTGCCTGATCTCCACGTTCTTGTCGAGGACGACGAGGGGTTGGCGCACCCAGTCCTCGTACTGTTTCGTGAGGAACGACAGCAGAGGCACGGTCACCGTGACGTTGAGGGCGGGCACGAGCGTGTGGCCGACCGCGCTCCACAGCTCGGTCAGGGCGCGGTCCTCGGCCGGCGGATGGCCCACGTCCAGGAGCGCGGCGAGCTCCATCTCCTCGAGCTCCGGCGGGAGCGGGACGGGGAGTTCCCGGCTCCTGGCGAAGCCGATCAGGAGTTCGCCCAGCATGCGGTGGGCGGTGACGGCGTCCGGGGCCCACGCCGTGATCAGGTAGGAGAGCCGGGCCCAGCGGGGCGGTTCGTGTTCCGCGGCCTTCTTCTTCGGGTCGACCCCATCGGTGGTGTAGCGGTACACCATGCCCGTCTGACGGCGGTCGGTGTCCTCGCGGATGTCGTACAGGTAGATGCCGACGGTCTCGGCGCCCGTCGTGTCGCCGAGCGTCCCCTCGCGGCCCGGCGGCTGGAAGTCGATCGCGTAACCGGTGGGCGGCCACGTCAGGTCCTGGCGCACGCGCGACTCCAGTGCATGGTCGACCAGTTCGATCATCGGGATGCCTTTGCGAGTGGAGGACGGTCAGGTGGTGTGCGAGCCGCGGACCACCGATCGTGGGTCGAGTCCCACGTCGACGTGGCCCGCGGTGGAGAGCGCCGAGGTGTCGATCGCGACCACGGCACCGCCGCCCTCGTCGCTGACGAGGGCGAGTTCGCGCGTCGGGTGAGCGGCGGTCACCGCGAGCGCGGTGCCGGCCGGGACCGTGAACCGCGGGGTGCCGGTCCGGGTGTCGAGCATCAGTAGGTCTCCGCCGTTCTCCCGGGTGACGAACAGCCGGGTACCGTCGGCGGACACCGCCACCGCCCGGGGGCCGCCCGGCACGGGCCAGGTGTGGACGACCCGGGGCGGGCCGAGGACGATGTCGCGGACGCCGTCGGCGGTGAGGCACAGGGCGCTCCGACCGTCCGGCCGGAAGACCGGTCCGGCGTGGACGCCGAGGTCCGGGGCGCTGCCGGCGAGCCGGGGCCGCGCGGGGTCGGCGAGGTCGAGTACGTGGACGGTGCCGGTGTCGCCGCCGACGAGGGCGTAGCCGCCCCCGGGGTGGACGGTGATGCTCCGGCCGTCCGGCGGGAGGGTGAGCCCGGACCCGGGGAGCCGGCGGCCGGCGGCGGGACCGTCGGCCAGGTCCAGGACGTCGAGGCGGGGTCCGTCGCCGCCGCGGGTCAGGACGTAGATGCTGTCTCTTATACACATCTCTTAGCGG
>KL569423.1:46270-47090 GCA_000715685.1 Streptomyces lilacinus
GGGCAGCCGGGGGTGGAGGGTGAGGGCGGTGGGCCGGAGCCCTCCGGTCAGCTCGACGGCTGCCCCGCCGAGGGTCGGGTGGTCCGTACGGGCCAGGTCCACGACCCGCAGGGACGCGGGGGGACCGCCGACGGCCACGTAGGCGTACCGCCCGGCCGGGTGGACGGCGACGGCGGCCGGGTCGCCGTCGATGGTCAGGGAAGCGGCGGCCGTGCGGCCGTCGGCGGGGAGGACGTCGAGGCCGGTGTCCCGCACGAGGCAGGCGTGGGCGGCGTCGGGCACGGGCACGACGGCTCGCGCGCCGGGGGCCACGGAGAGGGCGGTGCCGGCTGCGATGGGCGTCCGGTGGAGAACGGAGATGCTGTTGTCGCCGTGGTTGGCGACGTAGGCGTCGACGCCGCCCGGGCCGACCGCGACGCCCCTGGGGCCCGCCTTCACCTCGACCGACGTCACCGTGAGGTCGGGGAGGGCGATGCAGTGCAGGCTCCCGGACTTCCGGTCGGTGGCGTACGCGTAGGCGCCATCGGAGGTGACGGCGACGTCCCATGGTTGGGACGAGTCCGTCGTGCCGACCGGGACGGGGGTCACCTGGATTCCGCGCACGGTGACCGTCTTGGCGAGGACGTTGGCGATGAACAGGGCGCCATTGCCGGAGAGTGCCGCCGCGTACGGGCGGTCGTTCTTGTCGAGGGCGATGAGCTCGCTGTTCTCCACCTCCAGCCGTGACGCCTTGAGGGTGATCACGGACAGGTGCGCGTCGCGGGTGGGGGCGGTGTCCTTGCCCTGGTTGATGACGTACAGGGTGTTGTCGTCCCGGCAG
>KL569423.1:47404-48459 GCA_000715685.1 Streptomyces lilacinus
GTGTATAAGAGACAGGTACACGGTGCCTGTCGCGGCTCCGGGGATCGCAGTGTTCCAGTCCTCGGCGTCGACCGCGTAGAGGAACTGCCCGTCCGGGGAGAGGGCGAGCCCGGTGAAGACGTTTCTCTGGTCGCGCTTGACGCTGATGGTCCGCTGGTGGGCGATCTGGTCGCCGGTGACCGTGAAGACCTCGACGGTGCCTCCGGAGTCCGGTGCGCTGGACACGTACAGGGTGTCCCCCGTGGGGGACAACGCCAGACCGTAGGGGTTCGTCAAGCCGGGATGGGAAAAGACGTGACGCTTCGTCAACTCGTAGGTGTCCGCGTGGTAGTCGAGCACCGACACAGTGCCTTTTTGGAAGTTGGTGACGTACAGCCGTTTCTCGTCGGGCGACAGGGCCATCTCGTGCGGGCCCCACAGTTCGCCGTCCGCCGCGCTGAGGGCCGTCTTGTGCTCCCACCGCGCGCCGGTGCGGCGCAGCACGGCGATCTGACCGGCCGGCCGCTGCGTTCCCGCGTCGGCGAAGTCCGCCACGAAAAGCGTCCGCCCGCCCCGGCAGACCGCCACGCCGTCCGGCACCTCGCACTGCACGGTCTTCTGGTCGATGACGCGGGTACCGCCCCTCGGGTCCACGAGCGAGACCGTCGCCGTGCCGGAGTCGGCGGTCACCGCGTACTGGCTGTCCGGTGTGACGGCCACGCCCCGCGGAGCGGCACCGGTCGCCAGGGCGATGGGGCTGACCGTGACGGCGCCGGTGCCGTCCAGGGCGTCCTTCCCCTGGGGGGTGAGGACGACGAGCTCTCCCTTGTCGGGATCGGTCGCGCAGGCGAAGGATCGGTCCGGGGCGATGGCGACGTCCCACGGCCGCTGTCCTGATCCGAGGGCGACGGGTTGGCCCGCGGTGAGGGAGTCGAGGTCCAGCACCGCGACCTTGTCCGAGGCCGAGTCGGCCGCGTAGGCCCACCGGCCGTCCGGGGACACGGCGACGCCCACCGGCTTCGCTCCCGCGCCCAGCGGGATCGTCTTCGTCACGAACGGCGTGGCCCGTACGGCGG
>KL569423.1:48739-49134 GCA_000715685.1 Streptomyces lilacinus
CGCCCGACGGCACGGCACCGACCTGGACCTCGTGCCGTTCGCCGGTGTCCGGGCGGACGGCGGTGAGGATGCCCGTCGTCTGGCTGAGCACGTGGATCAGCGTGCCGTCCGGTGTGAACGCCGGCGCGACGGGATGCGGCTCGACCGGCACCGTCTCGTGGGCGCCCGGCTGCCCGGTCACGGTGTCCAGGGAGGCGATCGTCACCGTCGCCGCGCCGTAGTTGGCGACGCAGAGCCGGTCCCCGGCGGGGCTCAGGGCGAGTGCCCGCGGTTCGGCGCCGACCAGCAGTTTGTCTTTCATGGCCACCGGGGCTCCGGGGCCGCGCAGGTCGAGGACGGTCACCCAGCCGTCCCCGTTCCCCTCCGCCCGGCTCGCGACGTAGGCGAAGGTGCCA
>KL569423.1:49386-51903 GCA_000715685.1 Streptomyces lilacinus
ACGTAGGCGAAGGTGCCCGCCGGCGAGACGGCGATCGCCCGGGTCGCCCCGGAGACCTCGACCTCCCCGGCCGCCAGCGGCTTGCCCGCCTCGCCGACGTCGATCGCCGTCACCTTGACGTCCGTCCCGCTGACCACGTACACCCGCTGTCCGGAGGGCGCCGCCGCGAGCGCGTACGGGCCGGCCGCCACCGGCAGCGGGACGTGGTGCTGTCCCTCCTTGTCGAGCACCAGGACCCTGTTGCCGGAGCGGTCCGCCACGCAGACCTGGTCGTGGGCGAGCCCGGCGACCACGGCGCACGGGGTGCCGCCGAGCGCGACCGTGCGCAGCGCCTTCGGCGCCTCGACGGCCGTGAGGTCCGCCACCGTCAGCGTGCCTGCGCCGTGGTCGACGACGTACGCGCGGGTGCCGTCCGTACTGACGGCCACGGCACGCGGGTTGACCCCGGTGGGCACGGTCCGTACCGGGTCGGGCCGCTCCGGGGTGCCGATGCCGGCGACGGTCAGGGCGTCGGCACCCCAGCCCACCACCAGAACGTAGGGGTGGGCCGCCTTGCCGGTCATGAGGGCACCTCCGCGACGGTGACGTGGTGTTCGACGGAGTACACGGTCTCCTCGGGTGCGCAGTCGATGCGGTCGACGGGCTCGGACCACGCGCCGCTGCTCGGGTCGACGGGGAAGAGCCCCGCCGTGTCCACCCGGGCGACCCCCGGCACCTGTTCGAGGACCCGGAAGACCTCGCCGACGTGCACCGGCCGGCCCAGGGGCCAGCCGGTGCCGTCCGGGCCGCCGCCGACGGGGCTGAAGTACCGGTACAGGGCCCGCTCGGCGGCCGCGGCGAGGTCCGCGCGCTCGGTGGCGGTGCGGTAGTCGGCGGGCACGACCCGGGCCTCGGTGCGCAGCTGCCGGTAGCCGGGCTGCTCGAGCCAGACGGGTACGCCCTCGGGCTGGCAGGCGCGCAGCGCGCGGCGCAGCGTGTCGCAGGCGTCCTGGTCGGGGGTGAGCATGTGGAAGGGGAACCAGCCCCGTTCGTCCACCGTCACGAAGGGAATGACCATCAGCCGTACGCCGGCCTGGGTGCTTCCGCCGCTGGTGTCGGTGTAGCCGTCCTTGCCGCCCGCCGACACGGTGGTGTTGGACACGGCGAGCACGCCGTCGATCTCGTCCTTCAGAAGGGTGATGGCGCCCACGGCGACGTTGTTGCCCTCGGCGCCGAGCGTGACCTTGTAGGGCCGCCCCGCGCTGATGACGGCGTCCCGCTCGGGCACGGCGCCGTACTGCTGGTTGTCCACTTTCGGCCCGAAGTGGACCTGGCCTGTGCTCGCGTTGACCACGACGTGCCGGGCGTGTTCGTCGGATTCGCCGAAGTACGGCTTGGTCTCCCATTCCTCGCCGCCCACGGTGATTTCCGGGAGGGGCTCCAGCACCTTGGGGGCCAGCAGGGCGAAGGACTGACCTGAGGAGCCGTCGGATCGGGCCTGGTGGTAGTCCGCCGGGCGCTCCTCGTACTGCTGGGCCTCCACGGCCTCGGTCGTGCCGGAGTCGGCATGGAAGGTGTAGGTGGTGTCTTCGGTGCCCGTGGGGTCGAGGATCTGCGCCACGACCCAGCACACGGCGTCCTTGTCGGGGAAGCCATTGCCCAGTACGGACACGGCGTCCCGCGCCCGGCGCGGAAGCGTGCCGGCGTCGACGGCGGCCAGCCACCGAGGGGAATCGCCCAGGGGGACGGGGTGACCCGATCCGTTCCCGCCCGGCAACGGCTGCGCCGGGCCCGCCGCGTACGCCCAGGGGTCGTCGACGTCCCACCAGGGAGTGTCGACGCGCGGGACGAAGACCGACACCGCCATGCGGTCCGACGGCTGTCGGGCGCCGTCGGCGGAGACCCAGAGGGTGAGGTTGCGCGGGTCGTGCGGGGCCGGGATCTCCACCAGCGCCAGGACGAGTCCGCCGCCGTTCCTGAACGGACCGGAGACGCCGCCGCTCCCGTAGTTCCCCGCGGTGAACATCTCGTGGGCCGCGCTTCCCGCGGCGAGCCGCAGCGGCGCCGCCCCGGCAGCAGTAGGCGCCACCCGTCGGGCGACGTCGTGCGTGGTGAAGACCTTCGCCCCGTCCGCCGTCATGACCTGCGTCTCCGCGGGCACCGCATCGGTGCCCGCGGCGAGGGTGAAGCGGACGGAGGTGGTGGCGGCCTTCCAGGGCAGGTAGTTGCGGGCCGGGTCGAGGGCGTCGCCGGAGATGTCCCGTACGTGGTGGATACGGGCCATGCCCGCCGATGCCGCGAGCGCGAGCTGTTCGTAGTCGCGGGGGACGACGGCCCGCTCGGGCACGGGGGAGCCGAGCGGCAGGCGCCGGGCGCAGGCGGCGGGGCTCTCGCGTTCGGTGCCGCCGGCGGCGGGGGCGGGATTGGTGACCGAGGAGATGTAGGGCAGCGGCGTGCGGAGGACGGTGATCGTGCGGGCGGGCACGTTGCCCCGGGCGCCGCCGCCGGTCAGATACCGCCGGGCCCGCACCACCGCTC
>KL569423.1:52175-57464 GCA_000715685.1 Streptomyces lilacinus
GCGCCCCGTGCCGGCGCGGCCCGCGGGCGCCGGTCACCACGGCGGCGAAGACGGCCTCGCCGGTGCGGGGGTCGAGGGTGAAGTGCCGGTCGTCGGGGCCCGATCCGGCGAGTGAGGGCACGTGGGTCCAGCGCCGGGTGACGCCGGTGACGTCGGCCTCGACGGTGAGCGGGTCGGTGGGCCGGGGCAGCGGGGGGTGGGCGAAGCGGAGGCGTTCGCCCGGGAGGCCGGTGGCGGTGCCCAGGACGTCGTCCTGGACGAGCCGTGCCTGGACGACGGGGACGGCGAGGGCCAGCACCGGGTTGAGCGCGAGGGCCGTCAGCGGGCCGCCGCCCCCGTCCGTCCGGTACCGGATCAGGCCCACGTCCCGCAGTCGCCAGGGGGCGTCGTGCTCCTCGGTGCCCTGGTGGAGGAGGAGTTGGGCGGGGGCGTGGGTCGCCGGGACGTCGAGGGTGACGCGTCCCGCCCGCTCGGAGCCGGTGGTGGGCGCCACGGTGTCCATGACGACTCGGCAGTCGGTCCAGCGCGTGCCCTGCCAGGCCTCCCACCGACCGCGGGGGGTCGCGCCGTCGCGCGCCCCCGCCTCCGCCGCCATCCGGACGTCGAACGTCACCCGCGTGTTCGGTACGGGCACGGAGAGCACCGCCAGGGCGTACGGCGCGGCCTGTGACGCCCCGCCGTCGCGCTCGTCGGGTGTCCCCCCGAGCAGTGGGAAGTCCCCGAAGTAGGGGAGGTTGAGGTGGAAGGACGGCCCGGCGAACGGCCTGTCTCTTATGTGTATAAGAGACAGGGCCCCAGGTGCTTCAGCGCGCCCTCCAGCGCGCCGTCGCCCGTCGCCCACTCGGTGAAGTCCCCGGCGGTGATCAGCACGCAGGGGTTGAGCACCGCTTCCGTGACGGTGCTGAAGACGACCGGTTCCTCCTCCCCGGCCGGCCGGGTGGCCACCTCCAGGCCCGCCGGCACCGCCACGGGCTCCGGGGTGGGCGCGGCGAGCCGGAAGACCACCTCGGTGCGCGCCGGAGCCGGCTCGTACGGCCGCACGCCCAGCAGGCTCAGCAGGTGCAGGCGGCGCTGGTCCGGCGCGCGGTCGAGGCGGTCGCGCAGCTCGGTGACCATGTCGGCGCAGCTCTCGATCAGCGCCCGCCCGGGGTCCGTCCGGTCCTGGCCGGTCCAGGTCGGCACGCGCTCGCGCACGGCGGCGACGGCGCGGGCGACGACGTCGTCGCGGGTGCGCCGGTCGTAGTCGGGTGTGGGCAGAGTCATTCCCGCTGTGACCTCTCGTCAGGAAGCGCCGGTGACCGTGACCTTGAAGGGGACGTGCGCGGGGCAGTGGGCCCGCACCAGCCGGGTCAGCTGGCGCTCGAGCGCCTGCCGGTCGTCGCCCGCGCCCGCGGCCAGGGTGACGGTGAGCATGCGGCCGGCGGGCGGATCACCCCGGGTGAAGACGCCGCCGGGGTCGTCGATCACGAGATCCCAGCCGTGGATCTCCTTGGCCTCCAGCCTGAGCGCGTACGGCGTGCCGCGGTGGGCCGCCAGCCGGGCGGCGAGGTCGACGGCGGCGCGGCGCCGCGCCTCGCTCCAACCGGGCTCGACGCGGGCGCCGGTGATGCGGACCAGCCAGTCCAGGAAGTCGGCCGGGGCGCGCCACGGATCGAACACCGCGTCGAGGTCGTCGAGCAGGTCCTGCGCGGGGGTGAGGGCCGCGCCGAGCGCGTCGGCGAAGGCCTGGGCCACGACGTCGTCGCGGTAGACGGCGGGCAGCGCGAGCGGGCGGCCGGGGGGCGTGGGCTCCACGGGCGTCTCCTTCCGGGGTCAGTCCTGGGCGTTGGTGACGGTGATCGCCAGGTGGTCGAGGCGCACCAGGCCGCTGTCCGAGACCTCGACGGACGACTTCCGGCCCGTGCCGTCGCCCAGGGTCAGGACGACCTCGACGGTGCTCCGGACCTCCGGCACCCGCTCCAGCGCGGTGAGGACGTCACCGGCGTGCACCCGGCGGCCCCACGGCCAGCCGCGCCCGTCCGGCCCGCCCGCCGTGGGATGGAAGAACCGGCGCAGGGCCCGTTCGGCCGCGTCCGCGGTGTCCTCGCCGCCCCGCGTCGTACCGGCCCAGGGCCTGACCGTCGCCTCGATGCCGAAGGAGTGGTAGCGGGGCGGTCCCACGTGCAGCCGGTCGCCCAGCAGTCGGCAGGCGCCGACGACGTCCGCCACCTGCCGCAGGATCTCTGCCGGAACATCGAACTCATGGGCGTTGAAGGCGACTTCGGGGTCACCGTCCGTGCGCGGTACGAGGAGGACGTGGAGCGGGGCGTCCTCGCGGCGCCACAGGGCGGGCTCGGTCCGGGCTCCCTTCATGACGTAGAAGACGCCGTCGTGGACGGCCACCGCGTCCGGCGACCGCCGGCACTCCGGGGAGAGGCCCGGGAACGCCTCCACGATCAGCGACCGCACGCCCCGGCCGCCCAGCTGCGGTACGTACATCCGGTCGCCGCGGGTGTAGGTGTACGGGCGGTGGTAGAAGGTCTCGCCCTTGAAGAAGAAGAGCTCGCACGTGGTGTCGGAGTCGGCGAGGACGCTGACCGCGTCGAGGTTCTCGCCGAACTCCTTGGGCAGGCCCGGGAATTCCACGGTGATCTTCTCTGCCGCCGCGGCGCCGTCCCGGTAGCAGGAGTCGCCGAAGAACCACAGCCTGGGCTGGTCCTCGGCGAAGCGGATGACCGCGTCCGGCGGTCCGGTCACCTGGGGCGGCACGGCGTCGTCGCTCTCGGTCGTCGGCTCCGCGCGATCCTCGCCGTCCGGACCCTCGAGCTTCACCCGGGTCCATGCGACGCCACCGTCCTCCTTGGGGTAGTAGTGCACGGCCCAGTGCGGATCCCGTGCCACGACGGCACAGGCGAGGGTCTCGGCCGGGCGCGGCGGGACGCGGAAGGCGAGGGGGACGCGGGAGTCGGTGGGCCGGGTCAGGGCCGTCACCCGGACCCGGGCGAGGCCGCCGACGTGCTCGCCGACGAGCTGTTCGTGGTCGGCGGCCGTGACGGCGCGCCGCAACGGCGCCAGGCCGAGCCCCGCCCGCCGCAGCGCCTGCTCCCAGTCCTCCGCGTCCTGCGGGGCGGCGGCCACCTCGCGCACTTCGGCGCTCAGGCCGGGCGGCGTCGTCACCGTCAGCGGGGTGCCGGCGGGCAGGGCCGCCCGGCTGCCCCGGTGGACGGTGTACTCCACGCCGATCGTGGCGCCTTTCGGCGGGGCGACGCCGTGCTGCGGATCCGGGCCGAAGACCACCTCGGCGGAGGCGTCGTCCCACCAGTGGACCTGCGACGTGGGTCCGGCGTGGGCGAAGGTGCGCACCGGCGGCCAGGCGGTGCCGTCGACGAGCACGGTCATGGGCGGGCCGAACGGCGGATCCGGCACCGGCGTGCCGGGCCGCCACGGTCGACGGCTCGGCGCGAAGCGCTGGGCCGGGTCACCGGTGGAGGTGCCGAGCGTCTCCCTGACCGTCAGCGGCCGCTCGACGGCCTCCACGGTCCCGGTGTCCTGCCCGTCGGCGAGGACCAGCGCCGCCGTGGTCGTCAGGACGACGGGATCGGCGTCCGTCGTTCGCACCTCGGTGCCCGCCGGGATCTCGACGTCGCCCGTCGCCGGGGCGGGCCGGCCGAACGCGACGAGGACCCGGAGGGGCGAGGCCGGCAGCGGGGTGATGCCCATCAGACGCAGCAGGGCGAGTCGCTGACGTGCCGTCATGCGACCGGCCCGATAGCCGAGCTGGTCGACGCGTGCGGCGCAGGCCTCGATCAGGGTGACGCCCGGGTCGGAGACGTTGTGGTCGGTCCATTCCGGCGCGCGCTGCGGCAGGGCGCGCTTGGCGGCGTCGACGAGCGGCTGGAAGCGCAGGTCGTCGAGGTCGGGTACGGGCAGCTCGGCCATGGGGACGGTCACTCACCTGGGGAGGGCTCGGGGGCCGGGGGCACGGCTCCGGGCAGCGTGTAGAAGGGGAAGACGAGGTTGCGGGGCTCGTTGGTGGCGCGCAGCCGGTAGCGGATGTCGACGTAGAGCACGCCGACGTCCACGGCGTCGGTGCTGAACACCAGGTCGTCGAGCTCGATCCGCGGCTCCCAGCGGTCGAGGGCCTGGCGGACCTCCACGTCCGCGCGGGCGACCGTGGTGGCGTCGAGCGAGTCGAAGACCAGCCCGTGGATGCCGCAGCCGAAGTCCGGGCGCATCGGGCGCTCGCCCGGAGCGGTGGACAGGATGATCCGGATGGCCTGTTCCACGTCGTCGCCGCCGGCCGCCAGCCCCACGCGGCCGGTCGCCGTGACGACCGCGGGGAAGGCCCACCCCGCGCCGATGATGTCCACGATCGAGCTCCCCAGGTCGAACTCAGCGGTGTCAGTTGATGTCCACGGTGTCGCCGGTGACGGTGGTCCTCGCCCCCTCGAGGGCGAGGTCCCCGTGGCTCTTCACGGTGACGGTGGCGCCGGTGAGGGTGAGTTCGCCGCCGCTCTCCACGGTGACGGTGCCGGCCTTGAGGACCAGGCTTCCGGACGGTCCGGCGTCGAGGGTGAGGGTGCCGTCCCCGCGCGCGTCCAGGGACAGGCGAACGGTTCGTTCGCCCTCCCCGGCCGTGACGACGACGGTGGTGTCCTTCCGGTCGAGGTGGGCGACGAGCTTGCCGTCGCCCGTGGTCAGTCGCACGCCCTGGGGGCCGTCGGTCGCGCTGAGCAGTTCGAGGCGGTCGCCGGCCCGGGAGGCCAGGGAGCGCCGGTTGGCGCGCCCGGTGCCGGCGTCGACGAGCGGCAGCCCGTGGTCGGTGGGGGCGTCGAACCCGTTGTAGAGGCCGCCGATGACGTACGGTCGGTCCAGGCGCCCGTGCTCGAAACCGACGAGGACCTCGTCGCCCGTCTCCGGCACGAAGACCCCGCCGCCACCGGTCCCGCCCCACTGGACCGTACGGACCCAGTCGGTCACGTAGTCCTGCGACAGCCAGGGCAGACGCAGCCGTACCGCGCCGCGCTGCCCCTGACCGGGCTCCTTGGTGTCCGTGACGACGCCCACCGCGACGCCCAGCCCGCTCAGCGGCGGGGCGTACGGCACCATGGGCGGGGGCAGCGGTCCGACCCGTACGCGGGTGCGGTAGCCCTGCTCGCCGTCGAAGGTGTGGCGGCAGGCGGTGAGGGTGTACTGCCCGGCGAAGGGTTCCCCCACCCCGCTCAGCGCGACCGGCACCCCGGCCCGCAGCTGGGGGGTGCCCGCGACCTCGGCGTCCAGCGCCGCCATGCCCTGTCTCTTATACACATC
>KL569423.1:57704-58390 GCA_000715685.1 Streptomyces lilacinus
CTGCCTCGGCGGCCACCGCGCGGGCCGCTGCGTCCACCTCCCGGGCGGTGGCGTACGGCAGCCCGCTGACGAGCAGTCCGGGCGCCGGGCCGCCGAAGGCCTCGGCGAGCCGCGCGGGCGTGATGCCCAGCCGCAGCCTCGCGCTGTCGCCGGCACCGGCCTTGGCCGACACCGCCGCCTTGGCCTCCTGGTCCCAGCCGCGGACCTCCACCTCTGCCACCTGCTCCTCCGCGGAGACGGCTGCGCGCAGGGAGAGCAGGTTCTCGCCGTACTCCAGCACGAAGGGGCTGCGGTCGGCGCCGGTGGTGGGCGCGGGCGCGCCGCTCGCGGGCGCCGGACGGGTCATGTGCAGGGTCGTGCCCTCGACGGACAGGCGCAGACCGCGCTGGTCCGCGAGGTGGGTGAGCAGCTCCCAGTCCGTCAGGTTGGGCTGGGCGAGGTGCTCGACGCGAGTGCTCTCCGCCTCGACGCGGCCCGCCTTCAGGCCGTGCCGGGACGCCGCCCGCGCGGCGACCTCGCCGACCGTGGTGTTCGCGTAGGCGGCCACCTGCCGCCCACGCATGAGACGGTGGCCCCGGTCCATGGCCCGCACGGTGGTGAAGGTGCCGTCGTCGCCGACCGTGGTCTCGATCGCCGTCACCTCCCCGTCGAAGATCTCGACGCGGGCCCGGTGGCGGGCCGCGGCC
>KL569423.1:58607-59661 GCA_000715685.1 Streptomyces lilacinus
GATGTGTATAAGAGACAGAGCCCCGGCCGGTCGGCCCACCGCGGTCTCCACGACGGCCTCCACCAGACGCTCGGCCCACCGCTGTTCCAGGGCGACGCCGGCGAAGGCGACGACCGGTTCGGCCGCGTACGAACGCTCAGTCACCGGCCCTCCCTTCCGCACGCTCCCCGCGTTCCTCGAGGACCGGCAGGACGAGCAGGGTGCCGGGCGCGACCCCGGCCGGGTCGTCGAGGTCGTTGGCGCGGGCGATCGCCCGCCACCGGGTGGGATCCCCGTAGGCCCGCCAGGCCAGCCCCGGCAGCGTGTCGCCCGCGACGACGCGATGGGTGCCCACGGGACCGTCGCCGCCCGACGTCGGATTCTGCCGGGGCGTCGACCCGCCCACCTCCTCCAGGGTCACCGAGCAGGTGGCGCGCAGCGGCGCGCCGTCGTGGGCGAAGCGTGTGTACGTCGCGTCCACCCGCGTCACCACGGCGAGGAACGCCGTGGTCCGCGAGCGGCCCCACTCCAGCCGCACCCAGGGGGCGGAGGCCGGCTTCGTCGTGGTGCTCCGCCCGGTCGGGGCACAGCAGTCGAGGAGCTTCTCGACCTGCTCCTGCACGTCCGAGCGGTGGTCACCCGCGTCGAGGAACACCTCCAGCGTCATCGTCCGCGGCTGCGCCCCGACGAACTGCGCACCGGCCGCCTCCCCGTTGGAGGGCGCCCGGCTGCGGTCCCAGCTGGCCTGCTTGCCGACCGAGACGCTCTCGGGGTTGAAGTGCAGCCGGACGCGCCCGCGTTCGGGCCCCGGGGTGTTGCCGGTGCCCGTGGGCGGGTCGTGGATGACGAGGGCGGCCCGCACGGGCGCGCCTCCGAGCAGCTCGGACAGCATGCGGTCCTCTTCTCAGACGGTGATACCGAGGAAACCGTTGTGGGTGATCTCCAGGGTCTCCCGGGCGGGCTGGGACTGTTCCACGTCGAAGGTGGGCCCGCTCCAGCGGACCGGAAGGACGCCGTCCAGCAGCCATCTGACGATCGGCCGCCGATCCGGGCCCAGCGCTGTCTCTTATACACA
>KL569423.1:59939-60578 GCA_000715685.1 Streptomyces lilacinus
CGCTCAGAGATGTGTATAAGAGACAGGAGCCGCATCGGCTCGCGTATCTGCTGTTGCAGCCAGGCCCAGATCAGGACGGTCTGCTGGGTCACGGGCCGGGTGAGGGTCACGTTGGTGTAGCGCAGCCGGGTCGGCAGGTGCCAGACGTGACCGTTCATGCCGCCCTCCACGCGCTCCTCGACGTCCATCGCACAGCCGAGCCCGTCGCAGGAGGTGAACGAGCCCAGGGCATGGGTGCCGATGGACAGCTGGAAGTGGGAACTGACGGCGAAGGGCTGGTCCGACATGCGCGTGCACTCCGTGGTGTCGTGGTCCGATCCCGGGCCTCATCGCTTGTCTCATCTGGGGGCGTTGACGCCGTGCTGATCTCCCCACCCGGGGTCCGACGTACGGGGCCGCAGCGCCCGCCGGAGGGCGGGCACCACCGCTTCGGCCAGCACGTCGGCGTGGTGCCGGGCGAGTTCATGGGCGATGGCGTCCGTGGGTGTTGGCGCTGTGCCGCGTGGCGGGGTGCTGGTGCGAGGCGGTTGCGGCGGGGCGGTCGGCCAGGGGCCGGGAAGGGCCGGGGCGTCCCGCGGCTCGGTCGGGGCCGCCGCGACGGGCTTCGCGGTGCGGGGCGGCTCTCGCAGCGGCGGCCCG
>KL569423.1:60810-61713 GCA_000715685.1 Streptomyces lilacinus
TGTGTATAAGAGACAGGAACGGAGGCGGTGCCGCGAGCGGGCGGGGGAGAGGACCGGGGCCGTCGGCCGCCGGTTGGGAGAGCGGCATGGGAGGCGGGCCGGGGATGTGACGTTCGGGTATGGGGGCGGATTCCCGTTCCCGTACGGGATGCGGTCGGTGCCCGGCCTCGGTCTGCCGAGGCCCGCTTCCCGTTTCGGCAGCGCGTACGGGACCGGTGGCGGCGGCGGGTCCTGACGACACGAACGGCATGCCCATTGTGGTTGCGGGACGGCCGGGAGCGGAATCCGTACCTGCGGTGCCGGTGGGCGGGAGCGGGGCCCCGGGGCTCGGCCCGGGCGCGAAGCGGGCTCCCTCGACGGTTCCGGGTGCGGACTCCGCCCTTACGACGCCGGTGGGAGGGAACGCCGGCCCGAGGCCCGGCACGGGCGCGAGCCCGGCTTGCTCGACGGGGTGGGGCATGAAGCGTTCGGGTCCGGGTCCGATGCCCTGCAGTGTGGCGGGCGAGACGGGCACCGGCCCGGGGAGGGGACCGGCGCCGCTGACGGGACGGTCCGCCTGAGCCCCCGTAGCGGCTCCCGGCATGGGCACAGGCAGGGGGCGGTGCCAGGCCACCGGCTCTCCCCCCCGGGCGGCGTCCGGACTCAGAGGCCGTACGGGACCGGCCACCGGTTCCTCCCCCCGAACGGAGCCCGGCGCGGCGGACACGGCTCCGGCCTCCGGCACGGACTCACGACGGGTCGGGGCCGAGCCGAGCCCCACCCCGCGTATGACAGGCGCGGACGCGGGCGGGGCCGCTGGGCCGGGGCGCGCCTGGTGGATCGGTGCCGCGCTGTCGGCCGTTGGGGGATTCAGCCCCTGACCCGCCCTTTCGCCGTTTCCCGGGGCTCCGCCCCGGACCCCCG
>KL569423.1:62009-62376 GCA_000715685.1 Streptomyces lilacinus
GGCGGGACTGGGGAAAGAACCACCGCACGCCCGGCACCCTCGGACGCACCACGGCTCGGCGCCCCGGGCGCCGCGCCATCCGGCCCGTCGGGCAGCGGCGCAGACAGAGGCAGCGGCGCCGACAGAGCCAGCGGCACCCCCGCCGGCACCTCCGCGCCCAGCCGCGCCGGCACCGACAACGGCAGCGAGGCCACCGCCGAAGGCATCGGCACCGCGAACGGCAACTCCCACACCGGCCCCGCCGGCCCCGCGCCGCCGCCCGGCGTCAGCCCCCGCCCGGCCACCGCCAACGCCGCCCGCGGCAGCGGACGTCCCGGCGTCGTGACGGTCGGGGCCGGGCGCCAGGCGGCCAGGTCCCGGCGGAAGG
>KL569423.1:62659-72800 GCA_000715685.1 Streptomyces lilacinus
GGCGGCCGGCACCTCGCGCCACCCCTCCGCCCGCCCCGGGCGCGCCCCCGGCCGGGGTAATCGCCTCGTGCTCACCGGCCCTCCGCCCTCGCGGTGTTGATCCTGGCGATCTCACGCACCCACGCGCGCCGCTCCTCGTGCGGGAAGGCGAGGATGTCCTCGTGCGCCCAGTGGAAGTGGTAGGCGATGTAGGCGACTTCCTCGCGGAGCCGGTGCGCGGGGTGCGTCATGTTTCCCCCAGGCGGCCGCCGGACGACGGTGCCGGCACCGCGAAGTGCGTACCGCAGGAGGGGCAGGCGACGGCGCCGTAGCCGGACTCCAGGCCGTTGACGCGCCGGTAGAGGTCCTGGAGGTGGGCGAGGTCGGCGGCGAAGAGCTGTTCCACCACGCCCGCGTGGATGTCGGTCAGGGTGCCGAGCCGGGTGATGACCAGGCTGAGCAGGACGACGCCGAGGTAGGCGGGGTTCTCCTTCACCCGTTGGTCGATGAGGGGCGACAGCTCGTCCCGCGCGGTGGCCAGGCGCATCGTGCCCTGGCGGTGCACGGTGCCGCCGGCGTCGACGTAGCCGTGGGGGAGCTCGAAGTCGAACTCGGTGCGGAGCCGGGATCCGTTCTCCTGCATGGTGGGGCGGTTCCTCCGGGCGGTCGGCCGGGCCGGCCTCCCACGACGGCGTGGGAGGCCGGCGACGCGGCGTGCGGCGTCAGTGGATGTTCAGGTGGTAGAGCAGGCTCACGTTCGTGTCGGCGGCCCACGCCTCGACCGAGAAGCCACCGGGACTGTCACCCGCCGTCACGACGGCGGAGGTGACCGAGCCCCCGGCACCGCTCGTGACCTCGTCGGTGTCCCCTCCCCCGGGGAAGGAGGCCACGCGCTCTCCCCGGATCTTGAAGGTGACCGCGACGCCCTCGAGCGGATTGCCCTTCGCGTCCTCGACCACGAGCTTCAGTGGTTCGTCGAAGGACTTCCCCGCCGGGACGGTCTGACCGGCACCCGAGACGTACCGGACACGGTCCGCCGCGCCCGGCTTCGGGGTGACGACCAGGCGGGAGAAGGCCGCGACAGCGTCGGTCTCCGTCCACCGCGCGGTGACGACGCAGGGCCCTTCCTTGACCGTCTTGAGCGGCGAGCTGGTCGCCACGCCGAGCTGGTCGCCGTCGGTACCGGTGTACCGCGTCTCGGTCGGCTTGCCGTTCTCGAAGACCGCCGAGCCGCCCTCGACGGAGAACACGATTTTCTGCTTGGCCACCGGTGTGCCGTCCAGCTGGGTCGCCTTGACCGCCAGCGGCTTGGGGAAGCGCTCTCCGACGACGGTCGTCTGACCGTCCCCGGACTCCACCGCCAGCCGGTACCGGGAGACCCGTCGCAGTGCCTTCTCCCCGGCCAGCGCGACCCACAGCTTGCTGTCGCCGGAGATGGTGCTGCCCGAGGGGTGGGACCCCTGGCCGGCGGGGAGCATGGAGACCCGGTTCTGCCCGGGCAGCACATAGCCGATGGCGTCCCCCGCGTAGCTCGTGAACCACAGGGTGCCGTCCGCCGCCACCGTCAACCGATGGGCCGGGTGACTGATGTCGATCCGATTGGACACGCCTTCTGCGACGTTGTACTTGAACAGTACGTTCTCGGTGGTGGCCACCCATACGACGTCGCCGGCCGGGGTGATCGCCAGGTCTCGGGGCTCGACCCCGAGGCCCACGGGAGACCCGAAGACACCGGTGTGCGCGTCGTAGATCACCAGCGACTTGCTCTGCGGGGAGGTGAGCCAGTAGTGCGTCGGGTCCTGCGCGGCGACGGCGACGGCGTAGAGGCTGGAGGTGTACACGGCGGAGGTGGAGAACCCGCCCCCGGCGTCGAGGAACCCCAGCGAGCTCCAGTCCATGAGCGGCGCGACGAGACGCTGACGGCCTCCCGGCGCGGCGGCGAGCGCCAGGGAGCGGCAGTCCGTCTTGCCTCCCAGGAAGTGGGCCTGGTATTTGCCTTCCAGGTCACACTTGACGAAGCCGGAATCGTTCTCCCCGACGACGAAGGTCCACACCCCGTGGCCCGGCCAGGCGACGAGGGAATGCGCCCGGCCCGTGAGCACCGAGCCCCGATCGAAGAGGGTGTTGCTCCAGGGGCTGCGTGGCTCGAAGAGACCGACGAGGCCTTCGGCTGTGACGAACCATACGTTCCGGTCGTCGCGGTTCCACGTCAGGTCGACAGCGGGGGCGTCGATGGGGAACTTGTCGGCGTCGCGGTGGGACGGCGCGTCGGACGGCATGCTGATTCTCCCTCCTGGGAGGAGTGAAAGGGGATGACCGGTGGAACGACGGCCTCGCTACGCGGGCTTGATGTTCAGAACGGAGGTCGCGTGGATCTCCGTGTCCCCGAGGCCGACGCTCAGCACGGCCTCCTCCTCGATGTCCCCGGCGTACACCGGCGGCACGACGACCTGACCGCGCTGGTCGGTCAGGATCACGCGCTCCCGGGTGTTGTCGTCGAACGTCGCTCCTTCCGCCTCGAGCCTGCAGGTGAGCGGAATTCCCGGCACGGGCCGGCCGTTGGCCACGTACTCGACGACCAGGGGACGGTCGACGTGCTCCTTCTCCTGGAGCTCGTACTCGCCCTGGTAGGTCACCTGGGTCCGGCCGATGCGGGAGGATTGACCGGCCACCGGGGCGGCGAGGGCGAACCTTCCCACGTTCTTCTGCGTGGGGTTGGTGTACCAGAGCTTTCCGTCGCTGCCGATGCAGATGCCCTTGGCACCGCCCGCGACGTCGACCATGGACCCCGGACCCGACAGCTCCCGGTCGAACTGGTGAAGTCCCTTGCTGGAGGCGACCCATACTTCACCGGTCGGCGCGAACGTCATCTGCTGGGGAACGGCGTCGCCCAGGTCTTGCTGACGCCACGTTGCGGTCTGTGGGTTGTAGCGCAGCACCTGGTTCGGGCTTGTCGCGGTCACCCAGATGTTCCCGCTTGTGTCGGCCTTCACGTAGAAGGGCTTCTGGGCAGTGCCCCGTGGCAGCATGATCCGCTGCCAGGTTTTCGTCTCCGGCGAGCGGCGGTACAGACCGTTCTCGGCCCTGGGCGGGTTGTTGGTCCTCTGCTGACCCGTAACCCAGTAGGTGTGGGTCTGCTTGTCCGCAGCCGTGGTGACGGCGACGTCCCAGAGCCACGTGTTCGGTTCGACGGAGATGACGTCGATCACGCCACCCGAGTTGGGAATGGCGAGCATTCCGACGTATTTGTTCTCCGGTTCGGCGAACAGGAGGGTGTATTGGGTGATCGGGGTGGGGGTGGACGGGATCTCGGTCGTCTGGAGCGTGATGCTCTCCGCCTTGGCGTTGTTCTCCAGTGGGTAGACGGTGACCACGTAGCTGCCCGTGGTCTCCATCTCCATGATGGGGTCCGGGTCGTTCGGCGGCGCCGGCGCGGCAAACCAGATCTTCTGCCTCCCGAGCGGGTCCTTCATGACTCCCGCGGACAGCTCGGGAATGGCGCCGTGCTTGATCTCGGTGCGCATCTTGTTCCCGGGATCAATGCGCACGATGCATTTGCTGCTCGTGGTGACCCACATCTTGCCTGCGTTCCCGACTCCGATCGAATGTGGCGTGAAATTGCCGATCGGGATTACTTCGACGCTGGACACGTCCGGCATGCCGTTTCCCTCCGGGTCCGACTGGCTGGCCGGTCGAGGCTATGCGGTCGGTGCGGCCGCCACATCGGGGAGATCCGGCCACACTTCGCCTATGCCTCCGGCATTTGGCCAAGGGGCTCGGCCTGCTGACCGGATCTCACGAAACCGCTGTTGGCGACCGCGTGCGGTATCCCGTCTTCCGGATAACTCGCCGAGAAAAGCCGGTGATACACCCTGCGTCAAGGGTGCCGTCACGGCTTGATCGGCATGTGATTCCTTGGCCGGAATCTCCCGAGCCCGCCGATTTTGGCCGTTGATGGCCGCGCCGA
This sequence comes from Streptomyces lilacinus, assembly GCA_000715685.1. Classification (GTDB taxonomy): domain Bacteria; phylum Actinomycetota; class Actinomycetes; order Streptomycetales; family Streptomycetaceae; genus Streptomyces; species Streptomyces lilacinus. Next base: position 66,606 of record KL569423.1, read on the forward strand.
TGGCGCGAAATCCGACCCGCATGGTCCGCACCAAATTCCGAACAAGAGTTCTGCGGCTCTCGGACGCCCTCGAAAATCGCGCTCGCGGGCCGTAGTCGAAGGAGGGAAATCCGGGTACGGCGACCGCCGGCGGGGCCGGCGAGCCACCCACGCGGACGGCAAGCGCACGACGGCCGCCCGTCCGTTCAGCCCCGGCTCGCGACGAGCTCCTGGAACAGGCGCTGCGAGGCGCGGGACTCGTCGGCGTACCGCGCGACGAGGCGGTCCTTTCCGCGCTCGTTCAGAGTGACGACCCACTGGCCGGCGGTCTTGCGCAGGCGGTAGAACTCCGTCGCGGGCAGCCGGGGCTCGTGGACGGAGTCGATGCGGTAGTACGCGTCGGGAACTCCGGCGCGGGCCAGCGCGGCACGCGCGTCGGCGCGGTTCGCCACGGGCTTCAGCGGCGTGGCCGGGCGGGGGGACGTACGGCTGCGCCCGGGCGTCGCGTCCTCCAGGACCTTGTTCAGCAGGTCCTTGACGGGGACGCCGAGCTTGACCTGTGTTCCCCCGCCGCTCTGACCGAACGCGGGCGCTATCTTGCCCTTCAGTACGTTGAGGCTCTGCCCCTTCATCACCTTGTACTGGTGGTAGTTGCACTCGACGTCGCCGGAGTACGTGTGAAGGTTCGAGGGCGGTATGGCCCGTTCCTGGTAGAGCGCCGCCTTGGACTTCTCCACCGGCGAGAGGAACGTACCGTTCGTCGACCCGAAGCGGTCCAGTGTCGTGCCCTCCGACAGGGTCACCGTGGTCGGCTGGCCGTCGAAGCCGTCGTTCTTCGGGTATATCCAATTCCAGTCGTTGTCCTTCCAGTCGTTGAGGAAGGACCTGGCCGTCGGGTACGTCCCGAACCGCGCATAGCCCTTGACCAGTGATCCCACCGCGCCTTGCTTCGGCAGTTCCTTCGGCCCCAGGGACCAGTCCCCCTGGAAGGGGTCCAGGCACTGCGTGGGCTGCGCGGCCGAGGGCGTGTCCTGCCCGGGCTGACCGGGCGCGGCCTGTGCCGTGCCCGACAGCGCCGTACCCCCAAGTAACGCGCCGCACGCGGCTATCACCATGCGCGTAGTGACCCTCATCAGCCCTCCAGGCATTTCCGTGTCATCGAGGCTCACCGGCCTCAGGCGTCAACACGGGGAACCTAACAGCGCAGGGGGCCGAGCGAGAGGAGTGGATCACGCCACATGGCCGAAGCGAGAACTGTCCAATTCCCGCCGCCCTCACCGAAAGTGGGTCTGGCATGCCCCTTGCCGACGTCCCTACAGTCCGCTGGACGCATCGATTCCGGTCGCGACGGAGAAGAGGGACCTTCATGGATCAAACGATCACGCGCGTCGCCATTTACCCGCCGATCGGCATCGCCCGCGTCGGAAACAGCGAGGACAAGGACGGTTTCTTCTTCGGCCCGGAGTCGCCCGACCAGAGCCCCTTACCCGCCGGCTCCTACAAGGACGCGCAGGGCGCCATCAAGCGACAGGCCGCCCGCTTCCGGCTGTACGGATACAACGCCGCCGGCCAGGTCGTCCGCGAAATCACCGCCGCGGACCAGAAAACCCGGATCGTGTGGAGCGCACATCTGGCCAACAAGAAGTCGGCCTGGTACCAATTCAGCCTCGCCTTCGACATCCCGGACATCAATCGCCTGAGCCGGGACCAGTTCACCCGGCGCAACGCGGCCGAGACCGACCGGAATTCCCTGATCAACGACCCGGGCGAGAGGAGCATCGACGGCACCCCCGACGCCGCGCCCGTGGCCTTCGACACCGGGAAGGTCAAGGACACGCCGGTCTACCTCGGCGAGCTGCGCACGGACGCCGGATCGCGGCCGGCGACGCGGCGGCCGCCTTCGACCCGCTGTCGTCGCAGGGCATCCTCACGGCCCTCTACACCGGGCTGAGCGCGGGCGAGGCGATCGACGCGAGCCTGCGCGGGAGGCCAGGGGCCCTGGAGGCGTACGCGGCACGGGTGGCGCGCGTGCTCGAAGGGTACGCCCGCGACCACCGCGCCGCCTACGCGATGGAGCGCCGCTGGCCGCACCGGCCCTTCTGGGCCCGCCGCATGTCGACGTCGACGAGAACCGTTGCTGCCCTGTCACCCGGCGAAGCGACCACCGGGTGACGGGGAACGAGGGACTTGGACGCGGGATCTGTCGGACGCGGAAGGCGTCAGCCGCAGGAGGTGAAGGTCGGGCTGGTGTTCGCGATGTACAGGGTCGCGCCGCCCTTGGGGTCGTCCTTGAGGGGGACGGTGACCGTGTCCTCGGCTGTCCAGGGGAAGCCGCGCGCGTCGAACGTCCAGGTGCCGGTCACCTTCTTCGCCAGCACCGACAGGGTCACCCAGCCGTAGTTGTTGGCGGGGACAGGCACGGTGACCTGGTTGTTGACGCTCTCCGAGCCCTGCCAGACCTGGGAGAGCTGGTTGGAGAGCTGCATCTGGACCTTCACGGCCAACTGCCCCCGGACCCCGGTCAGCGCGCGGTGATCGGCGCGGGGGCGAGCCGCTGGACGGCGACCATGGCCGCGTCGTCGCCCAGGGAGCCGCCGGCGTGGGCCAGCAGGTCACCGCACAGGTGCCGCAGGAGCGCCTGGGGGCCGCTGCCCGACCATGCCGCCATCCGCTCGGCCAGCGGATAGAACGCGCCGGACTCGTCACGCGCCTCGATGACGCCGTCCGTGTACAGCAGCACGACGTCGCCCGGCTCGAACGCGTAGGACTCCACGGAGACGTCGGTGTGGGCGACCTCGATCAGGCCCAGGGGAAGCGACGGCCGGCTCACCTCCAGCGGGGTGACCCGGCCGGCGCGCAGCAGCAGGGGCGGGGGGTGCCCGCAGCTGACCAGGTGCAGGACGGACTCGGTGTCGGGCACGTCCAGCACGGCCGCGGTCACGAAGGTCTCCCCCCGGTCGGCGCGTTCCTTCCGCCGCGTGCCGGGGTCGGCCAGGTCGGAGGAGACGGCCCCCTCCAGGTCGGCGACCAGGACCGGCAGCTCGGCCTGCCGGTGGGCGGCGGCCCGGAAGGCCCCGAGGACGAGCGCGGCCTCACCGATGGCCTGCAGCCCCTTGCCCCGTACGTCGCCGATGACCAGCCGCGTGCCCCGGGCCGTGCGGGTGACGGCGTACAGGTCGCCGCCGATCTGCGCCTCGGCCTCCGCGGCGAGGTAGACGGACGCGATGCGCAGCGGGCCGATCCGCTGCGGGAGCGCGCGCAGCAGCACCCCCTGGGCCGCCTCCGCCACCGATCTGAGCTGCGTCATCTCCTTCTCGTGCCGCTCGCGGTGATGGGCGAAGAAGGTCACGATCGCCGAGATCAGGATCAGGGCGGTGATCTGGAGGGTGTGGTTGAGGTCGATGAGGCTGGTGCGGGTGGCGGCTACGACGGCCTGGGCCACGACGGCGAGCACCCCGACGGACGCCGTCAGCCACGGGCCGGCGAACGACGCCGTGATGGCGGGAGCGGCGACGAGGAAGGGCCCGAGGTGCACGTCGGGCGGAGCCAGGACGTCGACCACGGTGACGACCAGGACGAGGAGAAGCGGCACCGCCACCAGCGCATGGCTCCGTTGCCATGGCCATCGGTGATCCCCGCGGAGTCGCCGAAGGTCCATGCCTCCTGCTTACACCACGGGGCACCCGCTGCCCCCGTCGCCATGCCCGCCGCCGGCGCATCACCGGGCCATCGGCGTTCGAACGGGCCATCGCCGCCCTTCGGGGCCGGAGCGGGCCCTCGGCGGCCCGGAGTAGGAACCCGCCGTGATCCGCCACTCACACCCTCCGGGCATATCAGCCCACAACGCGGGCCGAACGTCGCACCCGGGGACCTCGCCCGGGTGAAGCAGCCCCGCACGACGTTCGGCGGGCGGCGGCCCGCGGTACGGCTGCCGCACGCACATGGGCTCGAAACAGGTGGCGGCATGAGAAGACGCTTCGCTCGTGGACGACGCCGGCGGGCCCTCACGGCCGGCGCGCTCGCCGTGATCACGGCGATGGCCACGATCGCGCCCGCCGCCGCGGCGACGGCCCCTGCCGCAAGCCCCCCGGCGGTCCGTGGCGACGGACTCGGCCCCGAGATCGCGGCGATCATGAAGAAGCCGCAGTACGCGCACGCGCGATGGGGGCTGCTGGAGATCGACGACAAGGGCCGCACGGTCCACTCGCGGAGGGCCGACGAGTTCTTCGTCCCCGGATCAGCGGCCAAGCTTTTCAGCGTCTCGGGCACCTGGCGGACGCTCGGCGGCGACCACCGCTTCATCACGCCGGTGCACGCCGTGGGGGAGCGCGACGGATCGGCCCTGGACGGCGATCTCGTGCTCGTCGCCCAGGGCGACCTCAGCCTGGGCGGCCGGACGAGACCCGACGGCACCCTCGACTACACCGACGTCGACCACACCTACGCCAACGACGTCCCCGGCGCCACGCTGACGCCCGAGAACCCCCTCGCCGGGCTCGACGCCCTCGCCCGCCAGGTGCGCCGGTCCGGCATCACCGCGGTCCACGGCGACGTCCTCGTCGACTCCCGGCTCTTCACCTCGTCCCCCGACCTCGACCCGAGCCCGGCCCCGCTCATCGTCAACGACAACGTCATCGACCTGCTGACCACCCCGACCTCCGCCGGCCGCCCGGCCCGCCTCGACTGGCGCCCCCACGTCGCGCCGTACCGGGTCGAGTCGAGCGTACGGACGGTGCGCGCGGGCGGTCGCACGGACATCTCCGTGTCCGCCTCGTCCGACGGCACGCGCATCCGCCTCACCGGGACGATCGCCGCCGGCGCGAAGCCGGTGCTGAGGGTCAGCCCCGTCCACGACCCCGACGCCTTCGGCCGCACGGCCCTGATCGAGGCACTGGACCGCGCGGGAGTCGCCGTCGACGCGCCGCCGACCGGCCCCAACCGGACCGACCGGCTGCCGCGCTCACCGCGCGACGGCAGGCGCGTCGCGGCCTACGTTTCTCCGCCCTACGCCGAGTACGCCGAGGTCATCCTCAAGGTCAGCCACAACCTCGGGGCCAACCTGGGCATCTGCCTGATGGCCGTGCACGCCGGGAGCCGCGCGTGCGCGGACGGCTTCCGTCCGCTCACCGCGTTCCTCCGCCGGGCCGGCGTGGACCCCACGCGGCTGCAGCTCCTCGACGGCCGCGGCGGCAACCCGGTGGATCGCGTCACCCCGACGGCCTTCCCCCCACTGCTGCGTTACTGGGAGCGCACCCCGGAGGCCGCGCGCTTCCGGCGCGCCCTGCCCGTCCTGGGGGTGGACGGTTCGCTGGCCGGCTCCTGCACCCGCCGCGCCACCTGCCGGGCTCACGGCAAGGTCTTCGCCAAACCCGGCACGGTCGCCGGCTACGACGCCGTCAACCGGCGCGTGGCCGTCGGCGGCGAGACCCTCGCCGGATACCTCGAGACCGGCCACGGCCGCCGGCACACCTTCTTCATCGGTGTGAACGGCGCCTCCGCGCCGGACGTCCAGGGCGTCCTCGCCCTCGCCGACGACCTGAACCGCATCGCGGCCCTCCTCCAGCAACGGGCCGCGGCGGCTCACGCTCCCGGTGCGCGGGACGTACGCCGCCGCTCCACGGCGCGCCCCAGCAGGAAGGGAACCATCCGGTGATGGGCCGGGGCGGCCAGGGACCACACGCGGCGGGCCAGTCGGTGGTCGAAGCGCACGAAGGTCGACCAGACCACGTCCGCGTCGCGCACGGTCACGACGTTGTGGGCCGTGATCAGCGACGAGCGCGCCGCGAGGATGATCGACTCCGGGCCGTCATCGGGCCCGGACTCCGCGACGGGCCACCCCAGCACATGCCTCGGCGACGATCTCGGCCCGAGCCGGAGGCCCAGGAGGCGCGTCCACGCCACGACCATCAACCACCGCAGCGGGGCCGGGGCCGCATCGAACGTGGCCCGTGCCCACTGCTCGGCCGTCAGGGCTTCCGCGTCGCGGGTCGACATCGCGAAGGCGGAGGCGTAGTCGACCTTCGTGAATCCTCCGCCGTCCTGAATCGCTCGCGGTACCACGACACGACGGGCACGGGACATGGCCATGGGACGGGCTCCTTCGACAACGGCGGGCAAAGAGCGCGGAGTTGGATTTTATCCGGCCCCATCCGGCGATCCGATGGGCGGCCCCCTCGATGGCTGCCTCGATGGCCTGATCAGTGGCCCGACCGGCGG
>KL569423.1:73064-77821 GCA_000715685.1 Streptomyces lilacinus
GGCCGCCGGTCCCGGAACCGTCGACTCCGCCGATATGACGGAAGGCGGTACCTTTGGCCATGGACTGGAGGTACGGCCGGTTCGTCCCCGGCCCGCCCCGGCGCGCCGGGGCCGCCCCGCTGTACCCGGCGGCGGCACCCCTTTCCCCGCCGCCTCCCCGAGTCCCGCGCCCCCCTGTTCGACTGAGCAGCGGGGCCCATCCGTGACCGAAGACGAAGACGCCGAGGCATGAACGTTTCTCACTCCGACTACCGCGCCGACGACCGAAGCGCCGGCAGGCCGGGCGGCCGCCCCACCCGCGTGGGCGTGCTGGTCGCCGCGCTGCTGACCGCCTGCGTCGCCTTCCAGCTCAACGCCAGCATGCTCAGCCCGGCGCTGAAGAGCATCGAGGACAGCCTCGGCGCCACCTCCGCCGAGATCGGGCTCACACAGACCGCCTTCTTCACCTCGGCGGCCCTGTTCTCCCTCTTCCTGCCGCGACTGGGCGACGTCGTCGGGCGCCGCAAGGTCCTGGCCGGGATGCTGGCCCTGATGGCGGTCGGCTGCGTGGTCGCCGCCCTGGCGGAGAGCGTGCCCATGCTCTTCGTCGGCCGTGTCCTGCAGGGCGCCTCCGGCCCCACCGTCCCGCTGTGTCTGATCATGCTGCGCGTCGAGGTGACCGAGCCCAAGCGCTACGGCACCCTGCTGGGCGTGATCACCGCCGTCAACGGCGGCGTCGCCGGCGTCGACTCCCTGGCCGGCGGATTCCTCGCCGACCACCACGGCTTCCAGGCCGTCTTCTGGGCGATGGCCGTCGTGGCCGTCTTCGCCACCGTCCTGGTGGCCACCCTGAGCCCCGAGTCCAAGGCCCCCGCCGCCCACCGCATGGACTGGCCGGGCGTCGGCCTCCTCGTCGTCTCCGTCGGGGCACTGCTCATCGCGCTCAACGAGGCAGGCAAGCTCGCCGCCGCCGACTGGCTCCTGACCGGTGTCCTGGTGGTCGTCTCCGCCGTGGCCTTCGCCCTGTTCTGGCGGACCGAGGACCGCAGCCGCCACCCGCTGGTCGCCACCCGGCACCTGAAGCGGCGCGCGACCTGGGCCACCCTGCTGACCACCGTGCTCACCATGACGGGCGTCTTCGCCGTCATGAACGGCCTGATCCCGTCGTTCGCGCAGGACGCCGAGGCGGGCCTCGGCATGACCGCGGAGCAGTCCGCCTGGTGGACCCTCACGCCGTACGCCCTGGCCGGGCTCGCCATGGGCCCGATCGCCGGCCGACTGGCCGCCACCTACGGCTACCGCCGCGTCCTGCGGATCGGCCTCGTCGGCGCCGTGGCGTCCGTCGTCCTGATGATCGTCACGATGCCCGCCCACTCGCGCGTCATGCTCCTCGTGGCCTCGATCCTCGTCGGCATCACGTACGCGGGCGTGGCGAACATCGTCCTCAACGGCCTCGGCATCGTGCTGTCCCCCAACGACAACCCCGGCTTCCTGCCCGGCCTGAACGCGGGCGCGTTCAACCTCGGCGCCGGCCTCAGCTTCGCGGCGCTCTACGCCGTCAAGACCGCGGCCGCCCCCGCCGACGCCGCCTCGGAGGGCGGGTACGTCGCCGGCATGATCGCGGGCGTGGTCGTCCTGGCCGCCGCCATCGCGACGTCCTTCCTCATCCCGAAGCCGGTCACGGCGGAAACGTACGACTGAGGTCCGCCCGGACCGCACGGTCGGACCCGGAACAGCGGCGCCGCCCCCTCGTCGGGGGCGGCGCCGCTGTCATGCGTACGCGGCGTTCACGCACCGGTCCAGCGGACGGGCAGCGCGTCCAGTGTCCTGACCGCCGGGGAGACCGACCACGTCAGCGTCGCCTCGTCCACGGCCAGGCGCAGCCCGGGCAGCCCGTGGACCAGGGCGGCCAGGCCGATCCGCAGCTGCAGCCGGGTCAGCTCCGCCCCGGGACAGTGGTGCGGACCGCGACCGAACGACAGGTGGCGACGAGGGGAGCGCCCCGGGCCGACCTCGAAACGGTCCGGGTCGAAGCGGTCCGGGTCCGCGAAGACGCGCGGGTCGCGGTTGGCCAGCGGAATGACGGCCGCCGCGGACACGGCCGGGCCGGTGGTCGCGGTGCGGACCATGCTCAGCGTGATGGCCGGGTGACAGCGCAGGGCCTCCTCCACGACCGGGCCGACGAGGGCGGGCGTGTGCTCCCGGAGCCGGTCGAGCCGGCTCGGGACGAGGACGAGGCACAGCAGGGCGTTGGCGAGCTGGGCGGCGGCGAGGACGTGCCCGTCGAAGAAGAGCGACGCCGACAGGCCCGTCAGCTCCCGCCGCGTGAGCCTCCCGGCGGCGCACGCGTCCGCGAGCGCGCCGAGCAGCCCCGGACCCGGCCGGTCGAGCACCGGCCGCACCAGGTCGTGGAGCCGCAGCTCCGCCCGATGCGTCACGGCGGCGCCCGCTCCGGCGGTTCGGGCGACGGACCAGTGCCGGAGCGCGGGCCTGACCGCCTCGGGCACACCGAGGACGTCGCAGTGCGCCGCGAAGGCGAACGGCCGGCAGAACGCCTCGAGCACGTCGCCCGCTCCGCCGGCCTCGCGCATCCGGGCGACCAGGTCCCGGGCGCGCTGCTCCAGTCCCGGCCGGTGCGCCCGTACGGCCCGTGCGGAGAAGGAGCCGTTCAGCAGGGCCCGTACGCGGGTGTGGTGCGGGGGATCCATGTCGGTGACGGACATGGCGGTCGCCGGCCCGACCGGTACCCGGTGCACGGCCCCGGCCCGGCTCCACGCGGGAGCGGTCAGCATCCGCCGGGACTCCTCGTAGCCGCCGATCAGCCGGGGTACGGGCCCGGGGCCGTCCGGCAGGCGGGCGGGGCCGGCCAGCTCTTCCCGCGCGAGGAACGCCCGGCCCCCCGATCCGCGTCGCACGGGCACGGCTGCCTCCGGGACGGTATGAGACGCGACGAGACGCGACGGCGGCCGGTGCTCAGCGAATGAGGACGAGCACGCAGAGCGGCAGGGCGAGCGCGATGAGCCCGGCCAGCGTGGAGGCCAGGACCAGCCACGTGGCGGGGACGCTCGCGAGCTTTCGACGGTCGGCGGCGTCGGGAGACTCGTCGCTCAGTCGCAGACCGGCGGCATCGCTGGTCCAGCGTTGACCCTGTTTGTCGGAAAAGGCAACGGCGGTATGGGCATTGAGGTACGTCGAGGACGTCGGTGCGGTCAACCGTACGGCCACGACGTGGCGTTCCTGGGCCCCGGCGGGGACTTCGGGCAAGGCGAGAAGGTCGGTGTTCTCACAGCGCAGCACCACATCCCTGATCGGCTCGGGGGCTCTGTTGTCGACGACGCACAGGGCGGACGGCTGCGGCGTGGGGCCGCTGGGGTCCGTCAGATAGGCGAGGACCTGGCCCGCCTGGACCCGGGCCGTCAGCTGTCGCCTGCGGGCGGCGCTCGCACGGCCCACCCACCAACTGATGAGGCCGGAGGCACCGGTGATCAACGACATCACTATCACGAGTGCCTCAGCGTCCATTGCTGCCCTCCGTCGTCGAACCGGTAGATGACTGCTTGAGCGGTGAGGGCGAGGTTTTCTCGTTCTTCGCCCCGTTGCTCACGTTCACCATCCCGAACGCGATGGTCGCCAGGACGAAGACAACCGCAATGCCTCCGGCGACGCGCCGGGCGACAGTGACCATGCCCAAGGGATTCTTGTAAGGAACGAAATCATGAACGGTGCGAGGTGGATCGGCCAGTTGTTTCACCCGCTCGGCGACATGATGTTTGTACCAGAGCCGGCCCTGACTGTCCTCGAATATGATGCCCACCGGGTAGCTGGCGAACACCGGTTCCTCACGGCGGAGGCCGGGATCCAGCTCCTCGTGGAAATCACCCGCGTTGATCAGCGCGATCGGCTGGAGCGGGCGCCATCGCGGCTGAATGACGATGACCCGGTGGATGGCGTTCCCCGAGTTGTTCCTGATGACGTATTTGAGGTGGCAGTAGCCGGCCGGGGCGGGCGGGATGCTGGGTGTCTGCTCGGCGCAGGCACTGATCCCCGCGATGTAGCTCTGCTGCTGAACGGCTCTCGTTCCTTTGTACACCTCGACCAGGAACGGAACACTTGCCGCCAGAACCAGCCCTGCGCCCGTGAGGATTAACGCCACCATTCGGCCAGTATAGGGACGGCGTCAGGCGTTGGCATCGACTTCAACGACCTGCGACGTTCACCGTGTTGACCGGAACGTCGTCGCGCATTTCATTGGCCAATCCTTGGCGCCTTGTTCGATGCATTCCGTTCGATATCGGGATCCGAATGAACCGAAATCGGAAGGGTTCGGTGCCGGATCGCTCCGGCGCGCGCTCGCCGTCACCCCCTAACATCCGTACATGGATGCGAGTGCCGACTTCGACCCGTGGTCCCCTCGATTCGTCGCCGACCCCTACCCGGGCTACGTCCGGCTCCGGGCCGCCGGACGCGTGCACTGGTACGAGCCCTCCCGGCAGTGGCTCGTACCGCACCACGCGGACGTACGGGAGCTGCTCCGCGACCGGCGACTCGGGCGCACGTACCTGCACCGCTTCACCCACGAGGAGTTCGGGCGCACCCCGCCGCCCGCGAGCCACGAGCCCTTCCACGTCCTCAACGGCAACGGCCTGCTCGACCTGGAGGCCCCCGACCACACCAGGATCCGACGCCTGGTGTCGAAGGCCTTCACCCCGCGGACGACCGAGGACCTCGCGCCGGTCGTCCGACGACTGACCCGCGACCTGGTGGACGAACTCCTCGCC
>KL569423.1:78139-78276 GCA_000715685.1 Streptomyces lilacinus
CTGCCGGTCGCCGTCATCGCCGAGATGCTCGGCATCCCCGCGGCCGACCGGAACCTGCTCCGCCCCTGGTCGGCGGACATCTGCGGCATGTACGAGCTCAACCCCGGCGAGGACACGGCCCGCCGCGCGGTCCGGGC
>KL569423.1:78552-82686 GCA_000715685.1 Streptomyces lilacinus
GGCGAGGACACGGCCCGCCGCGCGGTCCGGGCCTCGCTCGACTTCTCCGCCTACCTGCGCGAGCTGATCGCCGACCGCCGCGCCCGCCCCGGCGGCGACCTGATCAGCGCGCTGATCGCCGCGTACGACGAAGGGGACCGGCTCACCGAGCAGGAGATGGTCTCCACCTGCGTCCTCCTCCTCAACGCGGGCCACGAGGCCACCGTCAACACCACCGGCAACGGCTGGTGGGCCCTCTTCCGCCACCCCGACCAGCTCGCCGCCCTGCGCGCCGATCCCGCGCTCCTGCCGCGGGCGATCGAGGAGTTGATGCGCTACGACACCCCGCTGCAGCTCTTCGAGCGCTGGGTGCTCGACGACATCGAGATCGACGGCACTCCCATCCCCCGGGGCAGCGAGGTCGCCCTCCTCTTCGGCTCCGCCAACCACGACCCCGCCCGCTTCCCCGACCCCGACCGCCTCGACCTCACCCGCGTCGACAACCCCCACCTCTCCTTCGGCGCCGGCATCCACTACTGCCTGGGCGCACCGCTCGCCCGCCTGGAACTCGCCACCGTCTTCGGCGAACTGCTGCGGCAGGCACCGGGCCTGCGGCTCGTGTCGGAGCCCCGCTGGAAGCCGGGCTTCGTCATCCGGGGACTGCGGGAGCTGCTGGTGGAGTGCTGACAGGGGCGCCCGCCGACGGGGTCACGTGCCCAGCCGCGCGGTGGTGCTCGCCCCGTCGAGCGCCTCGCGGACGATGTCGGCGTGCCCCGCGTGCTGCGCCGTCTCCCGCAGCAGATGCAGCAGGATCCGTCGGGCGGACCAGTGAGCCACCTCTCCCGGCGCCCAGGGAGCCTCCGGCAGCGGCACGGTCGCGCCCAGGTCCGGCAGAGCGGCGACCGCGGCATCGGTGGCCAGGGCCGCCGCCTCGTACGACGCCACGAGCCCGGCGACGGTGGCGCCCTCGGGCATCCGGTACTGGTCCATGTCGAACATGCCGTCCGGCGTCGTGCCGTCACCCGAGGTCATGATCGCTGTCCAGACCCGCTCCCCTCGGGTCAGATGGTGGAGCAGTCCCCCGAGGGTCAGCTCACTGACGGTCGTGCGCTCGCGGGCCTGGGCGTCGCCGACACCCCGCAGCGTGATGAGCAGCGTGCGCCGCTGCTCCGCCAGGGCCGCCAGCAGTTCCGCGCGCTCGTCGTGGACGTCGTTCGTGTGTGTCGCGTGGGCCGTGTGCGTCATGGAAGGAACGCTAGAGGGCATGTAGGTCAGGTCTCGTCCTCCGCAGGGTTCTCCTCGGTGTCCTCCTCGGTAGGGAGAGACGCCCTCCCGGGGACCGCCGCGCGGAGGGCGTCGGTGAGGGCCGCGACGGCGGGGTGGCCCGCGGCGCCCGCGCGGAAGGCGAGGGCGGTGCGGCGTTGGATCGGCAGGCGGGTCAGCCGTACCGCGGGCGGCGGGTCCACCAGCCCCCACTCCGGTACGAGGGCGACGCCCTGCCCGGCCGCGACCAGGGCCAGTACGGTGGCGAACTCGTCGACCTGGTGCCGGACGCGCGGGGTGAAGCCGGCGGCCTGACAGGCGCGCATCACCATCGTGTGGCACAGCGTTCCCGGGGTCGCCGTGATCCAGGGCGCGTCCTGCCAGCGGTCGAGCGCCGGGCCGCCGCCCTCGTCCATCGGTTCGGACGAGGGCGACGCGACGTACATGGCCTCACCGCACAGCGGTTCCCTCGCCAGGCCGGGCTCGGCGGGGGAGGGGACGAAGTCGTAGTCGTGGACCAGCGCGACGTCCAGGACGCCGGCGCGCAGGGCGTGGGAGACGCCGGCCGGGTCGATCTCGGACACCATCGGTTCCAGGCCCGGGTGCCGGCGGGCGAGGACGGTCAGCGCCGTGGGGACGATCGCCCGGGCGGCGGTGGGGAACGTCCCGATGCGCAGGGGCCCCGCCAGGCCGTGGCGGGCGTCGACCAGTTCGGCCGCGGCCTGCTCCAGGCGCTCGAGCACCGCCTCGGCGTGCCGCACCAGGTTCCGACCGGCCGGCGTGAGGGTGACCCGCCGCCCGGTCCGTTCGAGCAGTGACACCCCCGCTTCCCGCTCGAGAGCGCTGAGTTGTTGGGAGACGGCGGAGGGCGTGAAGGCCAGGGCCTCGGCGACCGCGGCGATGGTGCCGCGCAGGGAGAGCTCCCGGAGGAGGCGTAGACGTCGGACATCAAGCATCAGCTGAGCTTACGCTTTCGGTCAGAAAGATGAACTGGACCTACGTCTTCTGTCGCGGCCACCCTGGTGACCATGACTCAGCACCCCTCCCTGCACGGGATTCACGTACCGCTCGTCACCCCCTTCACCGCCGACGGCCGCGTCGCCGAGGACGCCCTCGAGGCGCTCGCCCACGCCGTGCTCGACGAGGGCGCCACCGGCATCGTCGCCCTCGGGACGACCGCGGAGACCGCCACCCTCGACGCCGAGGAGAAGGCCGCGGTCGTCGACATCTGCGCCAGGGTGAGCCGGGAGCGCGGCGCGCCGCTGCTGGTCGGCGCCGGGTCCAGCGACACCCGGGCCAGCGCGGCGGCCCTCGCCGGGCTCGCCCGGTGGCCGGAGGCCCAGGGCGCGCTGGTGACCGTGCCCTCCTTCACCCGCCCCTCGGAAGCCGGCGTCCTCGCCCACTTCACCCACCTCGCGGCCGACAGCCCCGTCCCGCTGGTCGTCTACCACATCCCGTACCGCACCGGGCAGGCCCTCGGCGCGGACACCCTGCGCGCGCTGGGGCGGCTGCCCGGGATCGCCGGCGTCAAGTACGCGACGGGCGGCATCGACGAGGCGGCCGTCGACCTGCTCGGCGACCTCCCGCCCGACTTCACGGTCCTGGCCGGCGACGACCTCTTCGCCTCGCCCCTGATGGCGCTCGGCGCGCAGGGCGGGATCCTCGCCTCCGCCCACCTGGCCACCGGCCGGTTCGCGCAACTGTCCGCCGCCTGGCGCGCCGGCGACCTCGCCCGGGCCCGCGACCTCGGGCACGCCCTGGCCCAGCTGTCGGCCGCCGCGTTCGCCGAACCCAACCCCACCGTCGTCAAGGGCGTCCTGCACGCCCAGGGCCGCATCCCCACCCCGCACGTCCGACTGCCCCTGCTGCCGGCCGGGCGGGCCTCGGTCGACGAGGCGCTGAAGCGACTCGCGGGCCTGGGCGCGTAGCGGCACCGGGCGGATGCCGTCGCGGGCGGAACGTGCCGTCAGGAGCACGGTCTCCGACGTCAGCCGTGGTCCACGAGCACGGCGACACCGGCCACCAGGCTGCCCACCGCCAGGATCAGCACCGCGCTCACCGCGAGCAGCAGCCACCCGAGCAGGATCCCGAGCAGCGCCATGCCGCGCCCGTCACCGCCCAGCCGGCGGCCGCGGAAGCGGCCGACGTGCCCCACGACGATCGCGACCAGGGCGCACAGCACGGCCATCAGCACGAAGATGCCCGGGTTGAGCCAGGCGATGCCGGTGAAGAAGTTCCCGTAGGCGGCGAGCCCGCCGCCGGCGAACCACAGGCTCACCTTGGCCGGCCGGTTCCTGCTGGCCTCGGTGCGCCAGTTCTGCTCGGTGCTGCTGCTCATCGTGCTCCCGTCCGCTGTCGGGGAGAAGCCTATGACGGAGCACGGACAAGTTGATCATTGGGGTCAGTCGTTCCGGAATCACCGGGTCCGGGATCACCGGGCGTCGGAGAACAGCGCCTCCACGAACGGGCCGCGGAACACCCCCGCAGGGTCGTGCCGTTCGAGGACCGCGATCGCGTCCTCCCAGCGCGAGCCGGCGGGTTGGCCGGCGCGGAAGGCCTCGGGCCAGGCCGTCCGGAGGACGAAGTCGTCGGTCCAGGGGCCCTCCGGGCCGTAGCCCCAGCCCTTCGGCCACTCCGGCCGCACCGCCGCCCAACCGGCGAAGTGCCGCACCATCCACTGCTCCAGGTCACGGTGGAAGACGTACGCGCCCGGCGTCCCGGGGAACGTCGCGGTGTCGAACCACACCACGGTGTCCCACGCCGGGCGATCGATCCGGGGGCGCGCCGGCGACAGCAGCGGGCCGGTGGGGCCGGCGGTGTCCGTGGCGGTGACGCGGAAGTCCACGGGGCCGTTGAGCGGGTACTCGCCGCGGGCCCGGTGCGCGGCGAGCT
>KL569423.1:82912-83651 GCA_000715685.1 Streptomyces lilacinus
GATGTGTATAAGAGACAGAGCCGGTCCCGCACGCGGGACCAGAGGGCATGCGCGACGCGCTGGACGTCTCCCCTCGCGCACGTCACGGCCCAGCCCGAGTACCTCCAGCGCGGGCTGGAGGGCCGGAGATGGAGCAGCGTGTTCTTCGACCAGCCCCACAGGTCCCAGGTGGCGGTCGCCGTCAGCCCCAGCCCGATGCCGCGCTCCATGACGCCGGTGAACAGCGGCGTCACGGCCGGGACTCCGCCGGTGATCTCCCGCGCCAGGCGCGACGCCTCCTCCGGAAGCGTGTCGGAGAAGGCGTACGGATACGGCGAGTCGATCTGCCGCGCCCCGGGAGGCCGCACCGGCTCCTCGGACCACACCCTCAGCCACGGGCGGTCCGTGTACGGAAACCACAGGGCCTCCACCCGTCCCGTCGCGGCGAGGAAGCGGGCCAGCGTCCGCCGCCCTCCGGGCCGGCCGAACAGCTCGTGGGCCGGCACGTCGAAGCCGCTGCGGCACCGCAGTCGGACGTTCTCGGGTGCCCGCAGCGTCGCCTCGGTGACGAAGGCGCGCCCGAGGTGGACGAGGAACGCGGCCGTGTCGGGCTCCGATCGGTGAAAGGTCCTCAGCACGTGCCGTCCGGCACGGGCGTCCCACACCACGGCGGTGAGCGACTCGACGGCGTCGCTGAGCGTCGAGGAGGGCGAAGGCCCCCGGACGCGGCCGGTGCCGGCGGACGTCGGGACCCCGGTGC
>KL569423.1:83912-84826 GCA_000715685.1 Streptomyces lilacinus
GGCCAGCACGCCGCCCACCGTCAGCGTGCCCGTGGCGGGGACGCACGTCAGGCCGCGGCCGGCGGCCTCCAGGGCCGCGTGGACCGCGTCCCAGGTCGCCCCCGCCTGCGCCGTCACGGTCGCGGGGTCGCCCGGGCGGCACTCGACCGACGTGAGGCCGTCCGTGGTGTCGACCATGACGAGCCGCTCGGTGGCCTCACCGGCGCGGGCGAGCAGCGGCGCCCACGTGTGGCCGAGCCCCCGGGCGCGCAGCCGCCGGCCGTGGGCCCGCGCCCAGTCCGCCAGGACGGGCACGTCGGCGGGCGACGCGGGGACCGCCGTCCACACCGCCTCGAGGGCGACCTCGCCCGACCAGTTGCGGAAGGCCTGCCGGACGAGCCGGACGCCCCGCGGGAAGGCGGGCGGTACGTCGGGGCCCGCGGCCCGTGCCTCGACGCGGAAGGCGGGTGTCCAGCCGAGCGCGGCCCCCGCGCCCGCCGCGGCGGCCAGGGCGAGCACGTGGCGCCGGCCCGGTCGTGGGGGGAGGCCGCGAGGGGCCCCGGCGCCCGTACTCGTATCGGTCACTGCGTCGTCCCCGCTTCCACCGCCGCCTCGCCGTCCGCGGGGTGCAACGACCCGATGCCGCAAGGGATGACGGGGGAGTGCGCCGGGGGTGCGCGCGGTGACCGGCACCACCGCGCACCCGCCGTACGGTCACCACCGCCCTCGCTCCCCTGCCCCTTTGCGGCGGCACGCGCCGCCCGGCCAGGGTGGTCACTCGTGGACGCCTTCACCCGCGCCGTGTGCCGTTCGGTGGTCCGCGGGGCCGGGAGCGCGGGCCGGCGGGTGCTCCCGTTCGGGATCGACGGTCCGTCGCAGATCGCCGCGTTGGTCGGCGGAGCGGCACTTGCTGGCCTGGCGCTGTCTCTTATACA
>KL569423.1:85094-86831 GCA_000715685.1 Streptomyces lilacinus
GCCCCCCCGCCGCTCGTCCCCCTCGGCTCGGCCGTCTTCGCGGCGGCGTTGACCGGCTGCGCGGCGGGCTATCTCCACACCACGCTTCGCGGAAAGTTCCTCGTGTGGCGGGAGTTGGTCGAGGGCCTGGGGCTGCGCGGCGGCGAGCAGGTCCTGGACCTCGGCTGCGGCAGCGGTGCCGTCCTGCTGGAGGTCGCCCGGCGGCTGACCACCGGTCGGGCGGTGGGGGTCGACCTGTGGCGGACGGGGGACCAGTGGCGCAGCGACCCCCGCACGCTGCGGGCGAACGCCACGGCGGCCGGCGCGGGCCGGCGGATGGGACTCTGCACCGCCGACATGACGGCCCTGCCCTTCGCCGACGGCTGCTTCGACGCCGTCGTCACCAGCATGGCCGTGCACAACCTGCGCCCCGCCGCGCGCCGCCGGGCGGCGCTGGCGGAGGCGGTACGAGTGCTGCGGCCGGGCGGGCGCCTGATCATGGTGGACGTCTGGGTGGGCGGCCGGACCGAGGCCCTGGCCGGGCTGGGCATGCGCGGCGTCGAGCGGCACCGGGTCGGGCCCCGCATGTGGTGGTGCGGACCCCTGGTGCCCACCACCCTGATCACGGCCCGGAAACCGGGGCCGTGACCCCGCCGTACCGGGCCAGCAGACGGGCCCGGGCGGGCGGGTGGAGGTTGGCCAGCGTGACGTCCCCGCCGTAGTGGGCGACCACCTTGGGGTCCATCAACCGCCGCCACAGGGGAGGGACCCACGCCAGCACGATCATGGAGACGAAGCCGGCCGGCAGCTGCGGGGACGTGTCGTCGTGGCGCAGCACGGGATAAGGGCGCAGGGGATTGGTGTGATGGTCGGAGTGCCGCTGTGAGTGGAACAGCAGCACGCTGCTCACGATCGCGTCACCGTTCCAGCTGTGCCGGGGGGACGGACGCTCGTAGCGGCCGTCGGGGCGGCGTGCGCGCAGCAGCCCGTAGTGGTCGAGATAGGCGGACGCCTCCAGCACGCACACGCCGAACGCCGCCTGCAGGAACAGGAAGGGCAGGATCCCGGGCCCGAACGCGACGGCCAGGACCGCGTACAGGACGACGGTCACGCCCCAACTGTTGAGGACGTCGTTGCCCGGGTGCCAGGGCCGGTGGCCGCGGCGTGCCAGCCGCCTGGCCTCCGCGCGCAGCGCGTCGACGGGCCGACCGGCGACGACGCGGGGGAGGAAGCGCCAGAAGCCCTCCCCGAGCCGTGCGCTGGAGGGGTCGCCCGGGGTGGCCACGCGCAGGTGATGGCCGCGGTTGTGCGCGACGTAGAAGTGGCCGTAGGCGATCTGCGCGAGAGCGACCTTGCTCAGCCACCGCTCCGCCTCCTCGCTCGTGTGCCCGAGCTCGTGCGCCACGTTGAGCCCCAGGGCGCCGACCCAGCCGGCGGCGAGGGCGAGTCCGGCACGATCGAGGGCGGAGAGCTCCGGGGACGCCCACTGGGAGCAGACCCAGACGAGGGAGAGGTACTGCAGCGGGACGAAGACGTACGTGCACCACCGGTGATAGGCGCCTGCCCGGATCGAACGGCCCTCGCCCTCGGGAGGATTGGAGGTGTCGGCGCCGACCAGCCAGTCGGCGAGGGGGACCACCGTCAGCGTGCCGACGAGGGGGAGCCACCACCCGAGGCGGCCCACGAGCGGGTGGAGGTGCGCGAGGGTGAGCAAGGGGAGGCTGGGCGCGAGGGCGGCGACCTGTCTCTTATACACAT
>KL569423.1:87180-89418 GCA_000715685.1 Streptomyces lilacinus
CCGCCATCGGCGGGGGACGTGGGCGGGGACGGGTGGGGTCTCCATGGGCCCTCCTCGCGGCAGGTGCGCGCGCTCTGCCGGGGCGCCGCGGAATCGTCGCCCCGGTGGATTTCTGCCCGAGCGGCATCGGTACGACGCGTGCGCTGACAGCCTGTCAAGTACTCTTCCCGGTCGCGTCGCGGCGTCCGATTCCCGCGCCACTTTGTTGACGTGCGCACGCACTGCCCCGGATTCTGTGCGCCGTCACCCCACCCCCTTCGGACCCGGGAGAACACGATGCGCGCTCGAGCCGCGGCCGCAGCTCTGGCCACCGCCGTCACCGGGGCCGTGCTCCTGGCCGCCCCCCAGGCCGACGCCCGCCCGAGCGGAAGACCCGACGCCCAGGTGTCGGCCTCCGTGCGCGGCCTCGACGTGAGCGGTCACCAGGGGGAGGTGGACTGGCCGGCCGTCGCGGCCGCGGGGGCCTCGTTCGCCTACGTCAAGGCGACGGAAGGGCTGACGTACAAGAACCCGTTCTACCGCCAGCAGTACGACGGCTCGGCCGCCGCGGGGCTCGTCCGCGGCGCGTACCACTTCGCGCGGCCCGAGAACTCCGGCGGCACCGTGCAGGCGGACAACTTCGTCGACAGCGGCGGAGCCTGGACCCCGGACGGGAAGACGCTGCCGGGAGCGCTCGACATCGAGCACCCGCCGACCCAGGGCGCGCCGATCTGCTACGGGCTCGGACAGAGCGACATGGTGGCCTGGATCAGTGCCTTCGTCGAGCGCTACCGCGCCCGGACGGGGCGCTATCCGGCCATTTACACGACCACGGACTGGTGGTCGCAGTGCACCGGCGACTCCGACGCGTTCGCCAAGAAGTCCCCGCTGTGGATAGCCAACTACAACGGCACCGCCCACCCGCTGCCCAAGGGCTGGACCGGCTACACCGTCTGGCAGAGCGCGCGGTCCGGCCCGCTCCCCGGTGACCAGGACGTCTTCAACGGCTCGCTCGAGGACCTCCGAGCCTTCGCGAAGGGCGACTACACCCCTCCGCCGACGTCGGGGTGGCCGCTCGTGAAGCAGGGGGACAAGGGCTCGCGGGTGACGTCCGCCCAACATCTGCTCAACGCGCGGGGGGCGTCGATCGAGGCGGACGGTGCCTTCGGCCCCGCCACGCGCGAGGCGGTCGTCTCCTTCCAGAGGTCCAAGAACCTCACCCCCGACGGCATCATCGGCCCCAACACCTGGCAGGCCCTGGTCCTCACCGTGCAGTCGGGCTCCGACGGGGCGGCCGTACGGGCGGCGCAGACGATGCTGAACGCCCACGGGGCGTCGCTCCAGGTGGACGGTGCCTTCGGGCCCGCGACGCGCGAGGCGGTCGTCTCCTTCCAGAAGTCGAGGAACCTCACGCAGGACGGCATCGTGGGACCCAACACCTGGCAGGCCCTGCTGTCCTGAGCCGCCCGCGGCCACGCGGGGGAGGCGGCTGGTCCGGGTCGGCTCAACCTGACCTGTACATGCCTGCCCCCGGGTGGTGGCATGGACCGCACTCAGTCAAACCCCGTGGCTATGGGAGGGTTCCCATGCTCAGACAGGTGCTGATCGCCGGAGCGGCCGCCACACTGCTCGGGCTGCCCCGCCGGGACGGCCGCCGTCGCGGTCGCGTCCGACAACTCGGCCTTCACCGTCACCTACAGCAACTACCTCGCGCAGGTGGGCGTCGGCTCGAAGCCCACCGACTTCCGCAAGAACTGCCAGCTCGGCCTCAACGTCCACTTCCCGCAGGGCTACACCTACGCCATCGCCCGGGCGGACTACCGCGGCTTCGCCCACCTGGAGCGCGGCGCCACCGGCCTGGAACGGGCCGGCTACTACTTCCAGGGGTCGTCCCACACGACCGCCATGAGCCACCGCTTCACCGGCCCCGTCACCGACAACTGGCAGACGTCCGACGTCACCGACGTCGACGCCCTCGTCTTCGCGCCGTGCGGCGTCCAGCGGATCCTCAACGTCAACACCGAACTGCGGGTCGGCGCCGGCACCTCCGACCCGTCGACGACCAACAGCTTCATGGCGATGGACTCGACCGACGGCAGCGTCAGCACGCTCTACCACTTCGCCTGGAAGGAATGTCCCTGACAGGGCCCCGCACGACCCACACCGAGCGGGGCCCAGCCCAGCGGGAGGGATACTCCATGTCCAGACCGGTGATGCTCGTCGGCGCGGCGGTGGCGCTGGTCGCCGCCACGTTCCCGC
>KL569423.1:89677-90729 GCA_000715685.1 Streptomyces lilacinus
GATGTGTATAAGAGACAGAACGTGAACGTCGCCCCGGACAACACCGCCTTCACCGTCACCTACAGCCACTACGTCGCCCAGGTGGGCGTCGGCGCCAAGCCGACCGACTTCCGCAAGAACTGTCAGCTCAGCCTGAACGTCCACGTACCCCAGGGCTTCACCTACGCGGTCGCGCGCGCCGACTACCGCGGCTTCGCCCACCTGGAGAAGGGCGCCACCGGCCTGGAGCGTGCCAACTACTACTTCCAGGGCATGTCGCAGACCGCCTTCGCGAACCACCACTTCACCGGCCCGGCCAACGACGACTGGCAGACGACCGACACCACGGACATCGACGCGCTCGTCTACGCGCCCTGCGGGGCCATGCGCTACTTCAACATCAACACCGAGCTGCGGGTGGACGCGGGCACCTCCGACCCCACCAAGACCACGAGCTTCGTGGCGATGGACTCGACGGACGGCAGCATCAACACGCTGTACCACTTCGCGTGGAAGCAGTGCCCCAAGCCGTAGGGCGGGTCCGGTGGTTCTTTCCTTGCGCTCTGTGTGCTCTGACCAGCTCGTCCGGCGCCGACGGCTCAGACCGGCAGGTGACGGGCGAAGAACGACAGGGCGTGGTGGCGCACCGTCGGCACCGATCGGGTCGGGGCCATCGTGCCGACCAACCGGTCGCGGTCGGCGGCGGTCATCAGCCCGGCCGCCTGCAACTGGGGCGCGATGGAGGCGTAGTCGGTGAACACGCCGTGCGCGGCGTGGTCGATCCGCAGCGCGCGGGTGCGGCCTCCCGGGTGGGCCAGCGCGGCCGACCAGGAGCGCTCCAACTCCTTCCAGTGCGGGAAGCCGTCGGTGCCCAGCAGGAGCAACGGCCGGTCCACGCCGTAGCGCGCGACCGGGAAGAGCTCGCCCTCGCTCCCCGGGGTCTCCGGCGGGTGGTCCAGGTAGCCCTCCATGTTGAGGGCCGCGCCGATGCGGTGGTCCTCGTACATCGCCTCGGCCACGGCGGTGCCGCCGGCCGAGTGGCCGTACGCGCCCACGCCTGTCTCTTATACACA
>KL569423.1:90955-92018 GCA_000715685.1 Streptomyces lilacinus
CGCCGGCCGAGTGGCCGTACGCGCCCACGCGCCGCAGGTCCAGCGCGCGGCCGAGGTGCTCCGGCAGCGCGCGCCGCTCCGCGTCCGGGTTCCGGCCGGCGGCCAGCTCCGCCAACTGGTCCAGGACGAAACGGATGTCCGCGACCCGGGTGTCGATCGCGGTGCGGAAGAGATGCGCGTCCGCTCTGGGATCCCCGCGGAAGACCGTCGTGCGGACCTTCTCCCTGCCCTGCGCCGGGGCAGGGAAGTCGACCTCACTGGCGTCGCCGGGGTGGTCGACGGTCACCACCACGTAGCCGCGGCTCGCCAGTTCCTCCGCGAGCCCGGTCCCCAGGGTGCGGGCGTCGCCGCCGCCCGGGCTGTACAGCAGCACCGGACGCGGCACGGCCAGGGCCGGTGCGTTGATGCGCGAGTGGGTGGCGGTGGCCGCCCAGCGCACGCCCGCCGTCGGCAACCCCGAGTGCAGTGCGGGGCCCCACTCCCGGAACGATGCCGCGGCGTCCGGGGTCATCTGCGGCGCGACCGGGAAACCGCGGACGTCACGGGCCGGATAGAACACCGTGACCATCACTTCCCGCGCGGCAATCTCCCGCTCCCACGGGTCGGGCCTGTGCGCGTCGACCAGGTGCAGCACGGTGACGCCCGTCCGGTACGGGCCGGTCGGCGCCGGCAACCGCACGGTCACCTCCTCCGTGGCGCGAGTCCGTGCCCGCGCGTGGGCGACGGACCCGCCGCCCGTGAGCAGCAGCGCGGTGGCCACCGCCCCGGCGGCGGACTTGATGACGCTTCGCCGTTCCATTTCCACAGCTCCCCTTGTGACTCTGCGACGTCAGTACTCGCGGTGAATACTGGCGTTCGAAAGTGAGCCGGGCGATGGTTGAGGCCCTGCCCGAAACGATGGCGCCGCGGCGCCGGGGAGAGTAGTGATACGGATCCACTTCACGGCCGCGGACTTCGCACGCGTCCGGTTCGCACCACGCCCCGCCCCGCTGCTGGAGCTGAACACGGCCCTGATGAAGATGTCCGTCCGCGACGACGAGCTGCTGTCTCTTATACACATCTC
>KL569423.1:92337-96065 GCA_000715685.1 Streptomyces lilacinus
CCTCGTTCCCGCCATGGAGGCCCCCGCCTTCCTGGACGTGTTCAGCGACACGCTCCAGGACGGCCTGGACACCGTCCGGGCCTCGCCCCCGGACCTGGTCCGGTCCGAGCTCGAGCGGGTGTACGCCCGACACACGGCGCCCGCTCCGCCGTGGATCCGCGACCTGCACCGCGGCGAGGCCGGCGCCTGGCAGCTCCTCCGCCGCGCCCAGCACGCCGCCTTCGACACGGCCCTGGGACCCGTGTGGCCCCTGGTGCAGGACCTGCACCGCACGGAGTTCACCCGGCACGCCCTGGCCGTCGCCGAACACGGTGTCGGTTCCGCGCTCACCGCACTCGTCCCCGGCACCCGGCTGCACGAGGACGTCTGGGAACTCGACGCGCCCTTCGCACGGCACATCGCGCTGAAAGGCCGCGGCCTGGTGCTCCGGCCCACCTTCCACTGGACCGGCCACCCACTGATCGCCGACCTGCCGGGCGAGCCGCTGCACCTGACCTCTGTCTCTTATACACAATCAGAGATATGTATAAGAGACGGGGCCGGAGTGCTCGGGCGCACCCGCCTCGTGGCGCTGCTCCTGCTCGCCGAGGAACACACCACCACCCTGCTGGCCCGCCGACTGGGCGTCAGCAACGCCACCGCCTCCGCCCACGCGGCCGCCCTCCGCGGCGCCGGCCTCATCACCACGGTCCGCGCGGGGAAGGCGGTCCTGCACCGACGCACGGCCCTGGGCAGCCTGCTGGTCCGGCGCCACGACGAGGGGTTTTCCCCTGACCCGCTCCTTCCCGCAGTTCAGCGGGCGTGAAGGCGACGCGGCCGGCTCGCCGGCTCATCGTGAACAGCGGGCGCGGTCAGGGCGGTGTGAGGGTGTCGAGTTGTGCGGCGAGGTCGGGGTGGGCGGTGGTCAGGTGGGGGCGGGTGGCGTGGAGGGGGCGGATGAGCTCGGCGGGGTCGTCCTGGGCGAGGGCCGCGTGGAGCCGGCTGAGCGGGAGGCGGGCCGCGGTGGGCAGGTCGGTGAGGGCGGTGATCTGGCCGGCGATGCGGCGCAGGTCGGCGGCGTTGCGCCGGGCCCAGGTGGCGGTGGTGCGTTCGGCGGCGCGGCGTTCGCGGGTGGCCTGGACGCGTTGTTCGCCGGTGCTTCCGGCGGGGCCGGGACGGCCGCGCAGGTAGCGGCGTTCGGCGGCCTGGCGGCTGGCGACGCCGAGGGGGTGGGCGAGGTCGGCCCAGCTGGCGCCCGCGTGGCGGGCGGTTTCGATCAGGCCGGTTTCCCATCCGGCGAGCTGCTCGCGCACCTGCCGCAGCAGCAGAAGCGAGGCCAGGGCCTGCTCCGGGCCGACGTCGTGGGTCTCGGCAGCGCCGGGGTCCTTGTGCCGGGCGGCACGCAGGGCGTCGTCCATGGCGCGAAGGGCTGCCGCGGCGGCGAGGAACGACGCCGGGCCGTGTGCGCCGGCGCCGGACGGTGCCGGCTGGTCGGCCGGGATCATGGGCCCCTCCCTCAGGTAGTCATCCTTTGGACGACACCATGTTTGTCATCCATTGGATGACATGTTACAACGGATTCAGTGAGGCGCATTGGCAGCAACTGCCCGACCTTCCTGGAGGTGTTTTCCGATGTTGATGCGCACCGACCCCTTCCGTGAGCTGGACCGGCTGGCCCAGCAGCTGATGGGCCCGGGCACCTGGTCCAGGCCGTCCCCGATGCCGATGGACGCCTACCGCGAGGGCGACCAGTACGTGGTGGCCTTCGACCTTCCCGGCGTCAGCGCGGACGCGATCGACATCGACGTCGAACGCAACATGCTGACCGTCAAGGCCGAGCGCCGGCCCGTGACGAAGGCCGACGACGTGCAGATGGAGCTGTCGGAACGGCCGCTGGGCGTCTTCTCCCGCCAGATCGTGCTGGCCGACACGCTGGACACCGAGCACATCCAGGCCGACTACGACGCGGGCGTGCTCACCCTGCGCATCCCGATCGCCGAGCGCGCCAAGCCCCGCAAGATCACCATCGGCGTCGGAAGCGACCGCAAGGAGATCTCCGGCTGAACCGGACCCGATGAGGGCTGAACAGCGGCGGAGGACGGGTATCCGGTCTCCCCCCTCGCCCGTCCTCCGCGCCCCCCGGACCGAGGAAGGGGTGACGGCCGACGTGACCGTGCGACGCGAAGCGTTCCTCGACCATGTGAAGGAACGCGGCGAATACGAGACCCTGCAGGAAGCCGACCGCGCGGCCCGCGTGGTGCTCGCCCTGCTGGGCGCACACCTGGTCGGCGAGGTACGCGCCCAGCTGGCAGCGCGTCTGCCGGAAGGCTTCGCCCTGATCCTGCTCAACCCGCTGCAGAGCGCCGAGCCGCTGCCCCCGGAGCGGTTCGTGCGTGCGACCGCGGCCTGGATCGAAGGGGCCACCGAACAGACCGCGGCCTGGGACGTCAGCGCCGTCCTGTCGACGGTCGCCGACGCCGCCGGCGACGACCTCCTCAAGGAGATCCTGCTCCAGCTCCCCGCGGGCTACGACCTCCTCTTCGGCCGCCCCCAGCCCACCTGACCACCCACCCCCGGTGGCCGCACACCGCCCACCACGACCCTGGTGACAGAAAGGCAACCACCGCAGTGATGTCCGAGCAGAGCGTGCCGCTCCAGCAGCCCTACGGGAGGGCGTACGAGCAGATGCTGGAGAAGGTCCGCTACGACGGCGCCTACCCCAACCGTGAGAAGGCCGATGAAGCCGTCCGCCTCGTCCTCGCGGGGCTGGGACGCCAGCTGACCGGCGACGAACGCGTCGAGCTGGCCGCCCGCCTGCCCCTCGAAGCCGCGCGCGTCCTCACCGCCCAGATCCCCGACATCCAGCCGCTGGGTGGCTGGGCCTTCGTCAAGGACCTCGCCGCCCGCACCGGCGCCTCCCTGGCCACCACCCGCTGGGACACCGGATCCGTCTTCTCCGCCGTCGCGGCCTACGCCGGCCCAGACCTGCTGACCCGCATTCTGCGCCGGCTCCCCTCCGGCTACGCGCTGCTGTTCGGCCGCGCCGAGCTCACCCCCGCCGCGTAGCCGGCGACGTGCGCGCTCGGGGCAGGCGCGACGACCGCCGCGTCGCTGTCTGCCCCGCGCCCCCCGGTGCCGGGCGCTGGCACACGCGCAACTGTGCGCCGTCCCCTGGTGGCTTGGCCCCGGCCCGGACGGGGAGGTTCTTCCGGAAGTCCGTCACCGAGGCGGACGACGCGCGGGAGGCTCCTTTGACGAGACGGATTCTGCTGGCGGTTCTGATGACGCTGGTCTCCCTCGGCGGCCCGACGGCCGTGGCCCGCCCGGCCGCCGGGGAAGAGGCGCGGTTCGACGGCGAGTTCACGCTGAGGGAAAGCCACACCATCTGGCAGACCGGCACCACCTACGAGGTGGACGGCATCGGCTGGACCCCTCGCTCCACCGTTCGCACTTACGTGGAGGGCTGGTCGAGGCCGCCCGCCACCCGCCAGTGGAGCACGGACACCACCGACGCCCACGGCAACTTCCACTTCAGCCGCTACGAACGGTACGAGCCCAGCGAGACGGGCAGCCTCCAGCTGTACATGGTGGACCAGGCCACGGGCCGCCGGAACGGCATCTCGATCAGGCGCCCCTAGCGGCGGGCTGCGCCCCCCAGAACCTCCGTTCCGCGCTGCGCGCGGTGTCCTCAAACTCCCCCAGCTACCGCTGGGGGAGTTTGAGGACCGGGGTCCGGGGCGGAGCCCCGG
>KL569423.1:96360-98302 GCA_000715685.1 Streptomyces lilacinus
ACGGTGAAAGGGCGGGGCCGGGGCCAAAAACGTCGCTCGCCCACGCCGGGTAGGCTCCACCGCCATGGACCAGCACCCTTACCAGTCCCCACCAGCCGTTTCGCCCTCTGGGACCGATCCCGCGACTGCCCCCGGGACGACCGGCCGCCGCCCCCGGCGTCGCATACCCAAGCCGCGACTCGACAGGGTTCTCGACGACAAGGGCCTGCTGATCGGAATCCTGCTGCTGCCGCTGCTCGCGGTGGTCGCGTTCTTCGCCCAGTTCCTCGAGCTGCTCTACTACGCGGGCCTGCTCGTCTACTGGATCGTCATGAGCCCGTACTGGTCCGTCCGCGCGCTGTGGCGCGCCTTCGGCCCTGCCGCGACGCCGGAGGAGCTGGCCCGCCGAGCGGAGGCACGCAAGACGGTGAAGACCACGGCCGGCTGCCTGGGCTGGCTCCTCGGCCTCGTCGTCGTGGTGCTCGGCATCATGGTGTGGGTCGGCCTGAAGGCGAACCAGTAGCGCCCGAGTCGTTACGGCAGGACCGAGCGGACCGCGTCCGGGGAGCGGCCGACGACCGTCGTGCCGTCGTCCGCGGTGATGATCGGGCGCTGGATCAGGGCCGGGTGGGCCGCCAGGGCCTCGATCCAGCGACCGCGGTCCGCCGCCTCGCGCGGCCACGAGGTCAGGCCCAGCTCGGCCGCCACGGCCTCGCCGGTGCGGGTGATGTCCCAGGGCTCCAGGCCGAGGCGCTCGAGGACGGCCCCGATCTCCTCGGCGCTCGGCGGGTCCTCCAGATAGCGCCGCACAGTGTACGAGGCGCCCTCCTCGTCGAGCAGGGACAGCGCGGAACGGCACTTGCTGCAGGCCGGATTGATCCAGATTTCCATGATTCGGGGTCTTTCGATGAACGACGGGACTTCGGGCGCGCCTACGGGCTCCCGGAAGCCTATCGGAGCGGAAACGCGGCGACGTGGCGGAAGAAGAAGTTGTGGATCAGCCGCGCGGTGCTCTTGCTGTCCCCGAAGTAGTGGTGCGCCTGATGGAACTGACCGGGGTCGAACAGCACCAGCCGGTTGGGGACCATGGTCAGGGACACCAGCTCCCGCCACTGGTCGATGTCACCGCCGTCGGCGAGGATCGCCTCCCTGTCCGGGCGGTCCCTCAGCTCGAAGAAGTGCCGGACCCCGGTGCGCCGGTGGGCGTACAGGGAGGTACCGCCCCGGCACTGCTCGGCCGTGTTGAGGTACACGACGCCCGCCCAGCGCGCCTCGTCGACGTGGACGCGGGCTCCCCGGTGGAGGTTGACCTTCCAGTCCATCTCCGACGACATGTGCAGGTGGTTGGCGATCAGCTCGTCGCGGCAGGAGGCGCCGAGGATCCCCACGAGGCGGGAGAGCGCCTCCTTCTCCATCCAGGCCGGGGCGGGCGCGGTGCGGTAGGCGAAGGCACTGTCCGTGCGCGGTGTGAAGGAGCACCTCAGGGCGGCCGCCCTGGCCTTGGCGAAATCGGCGTAGAAGTCGTCGACGACGAGGAGGGAGACGTCCTCCACCGTCCCCGGCCCCGACCCCGTCCTCGGCCCTGACTCCGTCTGCCGGGATTCCCTCGCCCCCGACTCCGTCTGCCCGGATTCCCTCTGCTCGGATTCCTTCTGCTCGGATCGTGTCTGGGGCACGTCACCCTCCTGATACCCGTGTGCCCGGAGCCGTCCGCGGCCCCGCCGCGTCCCGCAGCCGGCCGCGGACGAACTCGGTCGCTTCCTCGACCGCCCGCCGGGACTCGGCGGCGGCGAAACGTTCCACATGTCCGACGGCGTACTCGCTCAACCGGACGTCGGCGACACCGCCGAGCCGCTCGGCCAGCCGCCGTCCGTGCCGGGGATCGGCCCGGGTGTCGTAGCGGCCCACCTGCACGAGCAGCGGCGGAACGGGCCCGTCGGGGAGGCTGTCTCTTATACACATC
>KL569423.1:98532-99922 GCA_000715685.1 Streptomyces lilacinus
TCAGAGATGTGTATAAGAGGCAGCTTCAGCGCCGCCAGATGCTCCGGTCGCGCGGGATCGCCCAGCATCGGGATCCAGTGCCTGCCGATCCCCAGCTCCGCGAAGCCCGCCAGATCGGTGACGGGGAAGCGCAGCACCCCCGCGCGGAACAGTTCCGGCCGTCGCAGCAGCGCCCGCGCCGCGCCGACCGCGCCCATGCTGTGGCCGAGCACCGCCAGCCGGATGTCCCCGCCGAGATGCTCGTGCAGCCACAGGGCGGCGGCGGTCAGGTCGTCGTAGCCGCGCTCTCCGCCGGGGACCCGGTGGGCGGGTACGAGGGACCGGGTGACCGCGCGGGCCAGCGTGATGTCGCCCGCCGCGGCCAGTGCCTCGAGGGCGCGTTCCAGGGGAGCGTTGGCCAGGGCGGTGATGCCGGCGTGCTCGAGCAGCAGCACGTCCCGGCCGTCGCCGGTCAGGTGGAGGGGCAGGCGGGCGCCGTCGGCCGCCGGGTAGGCACGGCCGACCGGGGCCGTCGCCCGGGGCCGGGCGAAGCGGCGTACGGGACGGGCCCGACGGTCGCCGTCCGTCAGCAGCTCCAGCTGCCCGGCGGGGGAGGGGCCCGCGGTCTCGACGCGCAGCCAGACCACGGTGTCGTACGCGGGGGAGACGGCGACCTCGGGGCAGTGGCCGGCCCCTTCGTCACCCGCGACCACCCAGGCGTCGAGCGTGTCGTTGTCCAGGCGGATCAGCCGCTCGGACCCGCCGCACAGCGCACGGACGACGATGCCGCGCCGCGATCCCCAGAAGTAGGCGATCGCCACGTCCTCCGGCAGCGGCACGCGTACCGCCCGCGCCTCCTCGAACGTCCCCGGAGGCGTGGCGAACAGCGCCGCCCGCGGGGTCCCGAGTGCCTCGCCGCGCCACCACCGTCCCTCGCCCAGCACCAGCTTGGTCCGCGCGTCGGCCGGCACGCCCAACGGGACGCGGCGGAACCCGGACGCGGCCCCCGCGTCCCGGCGCAGCAGCCCGTACTCCACCCGCCCCCGGCCGGCGAACCCGACCAGCACCGCGTCGTCGTCGGCCGTCGCCTCCAGCGACACCAGCGTGTCCGCCGGCACCTCGCACACCACCGGGTCGTCGGCCCAGTCGGTGCCGACCCGGTGCAGCGCCACCCGCATCCCGTCCACCGGCGGCCGGTCCAGGACGGCGCCCGGCGGGAAGCCCGTGTAGAGGAACGCGTCCCCCGTGCCGCCGGCCGACCACACCACCGAGGGCCGCCGGCACAGCGCGGCCCCGGGGGAGGACGGGTCGGCCAGGAAGCCGTAGTCGCCGCCGGGCCTGCCGTACAGCACGGCGTGCGCACCGCGCGGGCCCGGGTGGAAGACCAGCGGTTCCAGCCCTGTCTCTTATA
>KL569423.1:100102-101011 GCA_000715685.1 Streptomyces lilacinus
AGAGATGTGTATAAGAGACAGTGCCGGGGCCGGTGGCCAGTCCGTGGACGGCGGGAGTGCCGTCGCTCATCCGCCTCACCCCTGCTCGTTGGAGATCAGCTCGTGCCGCCGGGCCGCAGCCCCCAGCACCACCGCGACCACGCCCACCGTCACCAGGCAGCCGGCCACCGCCGCGGCCGGGAAGTCGCCGGTCGCCGGCGAGCGCACCAGCGCGACGCTGTACGTGAACGGGTTGAGCGCGGCCAGGACGCGCATGTAGCCCGGCACCGCGTCCAGGGAATAGAAGAGCGGCGCGGTCATCACGAGCGGCAGGCTGAACAGCGAGGTCAGCAGATCCCGCTTGTTGTAACTGTTCACCGCGAACCCCAGGGCGCAGCCGGTGAGAACCGCCATCAGGCAGACCGCCAGGGCGAGCACGGCCATCGCCAGATCGGTGGCGGGGTCGCCGTGGCCGAGCACCTGCTTGATGAGCGCGATGGCCGTGATCTGCGCCAGGGCCACCAGCCCGCCCGCGCACAGGACCGACACGACGTACTGGAAGAACGACACGTCGGCGGAACGACTGACCGCGTAGACGCCCCACTTCCGGTCGTTGGCCACATCGCCCATGCTCCAGAAGAGCGCGCGGACCGCGATGACCATCAGCACACCGGCGAACGCGAAGTCGTTGTACGACATCCCCTCGATCCGGTGGTCGTCGCTCAGGGTGGCCAGACCGGCGACCATGAAGAGGAAGTACGCCGGCGCCTCGATGACCCGGCTCAGATGACTGCTGCGCCAGTTCCACACGCTCAACAAATGAAACCTGGCCAGGGTGAACGCGGATTTCATCACTGCACCATCACGTTCTCGGTCGGCTCGGTGGGCTCGGTCGGCTCGGGGGAACCGCCGGACTGTGCTGCTTCGTTT
>KL569423.1:101303-103308 GCA_000715685.1 Streptomyces lilacinus
CGTCGCGCAGGGACTGCTTCCGCGCGGTGAGGTCCCGCACGGCGAGCCCGGCGGGCAGCCAGGCGAGCACCTCGTGCAGACCGGTCTCCAGCGGCACCCGTACGGTCAGGCCGTGCCGGTCCTCGTCGACGGTGAGCCCCCAACCCGGGGGCGCCGGCCGTTCCAGCGCCGCGGATTGCGCGCCGTCCGGGGGTTCGGCCAGCAGCACTCCGACCTCCGAGGTGGCCCCGGCGCGCGCCACGAACTCGGCGACCGGCAGGTGCGCGTGGAGCCGACCCCGGTCCAGGAGCAGCAGGGTGGAAGCGGTGCGTTCCACGGCGTCCAGGTCGTGGGAGGAGACCAGGACGACGCGGTCCTCCCGGGCCCGCTCGCGCAGGTAGGACATGACCAGCTCGGCGGCGGCGGGGTCCAGGCCGGCGGCCGGCTCGTCGAGGACGTACACCGGCGCCTCGGCGACGAGCGCGCGGGCGATCTGCACCCGCTGCAGCTGACCGCCGGAGATGTACTCGGCCTGCTGGTCGCGGACCTTCTCCAGGTCCAGCAGCGCCAGCATCTCGTCGACCCGCCCCTTCGGGGTACGGGTCAGCCGGGCGACCAGCTCCACGTTCTGGCGTACCGTCAGCGACCAGTCGACCATGGTGCGCTGCGGCGCCCACATCACCCGCGCGCCGCGGGGGCTCGCGCGCACCGTCCCGCCGGTGGGGCGCAGCAGGCCGGCCAGGATGTGCAGCAGCGTCGACTTGCCCGCGCCGTTGTGGCCGACCACGGCGAGCAGCGTTCCGGAATCCACCCGGAAGGAGACGTCGGTGAGCGCCTCCTTGCCGTTGGGATACCGCTTGGAGACGTTCTCGGCGGTGAGGCTGACGAGGCTAACCAAGGAAGTACTCCTCCACGAGGTCGGCAGCCCGCTGCTCCCCGCCGAGGGCGGGCAGCCGCAGCAGACTGGTCGGCTTGGTGCCGGCGAGCGCCCGGCCGAGGTCGGGCCGGGCGTCCGGGGGCCACACCCTGGGTACCAGCTCGGCGGGCCGGATGCCGGGCGGTCCCGGCTCCCGGCGCACCGTCACCAGGCGGGGCGCGCGCGGCCTGTCCGCCACGCGGACGACCGGGGCGAGGCCCTCGGGCCGGGTGAGGACCACCTCGCCGCTGACGGAGCAGTACGCGTCGCGCCGCGGCAGACCGGCCAGCACCCCCTCGCGCATCCCCTCCAGCGTCCGCCCCCGCACGCCCAGCGGCGCCAGGTACGGGCAGACCTCTCCCGTAGCGCGCCGCACCACCAGCAGCTGGTCGGACACCAGCGCCCAGCCGCGGGCCGCCAGCAGCAGCCCGAGGCTGGTCTTGCCGCTGTGCGGGGGCCCGCAGAAGGCCACGCACCGGTCGTCGTGGACGAGGACGGTGGCCTGGACGACGGCCACCTCCGCGCGCAGCAGACGGAACGGCGGGAGCGGCGACGGCACCGCCGACCACCGGGTGAACGTGCGCTCCTCGAGCAGCGCCCCGCCGGCGTCCAGGATCCGGAAGGTCTTGGCCCGTTCGTCCTTGGCGAGCAGGGAGCGCAGGAAGCCCCCGGTGCCGCGCAGTTCCACCACGTACCGGACGCCTCCCTCCCCACGCCCCGCCGGGACGACGTGCGGGCCGAAGAAGAAGTCGACGTCCTCCGCGTCGGCGGGATCGCACACCACCCGCACCCGGGTGCCGAAGAAGTCGACGACGCGCCCGTCACTCGTCACCCGCCACCTCCCGGCCGGTCAGCTCGCCGCACAGGTCCGTCAGCCGGCGCAGGTGCTTGTGCGGGAGCCACGTCACGTACGCGGTGGCGCCGGCGCGGCGGACCGCGAAGGGCTCGCCGCGCGTCAGGTCCAGCCGCCGGGCGAGCGTGCCCCGGGCCGCCGGGTCGACCCGCGGGCCGAGACGTTCGGGCCGGACCATGTACGTACCGCCCCACGCGGTGGGGACGAGCGGGGCACCGGCGAGGTGCTCCGTCCCGAGCCACGGCAGCAGCGGCAGG
>KL569423.1:103561-109680 GCA_000715685.1 Streptomyces lilacinus
CACGGCAGCAGCGGCAGGCTGCGCGCCCGCACCCCCACGGGCCGCCCGTAGGGGAGCACGGCTCCGGTGGCGCGCTCGAGGACCAGGACGTCGTCGGAGAGGAACCGCCAGCCGGCCCGCACCAGGTGCAGCAGCACCACCGACTTGCCCGCCCCGCTGTGCCCGGTGATCGCCAGCGCGCGCCCGGACCCGTCCGGGGCGCTCACCGCCGCCCCGTGGTGGGTGCGCACCCGGGACCGCAGCGGATCGATGCCGAAGGGCGGCACCAGCGACGGTTTGACCGCCCGGGCACCGAACTCCTCGTACACGCGCCATCCGTCGTCGACCGTCCACCACCGCGTGCGTTTGGCCGCCGGCGTGCCGAGCGCGGCGACGAACGAACCGCCGTCCCGGGTCTCCAGCCTGATGCGCAGCCGGGCCGCGGCTTCGTTCCCGTTCCTGTCCCCGTTGCCGTTTCCGTTGCCGTTCCTGGGGAGCAGGTGGTCGCGCAGGTAGTACCGCAGGTGGGAGGCGTCCGCCGCGCACGGTACCTCGATCGTCGCGGGCACGCCGAAGAAGGACACGGCGAGCGAGGGGGCGAGGGCGTCACGCATCGAGCCGTGCCTCCATCCCCTGCTCCGCCTGCCACGCCAGCAGCTCCCGGCCGATGTCCCGGTGGAAGGCGCGGTAGTCCTCCCGCTCGCAGGGCATGCCCCGGACCCGGCTGGGGATCAGCGCGCAGGAGTGCTCCTCCGGCGGCAGCACCGCGTCGAACATGCGCCACGGGAACTCCACCGTGAGGCCGAGCTCCTTCCGCTCGTCCCACAGCCCGCTGCCGGGACGCAGCTCGCACTCCGTGAGGTACTTCGGCGCGGGCAACCCAGCCCGCCGGTGGGCCCGCACCTCCGCCAGCAGCCCCGCACGGTGCGCGGCGGTCTCCTTCGGGTGGCCGATCATCACCCCCCACACGCTCCGCATGCCCAGGGCGCGCGCCGCGTACAGCATGCCCACCCCTTCGTCGACGCTCTGCCGCTTGTCCATCAGCGCCAAGTGCTCCTCGTACAGGGTCTCGATGCCGAGCTGGACCGTCACCTCGCCCAGAGCCGCCAGGGCCCGCAGCCGGTCGGCGCCGAAGTCCGGCCGGATCTCGCAGAAGACCCGGTAGCCGAACCGGTCGCGCCGCCCCTCCAGGGCGTTCGTCAGCCGCGGCGGCAGCGCCGTGTCCAGGAACTGGAACCTGCGCTGCCCGTAGGCGGTGGCCAGCTCCGCCATCTCGTCCAGCACCCGCGCCGGATCGTGCATCTTGAACCGGGCGTCGTAGGAGTCGTTGAAGTTGCAGAAGTCGCACCGGTCCCAGTAGCAGCCCCGGGACAGCTCCATGCTCACCACCAGCCGCTCGCGCAGCCACGGCCGCCGCACGCTCGCCCCGACCAGCCCGCTCTGACCGGCGTACGCGTCCTTGTAGCCGCGCGCCCGCCCGAACACCACCCGGCGCTGCCCGGACAGGCAGTGTTCGACGGACTCGGCCAGCACGTCCTCCGCCTCGCCGTAGACGACCACGTCGAGCTCGGGGTGCAGGGCGAGGGCGGCCCGGGCGACGCGCGGGGAGCCGAAGTAGCCGCCGAGGACGATCCGCGGCCGCCGCGTCCCGCGCTGCCCGGCCAGCTCGCCCAGCCGCCGCGCCAGCAGCAGGCTGGGCAGGAACTGGAAGTGCGTACTGGTCAGACAGACCACCTCGCGGTCCAGCAGCCGCTCGGCCAACCGGTCGAGGTACGCGTCGAAGACCCGGCGCAGCACCGCCTCGTCGTCCTCGCCGGCCAGCATCTCCACCCGTCCCAGGTCGGCCCGCTCCCTCGCGTGGCGCGGCCCGGCGTCGCCCGTCCACAGCGGCAGCAGCGCCACGTCGGCGGTGAAGTGGCGGTTCGTGAAGTGTTTGTAGGCGCGCTCCGACACCCCGCGCGACCGCGCGAAGGCGTAGAACTCCATGTGGGCCGGGAGGAACCGCGCCTCGCAGCCCAGCGCGCCGAGCCCCTTGGTGATCAGCACCGCCGGGTAGCAGGTGGCGAACGGGGTGAAGAACGGGAGGGAGACCACCGCGACGGTCGTCTGCGGCAGGGACCGCCGCCGGACGGGGCCGAGCGGCAGGGAGACAGGGCTGTGCACCATCGTCATCCTCGGCAGGAAACGGTGTGGGGTCGCGGCGGGATCGGCGCGGGATCGGCGTGAAACGACGTGAGATCGGTGCGGGGCCGACTCGAGATCGGCGTGGGAGAGTGGGAAGCCCGGTGCACCGGATGGACCCCGGTGCACCGGGCCCCTCGTCCGGCTTACTCGGGAACG
This sequence comes from Streptomyces lilacinus, assembly GCA_000715685.1. Classification (GTDB taxonomy): domain Bacteria; phylum Actinomycetota; class Actinomycetes; order Streptomycetales; family Streptomycetaceae; genus Streptomyces; species Streptomyces lilacinus. The sequence goes on from KL569423.1 coordinate 105,881, forward strand.
AACTGCCGGTGCAGGCCGGAGGCCATGATGGCCTCCTCGATCGTGGGCTCGAAGAACCCGTCGTCCTCGAAGTCGATCTCGACCTCGGGCGTCTCGTGCGGCTCCGCCATGTCGTTCACCCCCTCTCCACCAGTGGCAGCCGGGACCTGTCGGGCGATCGGGCCGACAGGAGTCCAGTGGTGAGCAGTCGCCGGACGAAGGCGGTCACGCGCGGACGCGCGGCCGGGCGGAACATCCCGACCAGCTCCGCCAGCGACAGCTCGCCGCGGCGGGCCGTCGCGGCGGCCACCGCGAGCCCGGAGGGCGACAGGCGCAGACGCCGGCCGGTGACGGCGCAGGCCAGCCGCGCCCCCGCCGCCGTGCCGTCCGCGACGGCGGGACCGTGCTCCACCGTCACCCCGGGCGCCAGGCTCAGCAGCAGGCCGGGATCCGGCTCGGCCCCGGCTGTGAGGCCCCCCGCTGCGAGGCGCTGTCGCGCCGTGGGATCGGCGGGTTCCAGGCAGCCGTGGTGCAACGCCGTCCGCAGCAGCGTGAGGTCGGCCGCGCCGCCGGCCACCTCGGCGGCGGGGGCCGGCAGTGCCTCGACCAGCCGGGTGGGCAGGGACACCAGTGCCGCGCGGCCGGGCTCGTAGAGGACGGTCCGTTCTCCGGTGCGCCGGGCCGTGACCCAGCCGGCGGCGACCCGCAGCGGCTGGCGGTCCCAGTCAGCCGTCAGGCACGGCACGTCCGGCACCGGGTCCGGGCGCCGCCCGGGGTGGCGCGACCGGAGGAAGACGACCTCCTCCGGCGGTCGGTCGGGATCGTCGAGGGAACCGCCGAGAATCGCCTCGGCACGCGCGGCCACGTCCTTCTCCAGCGGCTCCACCGGTTCCGGCGGCTCGCCGACGAAGTCGTACCGCAACTCCATCTGGAGGTCCTCGGCCGGGTCCGGGTGGAGCACGCGCACCTCGAAGTCCTCCGGCCGCATCGCCACCGGCGACAGGGCGTCCAGCACGAACGGGCCGATGCCGAAGGTGCTGTCGGGCACGCCGTACTCCTCCCGCGACCGGGCGACCGTCCGCGTCGCGAACTCCACGGTGCGAGCGGTCTGCCAGCGCGCCTCACCGGGGAATCCGGCGATGCAGAAGAGATGGACGCTGATTCCCGAGCCCAGCAGCGCGTCGAGGTTGGGCCCGATCCACGAGGTGCGGACACCCTTGCGCATCCGGTCGAGCACGTCCTGGTTGTACGACTCCAGCCCGAGGTCCAGCCTGCGGCACCCGGCCGCGTACAGGGCGTCGGTCAACCTGCGGTCGACGGCGGCGGAGAAGCGGGTCTCGCCGTACCACCGGTAGTCGCGCTCGCGCAGGGGCGCCACGAGCCCGCGCAGGCTCCGTACGGTGAGGATCTCGTCGACGAACTGGAAGTCGGAGATGCCGTGGCGACGGAACTGCTCGTCCATCTCGGCGACGACCGCGCCCGGTTCGCGGATGCGGAACTTGTTGGACGCGAAGGGAATCGCGCAGAACGCGCACTCCCACGCGCAGCTCCGCGAGGCGATCAGCGGCAGCACGGGACCGGGCGCCAGATAGCCGTCGGCCAGGGGATGATCGGTGAAGTCGGGCACGGGCAGGTCCGCCAGGTCCGCCATGGCGGCGGGACTGCTGTGCAGATGCCCCTCGGCGGGTACGAGCACGCCGGGCACGCCCCGGAGGGACCGGCCCTCGCCGACCCGCCGGGCCAGCTCGACGATCGGCTCCTCGCCCTCGTACTGGACGATGGAGTCGACGAGGCCGAAGAAGGGGTGCCCGGGCCGCAGGCGCGGCGCGACGCGGGTGACGAAGTTCCCGCCCAGGGTGATGTGGACGTCCGGCCGTTCGCGCCGGATCAGCCGGGCGGCGGTCATCGCGGCGACGAGCTGCGAGTCCGCCGAGACCGACAGGCCGACCAGTTCGAGATCCGGCAGCCGACGCAGCCGGGGCACCAGGACCCGCTCGAAGACGGGGAGGTAGGGGTTGTGCACGGGATCGTCCGTCGCGCGCACCACCTCCCGCGAGCGGGACGGGCGGTACCGCAGGTCGAAGCGGTCGAAGCCCAGCGTCGCCCCGGGCGTCAGCGCCGCGACGCCCTCCAGGACCGTACGGCACACGGCGGTCGCCGCCCGGTGGCCGGCGGTGTCGTCGACGCTCTCCGGAGAGCGCAGGAAGGCCGCGGCCCGGTCCACCGACTCCACCGCCGCGTCGAACAGGTCGCGCCGGCGCGCCGGCAGCGCGCGCTGGAGCGCCGGCCGCTCGACGGCGTAGTCGACGGCACCGCGCCGGCTCAGCAGGTGCCGCATCGTCTCGGCCGACAGGTCCATCGCGGTGGCCGCCACGCCGTTGCGGCGCAGCACCGCCAGCAACAACGGAACCGCCAGGTGCGGCGCGTAGGGGTTCCACAGCGGCGGATTGATCAGCAGGACCCGGGCACCGGTCGTCTCGGACATCCGGACCACCTCCTTCCTGGTCAGGTTGTACTGGGGCCCTACGCGGCGGGGTCAGGCCGTACGGGGTCGTACGGGGCGTGGTCAGCCCGTACGGGCCGGGGCCGGGGGCCGGGCCTCCTCGTCGGTGTACACGCCCTCGGTGCTCCACCGGCCGATCCGCTCCGGTGTGAAGGTCTCCCGGCGGACCGAAGCCGGCGGCAGGTAGTCCCGGCCCAGCAGCCGCCGGGTCAATCGCTCCAACGGCGACCGCGGACCGTCGCCGGCCAGCCGCAGGGGTTCCTCGAGCGCCACCACCGGATTGGAGACGAACCGCGGCTCGCCGTGCGGGTTGGGCGCCGACTGGTGCACGGTGAGCGGATGCAGGATCCAGGCGTCCCCCGCCCGCCCGGTCAGCTCCCGCGGCCCGTCCCCCGTCGCGGCGACGAAGCGGCCGGCCGGAATCCGCCCGCTGGTACGCCCCTCGGGGGACGCGGCCAGATGCTCGAGCACGGCGGCCGTGGCCGAGGGCACCACCAGGGTCGCGCCCTCGCCCGGTCGGACGTCGCTCCACAGGACGAAGACGAGCAGTGCCTGCTCGGGGCTGTCCGGGTAGTGGACGAAGAAGTCCCCGTCCACGTGCCAGCTCTCCCTCAGCACCGTCGTGCGGTAGTTGCACAGCAGGGCGTTGCCGATTCGCGCCGGAGCGCGCACGCGCTCGGTGCCGCCGACGAGGCGGCACACCGTCTCCCACAGTCGAGGAGCCACCAGCCGCATGTCGGCGACCCGCGTCGGCGGCAGGGAGGTGAGCCCCCGCGGACACCGCAGCCCCTCCACGTCCGCCAGCCCCGCCTGCCGCAACGTCCACCGGAACATCCCGCCCAGACGCGAACCGGGGCCGAGGTCCACCGCCCCGGGCAGTCGTACGAGGCCGGTGCGGACGAACTCGTTTTCGATGTCACCGTCACTGTCACTGGGCGCGAAGTCCATGCCGTCACTCCCCCGACCCGGGATTTGCGTGCGAGCACCATCTTCGGGTGCGCCGCCCGGGCGGGCATGCCGCTTCGACCAGAGCCGAAACCGCCCGGTAACCGTCGCCGCGGGGCCGAGCCGCGGTTCCCGTCGGCCCTTGTCAGGCCACCAGCCCCACGCGCTTGGCAACGGACACGGTGGTGACCCGGTTGTTCGTGCCCAGCTTGCGATACACCTTCTCCAGGTGACGGTTGACGGTGTGCGGGGAAATCGTGAGGCGGCGGCCTATGGCCTCCGAGGTGAGTCCCTCGGCGAGCAGACCGAGCACCGTCAGCTCGCGTGGGGTGAGTCCGACTTCCTCGGGCGGGAGCCTGTCTCTTATACACAT
>KL569423.1:109925-117647 GCA_000715685.1 Streptomyces lilacinus
GCTCCGCCTCGGGCCGCGGCGTCGCGAGCGCGTCGCGCAGCCGGCGCAACTCTCTTATCTGGCTGCCCACACCGATGAGCAGTGGCCGGATCCGTGCGGTGAAGGCGAGCTCGCGCTCGCTGAAATCCGTCGGGCGGCCGAAGAGGACGGCACTGGGCAGGCCTTCGCGGGCGCCGGGCAGGGGCAGACCCATCTGCTGCGACGACCCGCAGGTGCGGCGGGCCTCGAAGGACAGGTCCGTGTGGCGCCACCTGTCGCAGAGCTGGCTCATGGTGACCGGGGTGTCCCGCCCGGACATGAGGTAGGGGACCAGGGGATGCCGCTGGCTCATGCGCTCCTGGATGACCTGCACGAGCGACTGCCCGAGCGACGAGGGCGACCACCCGTCGGCTTTTCCGGTCCCTTCGTTCGGGCGGATTCCCGAGAGAATGACCGTGTTCGCGTCCAGGGCTTCATGCAACTGTTCGGCGATCAACGACCATGAGGAGTACGGGTCGTCGTGCTGGAGGACCGCGGCGACGAGGTCGAGCATGCGCTCGTAATCCCGATTCGGAAGCTGCGACATGGCTGCAGCATCCCAAATTCCCGCACGAGCGCCTCGATATGGGCGTCAACTTCCGGCCGAAGACGTGGTGTTCATGAGGTCGGGCGGTGGTCGCACAGCGATGGTGTGCGACCACCACCCGGCCGGGTCACCGTTCAGGGGCCGCCGTTCCCGTACGGCGGCGCGGGGTCAGTGACCGGGAACGAGGACCTTCTTGCCGTTCTGGTCCAGCGGGACCGGAATCGTCCTCAGACCGGCGCCGCGCTTCTGACGGCCGTCGAGCGGCTTCTGCACCGCGTTGATGCTGAGCGAGACGCCCTGACCACCGGTGAATTTCCCGCTCGCGAAGGCGTTGACGCCGTTCGACGTGATCTCGTAGCCCGTCGTGTCGACGATCCCGTGCGTCTGGCAGTCGCGGAAGACCTCCTCGACGGGGACGAACCAGAGCCAGTGGTTGTCACCGTCGTGATTGAGGTCGACCTTCTCGTTGAACCAGATCGCCACGTTTCCCGTCAGGGTGACGGTGGCCGTCCAGTCGATGTCGTACTTCTGCGTGCCGACCACCAGCGACGCCTCGACGAGCGACTTCGCCGGAATCTTGAGGGGGAGATCGACGCTCCAGTTCTGCGTCTCCTTGTGCGAGAACTCCTGCGTGGAGGAGAGGCTCGCCTCGATCGACGTGGTCTCGCTGACCTTGGCGACCGCCGGGATCTCCGCGGAGACCTCCATCGTGACGCCGACCTTCAGCGATTCCGTCACCGAGATCCGCAGGTCCTGCTCGGTCGTCTTGCTCTGCTTGTACGTGACGAGCTGTTCGACCTCGGTGCCGTTGCGGTAATTGGTGGACACGGAGGTGACCTGCCCCGGCACGGGGGACGGGGCACTGGGGTCGTAGGCGATGCCGCTGTACTTCGTGGCGACCTGGTGCTGGTGGTAATCGCCGAGGGCGCTCTGCTTCCCGTAATCCGTGGAAGCGGTGAAGCGACAGCCGTTGGACTTCGGGAACCGCTCCCGAGCCATCCACTTCCCCCACTCGTCCGTTATCTCCTGCAGCGAGCGCGCGGCGCCCCTGCTCTGCGGGGAACCCTGCGGGGAGCTCTGCGGGCGCGGAGCGGCATTCGCGGAAGCCCTGTCGCGAGGGATACGGGAACGGCCGCGGCTGCTCCGATGGCGGGGGCGAGAGTGAGAACGCGGCGTCTCGAGAGATGACTCATTGAATTCCGTACCTTCTTGCGGTCGTGGGGGACAGCGGGATGCGGATCGCGCGAAATCGCTTGGTAAGCAATGGAATCGGCGATCGCCCCCGCTGCCTAGGGACTTTAGTCCCGAAAGCCCCATCCGCAACAGGAGTGCACATCCGTCACTTCGGTTTTCCTGGTGGCGAGATGGGGTTCGCGCCCGTCGTGGAGCCCGGCATCCGGAGGGCCCCCGGTCGACGCGGAGACCGGCAAGAGATCGCCGGCCTGGAGCCGGTCCTCGTCGCCCACGCCACTCACCCGTCCGACGAGTGGCCCGCCTCGCGCGTCATCCTCCGGGATATTGGAGATATGCCTCTAGAACGAAGACGTGGGCTCGCGAGCCCGGCGACCATGAGTTCGTGAGCATCGATCAGAAGACCTTCGCCCCCGCCGACGCCGGCCGCCACGCCCCGGCCGCCGACCCGGTGCCGCCTCCGGAAGGATGGGCGGTCCGCGCCGCACACCTGACGGTCGCCTGCGTCCTGCCCTCGAGCCTGTGGCGTGTGGCCCTGGCGGTCGGCGTGCCCCTTGGGTACAGCGTGGAAGCGCTGCGAGAGGACTTCCATTCCCCCGGCTGGGGCACGGCCTACATGCTCGGCCTCAGTCTGTTGTCCGAAGCCCTCGCGTTCCTCGCCCTCGGGCTCGTACGTCCCTGGGGCGAGGTCATGCCGCGTTGGATCCCCGTAGTGGGCGGCCGCAGGGTCGTACCGACGGCAGTCGTGACCGCCGCCGCGATCGGCGCAACGCTCCTCACGCTGCTCTTCACCCTGCTGCCCATCGCGCAACTCCTCCTCCTGGAGGGCGACCGCGACCTCCAGGGCGGCTGGCTCTGGCTCATGCGCGCCTGCTACCTCCCCCTGATGGCCTGGGGACCTCTGCTCGCGAGCGTCACCGTCTCGTACCACCGACGGCACCGTCCCCGCTGAAGCGCCCCCGTGGAGGCGCCGTCACGGCCCTCCTCAGGGGCGGCCGAGCAACTGGCTGCCCGCGACGCTGTTGCTTCGAGCCGTGAAGAACTCCGTGAAGCCCCGCACGAACTCGGACTCCGTCAGCCGGCCGTCCCCGTCCCGGTCGAGCTGCCGGAAGCCGTGCGACAACTCGGCCGGATGCACCCGCGAACCACCGAAGACCGCTCGGTACTCGTCCGCGTCGAGGTAGCCGTTGCCGTCGGTGTCCGCGGCACGGAAGACGGCACGTACCGCCACGTGCAGTCCACGCTCCAGATAGCTGGGATCGCGGTCGCAGCCCGCGAGGGTGGCGGCCACGAACTCCGCCTTGTTGACGCGTCCGTCGCCGTCGGCGTCCATGGTGGCGCGGATCTGGTCCCACCAGGTGTCGAAGGCCGCGTAGACCTCGGCCTCCTGCTTCTCGGTGAGCTCCAGCTGCCAGCAGACGTTGTGCGCCATGGCCCGGAGGTCCTGGGCGTCGACGTGGCCGTCGCCGGTCTGGTCGAGGACCTGGTGGAAAAAGGCGTCCAGCCTGGGCCGGCGTGCGTCGCGGCGCCGCTTCCTCGAGCTCGGGTCGGGTGCGGGCGCCGATGCGTCAACCGCCGGAGCCGCAGGGGCGCTCCCGGACCCGTCCGACGGGTACCGGTACCGCCAACGGTCCGGCAGCCGGACCATCAGGTGGCGCAGGCCGTGGTGCAGGGCCCACGACAGCAGCGCCGCGCGCCGTGTACGGGCCAGGCCGAAGCGCGCCCTGAACGCCGGCGGCAGGTCCGCGAGGGTCAGCGAGGACACCGTCCGGGCGATCAGCGCGCGGAGAAGCGGCCAAGCGGGACCGACGAAGCGCAGCCGGCGGGGGCGGGGAGCCTCGCGGAGCATGTCGAACAACAGGTAGCGGGCCTCCGCGCCGAACTCCAACCGCTCACGGATCATGGCCTCGACGTACGCGGGAACGTCCTCGGCGGTCGGTGGCAGGACGTCCTCGGGGAGCTCGAACTCCGCGCAGACCTCCCGGAACTCCGCGTAGAGCAGGGACTTCTCCTCGGCCGAGAACGGGTCGCCCGACAGCTCCCGCATCGCCACGACCGATTCGTAGAGGGTGACCAGGACCCAGGCCCGGACCGCCGGATCGTGCGCCGTGTAGGCCCGGCCCTCCTCATCCGTGCCGTTGATCCGCTGGTGCGACCGGTTCAGCCGGGCGACCTCGCGGCGGAGGGCCTCCCGGTCGGCGAAGATGAGGCGCCGCCCGCTCCCCATGGTGTGCTCGAGTCTGCGCCAGGGGTGCGCACGGTACGTGGAATAGCGGGCTGTCCCCGCGGCGACGACTGGATGCGCCGTCTGTAGAACCAGCAGGCGCCACGCGACGAGGGCGATGCGCCACTCGCCGAGGTTGCTCCGCAGCAGGGAGCCGGGCGCGGGAAGGGTGCTGCTGTCCATAGTGGGTCTCCCGAGAGGCCGTTCGGGTGTATGGACAGTCCAACGATCCGACAAGTACGAGGAAACGCCGGTGGGCGGCCGGCGAACGCGCGTGGTCCCGGCTCCACCGGAGCCGGGACCACAGACGGTGTCATTGAATCGGAAGGAGGCGGCCGCCCCTCAGCGGGCCGCGACGGCGGTGCGCTGCCGGACGTGTATAAGAGACAGGTACAGCTGCACCCGGGTGTCGGTGTCGAGGGTCATCAGGATCAGCACCCCGACCACGCCGGCCAGCGTCACCCACGTGAGGAACGGGAAGCCCCACATGCGCACCACCAGCTTCTCCGGTGCCTCGCGCTCCAGCCGGCGGCGCAGCAGCAGCTGCGAGGCGGCGATGAAGCCCCACACGACGAGGACCGACGCCCCCACCATGTTCAGCAGCCATGCGAAGACGGTGGTGGGCCACCAGTACGACAGGAGGACGGCGACGAAGCCGAACGCGGACGACGCGAGCACCGCACGGCGCGGGACCCGGCCGGAGACCTTGCCCAGGGCCTTGGGTCCCTGGCCGCGCGCGACCAGCGAGTAGGCCATGCGCGAGGAGCCGTAGATGTTGGCGTTCATCGCGGACAACAGGGCGATCAGGATGACCACGTTCATGATCTGACCGCCCGCGGGGACGCCGAGGTGGTCGAGCACGGCGGCGTACGGACCGTGCTCCGTGACGGCCTTGCTGTGCCACGGGACCAGCGTCACGATCACCAGCATCGAGCCGATGTAGACGATGCCGATCCGCCACATCGTCGTCTTCACGGCCTTGGCCACGCCTCGCTCCGGGTCCTCGGACTCGGCGGCGGCGATGGTCACGGTCTCCAGGCCGCCGTAGGCGACGACCGAGGCGAGGACTCCCGTCAGCAGTCCGTCGGCGCCGTTCGGCAGGAAACCGCCGTCGTGGAGGAGGTGCGCGGTGCCGGGGGAGTCGGTGCCGGGCAGAACGCCCAGGACGGCCAGCGTGCCGAGGACCAGGAAGAGCGCGATCGCGCCGATCTTCAGGGCGGCGAACCAGAACTCGAGCTCGCCGAAGTTCGAGACCGCGGCCAGGTTGGTGCCGCAGAAGACCGCCATGAAGATCAGCACCCACATCCAGGACGGAGTGCCCGGGAACCAGCTCTGCACGATGTGCGCCGCGCCGATCGCCTCGACCGCGACGCCCACGACCAGCAGGGTCCAGAACATCCAGCCTGCGGTGAAGCCGGCCCACGGGCCGATGGCGCGATCGGCGTGGACGGAGAAGGAGCCGGAGGCCGGGTTGGCGGCGGACATCTCGCCGAGCATCCGCATCACGAACATCACGAGCAGGCCGGACACGGCGTACGCGAGCACGATCGACGGGCCGGCGGCGGCGATGCCGGCGCCGGAGCCCACGAAGAGGCCCGCGCCGATGACGCCACCGAGGGCGATCATCGAAAGGTGCCGCTGCTTGAGTCCGTTCGACAGCGGAGAGCCCTGCTGTGCGGGGCTCTCCGTCATCGGGGGAGGCGACGGGAGTGTCCGGCTCATGGTCGTACCTGTCCAATATGCGAGATCGGGGGAAGCCTCGAGTATGAGCAAGCGGACCGAGGCCTGCCCCGTCCGTCCGATATCCGGACGTTCTCTTCACGCAGTGTGATCGCGACGCGGCGGACGCTTGCCGAACGTGATCACTGCGTCATGTACCGGACGAGCGGCGACGGCGGTAGTACGCCACCGTGACCAGGCCCAGCAGCGGGCCCCAGGCCAGCATCGGCAGGTAGCAGACGGTCATGATCCACGCGGACCAGCCCTTCGGCGCGTCGGCGGCGCGCATCTCCTCCTGCCAGCCACCGCACGCCGCCGTGACCGTGAGCGCGGTCAGCGCCGCCGCACCCAGCGCGGCCGGCACGACCGCGGCCAGGACCGGAACGCGCCGCCCCCCGAGGAAGGGCACCCAGGGCGGCACCCTCTCCCCCCACGGCTGTATCAGGCCCAGAGTGAGCAGCCCCAGGCACTCGGCGAAGGCGCTCAACCCGATCAAATAGAGCGACGTCCAGCCGGGGAAATTGCTCTGGTGCAGCGGATTTCCCCCGGCGAACCCGGAGGGCATGCCGAAGGCGACGGCACACCGCCACAGACCCGAGGGCACCAGGCTGAGCGCCGCGCCGTGCGCCGCCCAGCGCACGGCCCGGGAGACGTCCGGTCGGCAGACGTACGTCACTTCTGCTCACCCGGCTGCCAGCCGTCCGGGAGCGGCGGCAGCTCCGCGTGGGTCACCGAGAAACCGCCCTTGACCACCGGGGCGAAGGCCGCCGGCGCCATGCAGGTGCCGACCCGCGGTGCCACCGTCTTGCCGTTGACGACGTCGACATTGCTCACGGCCCAGTCGAACCCGAACCGTCCCTTGCCGGGGCCGCCCGTCTTGACGCTGAACCCCATCCGCTTGCCTATCTCCTTGGGGTCCACGGATTTGGTGACGACGGCACTGAGTGTCGCCGTGTCGCCCGCGGTGACCAGGCAGTCCACCGCGGCTTCCCCACGCCGGGTGTCGTTGTTGCCGGCCTTCCAGTGGTAAATCGTCACGGTGCCGCGGGCATCGGTGGGCATTCCCTTCGGCAGCTGGTCGAGGGGCCGGCTGAAGGGCGCGGCCGTCGCGTCCACGGAGAAGCGGATGTCGTCGTCGGGCGCGTAGGCGAAGAAGAGACGCCCCTGGCCGGACACCTTGGCCAGGCCGGCCGCCTTCTCGGCCTTGACGGCTCCGGCCTTCGCCTCCGAGGCGGCAACGGGGGAGGAGACGGACGAGGAGGCGGGCGCGGATGCGGATGCGGATGCGGAGGCGGATGCGGAGGCGGCCGAGGTGAGCCCCGCCACCGCCGCGAAGGCGGTCGCCGCGCCGACAACCCCGGCGACGATCCTGCGGCGGGAGGAGGAAGAAGAAGGTGAAGTCATGCCCTGCATGGGAAAACTCCTTTGAATTCACACGTGATTCGTATGTGACGCCGTGCGCCGTTCCTCGTGAACGGCCGTGTCGGCGACGGGATCAACTCTCGTCCCCGCCCGGGTGCCGGGACCATCTGCCGATCAGCGGATCTCCGGCTCCGCGAGACGGTCTTCTTCTGCCGTTCGGCAGAGGAGGAGGCCCGGGCCCCGCCCGTAGGATCGTGGCGTGGGGATGATCAAGAGCTTGAGACGACGGGACGCGCTGCTCACCGCGGTCGTGCCCGTGGCGGGTTCCACGGCGCTCGGGGCCACCGCCGTCGGCCCGGGCGGCCTGGCGCAGCCCTACGGCGCGCCGTCGGCGGTCGCCGCCCTCACGCTGCTCCTGTGGACCCTGGCCTGCTGGCCGCATTCACGGGAACGCCTCGCCCGCCCCCTCGCGCTCGCCGGAGCGATGTCCCTGCTCACCACGGCGGTCGCGCGGCCTCCCGCGATGTCCGAGGGGTCCTGGGCGCGGCTCGTGGAGATCGGCGCCCTTCTCGTACTCCTGACGCTCGCCGTCCGTTGGGCACCGCTGCGCCGGGCCGTGCAGGCCGGCGCGGTGGCGGGAGCGGCCGTGGCGGCCTGGACC
>KL569423.1:117888-120022 GCA_000715685.1 Streptomyces lilacinus
CCCCGCTGACACTGGCCGGCGCGGCGGCGTTCTGGACCCTGCCCGTGCTGGGCGCCTGCGTCATCGGCGGTTACCCCCGACTGATGGAACACCGCCGGTTCCAACTGATCGCCGAGACCCGCCGCTCCCAGCAGCTCCAACTCGCCCGGGACCTCCACGACTACGTGGCGCACGACGTCAGCGGCATCGTGGCCCAGGCGCAAGCCGCCCGCTTCGTGGCCGACACCGACCCGCGACAGGCCCTGACCGCCCTCGAACGCATCGAGACGGCCGGGCTCAACGCGCTGGCGGCCATGGACCGCATGGTCAAGACGCTCCACGCCACGGACGGGACCGGCGCCGCCCGGCCGGGGACGGCGGCCGGCGTCGAACCCCTGCCGGGTGTGGAGCAACTGCCCGGCCTGCTCGAACGGTTCTCCTCCGCCGGCTCCGGACAGGTCGCCCGTCTCACCGTGCCGCCCGGTGCGACGGACGGTCTCTCGCGAGCCGTCGGCTCCACGGCCTACCGCGTGGTCGTCGAGGCCCTCACCAACGTCCGCCGCCACGCCCCGGCCTCCCGGGTCGACGTGACCCTCACCCGAACCCGTACCCCCGACGGCGAGCCCGCCCTCGACGTCACGGTCGTCAACTCCGAAGCCGCCGGAAACGGCCCCCGCGCCGCGATACGTCGCGAGCGCGACGGGCACGGCGGACGAGGGCTGAGCGGCATGCGCGAACGCGTACGGGCGACGGGTGGCACGCTGACCTACGGGCCCCACGACGGAGGTTGGAGGGTCGCCGCGACCCTGCCGCTGACCTCGGCGGACGCGGCGTCCGACGCGGCGCCGGCCCCGACGACGCACGCCTCGCCCCACGCCTCGACGCACCCGGTGGAGAAGTCCTCGTGAACAGCGCCCCCACCCGCATCGTGCTGGCCGACGACCAGGACGACATCCGCAGCGGCTTCCGCCTCGTCCTCGACTCGCAGCCGGACATGACCGTGATCGGCGAGGCCGCCGACGGCGCCGCCGCCCTCGAGCTCGCCCGTCGGCTGCGGCCGGACGTCGTGCTGGCCGACATCCGCATGCCCGGCATCGACGGTCTCGAACTGACCCGGCGCCTGGCGGGCCCCGACGTCGCCCACCCCACCCGCGTCATCGTCGTGACGACCTTCGACCTCGACGACTACGTCCACACCGCGCTCCACAACGGCGCCAGCGGATTCCTCCTCAAACGCTCCGGGCCCACCCTGCTCATCGAGGGCGTCAGGGCGGCGATGGCCGGCGACGCCCTCATCAGCCCGCAGATCACCGTCCGGCTCCTGCGCCGACTCACCGCGCCACCGGCACCGGCACCGGGACCGGCACCCGGCGCGGGCCAGGGTGCCGGCGCAGGCCCCCTCACCCACCGCGAACAGGACATCGTCCGCCTCGTCGCCCGCGGACGGACGAACACCCAGATCGGCGACGAGCTCTTCATCTCCCCCGGAACGGTGAAGACCCACATCGCCAACATCCAGACCAAGCTCGGGACCGCCAACCGCGTCGGCATCGCGGCATGGGCCTGGCAGACGGGGCTGGCCGTCCCCGAGCCCTGAAGGCGGGGCGCGCGTCGGGCCGTCCGGGGCGGGCCCGGCCCCGCGAGGTGCGGCGCTCGTCACACCCGTTTTCGGACAGTTGATCTAGGGTGCGGCGTATGAAGATCATCGACCTCGCCCCCGGTGACGAGCGGCTCACCTCCGACCTCCTCCCCGTCCTCCAGGCACTGCGCCCCCACCTCACCGAGGAACTCCTCCGGGAGGTGTACGAAGAGGGCCACCCGCAAGGGCTGCGCTTCTCGGCCGCGTACACCGATGACGGCGTCTGCGTGGGCGCGGCCGGCTGGCGCGTGGTCGTCAACACGAGCACGCTGCGCATGCTGTACGTCGACGACCTGGTGACCGCGCCCGACGCCCGCTCCACCGGCGTCGGCCACCAGCTCCTCGCGCACCTCGAACAGCACGCCCGCGAGGCCGGCTGCCACATCTTCAGCCTGGACTCCGCCACCCATCGCACCGGCGCCCACCGCTTCTACCTGCGCGAGCGGATGGACATAGCCGCCTTCCACTTCCAGAAGAAGCTCGACTGAGGGATCCCGCCGGGGGGGGGGGGTTCCA
>KL569423.1:120288-124599 GCA_000715685.1 Streptomyces lilacinus
GGGGGGGGGGCTTCCACTGAGGGCCCCCGCCGGGTGCTTCCGCACGCCCGCGAGAGCGGTCGGGCACATCCCCGCGCCCGGTCCCTCGTTGGACGGTGCATGAAACAGCTCATCACGCTCAGCGCGCTCGGGGCGGCCGTGCTCGGCACGGCCGCCCCTGCCCATGCCGCCGGCGCCGGCGAGGCCCTCGATCCCGTCTGGACACTCGCGGCCTCCGCCGAGTCCACGGTGTGCCGGCAGAACTACAGCGGGCTGCCGGTCGTGAGTCAGTACGCCGGAGTGGTGGCGGGCGCCTGCGGCACCAAGGGCGGCCTCATCGCCCGTGCTCCGCACCGCGCCTGACGACGCGACTTGAACCTCACGTCGCGTGAGGATGCATGGTTGCTCCATGACGGATTCCGCGACATGGAAGGTGGGTCCGCTGGCCGAGGCCAGCGGACTGACCGTGCGCACGCTGCACCACTGGGACACCATCGGTCTGCTCAGCCCCTCCCGGCGCACCGCGGGCGGGCACCGGGAGTACACCGAGGGCGACCTCGTCCGCCTGTACCAGGTGCTGGCGCTCCGCGGCCTCGGGCTGAGTCTTGAGACCATCGCCCTCTGCCTCGACACCGGAGTCGACCCCGTCCGGCTCGTCCAGGACCACCTGGCGGGCGTCGAGGCGTCCATCGCCGCGCTCGACGCCCTGCGGCAGCGGCTCCTACGGCTCGGCGCCGAGCTGACGGCCGGTCGGTCTCCCGAGACGTCGGTGCTGCTCGACGCCCTGCGCGCCATCGGCGGCACCGGCCCCGAGGGCGAGCAGACAGGGCCAGGTCGAGGCCCTGGGAAACCGGGCAGCGGCTCTGGGACCCGTGGCGCACTACCTGATGGACATCGAATGGCCGGAGCTGTACCGCAGGGCCGAGCGGCTCCGCGCCGCCGGGACGCCTCCCACCGACCCGAAGGTCCGGCGGCTGGCGGCGCGCATGGACGAGCTGAGCACGCTGTTCACCGGAGGCGACGCCGGCATCTCCGCGGGTGTGCGGGACGCGTGGCACGACGACCCGGCCGCCATGTCCGGGGACGCCGCCGCCCCGGCCGACGCGTGGCGGGACCTGACCGCCTACCTGCGCGCCGCCCGCACCGGCCCCGCCTGACCGGCCCGTTCCCGCACCCATCGCCCTTCACCCGTTGCCCTCACTACCGAAGGACCTCGGCATGAACCGTTCGACCCGCCTCCGTACCGCGCTGGCCTCAACCTTCCCCACTCTCCTGACCGTTCCGGTCTGCGCCCTCCTGGCCGCGGCCGGCCTGGTGCCCTGGGAGCTTCTCCTCGCCGTGCCCGTCGCGCTCGCGGTGCACGCGGTCACGACTTTCGTCCGGCTCGGCGCGCGAAGCCGGGCCGCGTAAGGCGGGGTCACGACTCCGGACAGCCGGACCGCTGCAGCCCGAGGTGGGACACCGGACGGCCCCCTGTTGTGTTCGACTGCCGCTCACCGTAGCGACAGCGGGGCGTCGGCTGTCACTCACAGGGGGATCTGAATTCGGCCATGTGCGGCCGTCAGGTGGCTGAGTTGGCCATGTCGCGACTCGTTTCGGGACGTGTACTGTCCGTCAGAACGTGCTGTTCAGGGCGATGCCGTACCGGCTCTGGCGGCGCCCGCATCTGTTGAGGAGAGCAGCATGGCAACTGGCACGGTGAAGTGGTTCAACGCCGAAAAGGGGTTCGGCTTCATCACACAGGACGACGGCGGTCCGGACGTGTTCGTCCACTTCTCCGCCATTCAGGCCACCGGCTACAAGTCGCTCGAGGAGAACGACCGGGTCGAGTACGAGGTCGCCCAGGGGGCCAAGGGCCCCCAGGCGGAGCAGGTGGTCGTCGTCAACTAGACGACGCGCACGATGTGTTTTGGTGGCTCGGCCCCCTGCGCGGTGACGCGCAGGGGGCCGATCTGCGTTCCCGGCCACCCGGCCGCCCGAGTGTTGAACAAGTCGTTGAAAATAAAGTGTTGACGATGGATCGGGGGTCGGCACATCCTGATCACATGTCAGCGACCACTGATCAATCCACCGATCCCTTCCTCCCCCCGAACCCCGAAGAGGCGCGGGCGCACCGCGTGTACGCCTCCCTCTTCCACATCGCCGAACGGCACGCCGCCACCGACGCGCAGCGCCGGCGACAAGTGCACCCCTCCGTCCTCGGACCGCACGAAGCCGTCCGGCTGGTGGCGTTCCTGCTCAGCGGGGCGGCGCAACTCGACGACGGCGAGTCCGAGGTGGACTCCGCCGACGTGACGGCCGCGTTGAGTCTCGTACCGCTGGCCCGGGGCGAGATGGACGAACTGGAAGCCGGGCTCCTCAAGATGGCGCGCGGTCGGGGCATGACCTGGCAGGAGATCGCCTTCGGTCTCGGCCTCGGCACTCCGCAGGCGGCCAGGCAGCGCTACGAGCGGCTGGTCGACCGCACCGCCACCGAGGAGGCGCGGCAGGACTGAACGCTCAACGTCCGGCGGCGTGACGGGACAGCGACCGCAGCCAGAGCTCGCAGCCGAGGGCGGCCTCGAACAGGCGCGGCGCGTCCGACGTCGGGCCGAGGCGGCTCAGGGCCGTGCGGAACGCCGCGGCGTCGATCAGCCCGACCTCGGCCAGGCGGCTCTCGTCGACGAGCGACAACAGGCCGGCCCGCCCGTGCTGGAGGCCGCGGTACATGTCGGTGCTGAAGTCACCCTTGGTCGAGCGTTCCAGGAGGGCATCGGGGACTGTGCCGCGCATGGCGGTGGCGAGCACGGGCTTGTACTGCTCGCGTGCGTTGCGCTCGGCCACCCGGATGGACAGCGCCGACTCCACCACGTTGTCGTCGAGGTAGGGATCGGCGTACTCCAACCCCAGGGCCGCGGTCGTCTGGTTCCTCTGTCGTGCGACACGGCCGGCCGTCCGCAGGTAGGAGAGGGCGGCGTGCTGCCCCCGCTGCGGCGACAGCGGCTCGGTGCCGGCGTCGGCGGCCTCGCGCAGCATCCTCCGCACGGCGTGGACCGCGTCGGGGGTGGCCCAGGGCGGCATGCGGAGACCGTCGCCCCAGGTCATCGAGGGGAGGGGCCGGCCCTGCGGCGCGGGCGGTGCCGCGGCGAGGCCGTCCGCCCGGGCGGCCAGCCACTGGCTGAAGCTGCTGCGGTCGACCAGGCCGCGCAGGAGGGGCCGCAGCGGCCATCCCAGGAACAATCGCTGTCGGCGCAGCCGCGACAATGCCGCCAGCGGGTGGGTGCGGACGTAGTCGTGCATATGGGGGAAGTAGGCGGTGAAGAGTTCGTCGCCGCCGCAGCCGGTCATGTGAAGCCGTGACCCATGGGAGATCATCAGCGCCACCGCTGCCCTGAGCCTGTCCGTCTCGCGCGGCGCCAACGCCCCCGGCTCCTCGGCATCAGGGAGAGGCTCGGTCGCGGCTCCGAACCACGGGGGCGTGTGCGAAGGATCGGGCCGCACGTGAGCGCAGTGGGGGAGCGCCGCCGCGGCCGCGGCCGACCAGCGGGCGTCGTCGTTCCCCGGGCCGAGTCCCTCCCAGTGCAGAGTGACCAGCCGGGAACGACTCCGCGAGGCCAGAAAACACAAGCTGGTCGAATCCATTCCCCCCGACAGGTCGCAGCTCACCGTTCCGCCGGGCGACACGCACGACTTCACGGCGGCGATCAGCGCGCTGCGCACCGCGGGCGCTCCCTCGGTCGGGGAGAGCTCCGGCTCGGGAGGATTCCACCATCGCCGCGTACGGGACCGCCCGTCGCTCTCGACCGTCAGGCAGTCTCCGGGGCGCACGATGTGAACGCCCTGCCACAGGCACTTGTCGTCCAACGGATAGGGAGGGCTGCCGTACAGGAGATGAAGGGCGAGGACTTGCTCGTCCGGACGCGAGCCCACCCACGAGGCGAGGACGTCGGCGCGGTTCGCCGCCACCGTCACGCCGTCCAGGGAGGCATGGAAAACCTGCCGCACGCCGGACGCGCTGCCCCGTAGCCAGACCCGGCCACCCACCGAAGCGACCGCATGAAAGCTGCCGGTCAGATCCCCGATCGCCGGCTGCACGTCGTCGACGCTCCGGATCCTCCCCAGCCGTACCTCCAACTCGCCGGCGGTGACCGGACAGCGCCCGATCACCGCCAGACGTTCCGTCCCTGCCGCCGCGACGGTGATCCGACGGTCGGTCCAGTTGCCCAGCAGCCAGGGCCGGCCCGACGCATGGTTGATCACCTTGCTGGACGAGGAACGCAACACGTGGGCCGCGGCGCGACCGGCTTCACCATCCGGAAGGACCGCGAACCATTCGCCGTCAGCCAACCGAGG
>KL569423.1:124863-130482 GCA_000715685.1 Streptomyces lilacinus
GATGTGTATAAGAGACAGGGCCTGGCTCATCGCCCGAGCCGCGCGTGAGGCCGCGGAATTCCCCGACCTCCCACAGCACCGGCTCCTCATAGATGTCGAACTGGCCCATGACGGAACTCCCTTGGACGAGGGTTTCTCCCGGGCACTGCCACCACCGACTGGCGGAGTGGGTGCCTCCAGTCGCCAGGAGAACGCAATTCCGGGGGGCCGAGAAGCCTGCGCACGTCTTTTCACTCGAATGGGCTGTTTGTGAGAATGTGCCCTGATAAACAAGCTGCGGCACTGGGAGTGCGGGTATCCAATGGAGATCACCGTCGCCTGGAGATGTGTATAAGAGACAGTCGGCGAGGTCACCGGCCGGCCCCACCCACGCTCAGCGCAGGAAGCCGCGCTCGTCGACACAGCGTGTCGGTGTGCCGAGGAAGACGTCGGACGATGCCGGGCCGTAGGCGACGTTGAACGTATCGAGCCGATATGTCCACGTTTCGCTCCAGCCGCCGCCGAAACGGTAGTTGATCTGCCATTGCAGCCACTGCCCGGGGCCGAGCCTGACCTTCGGTGGGCGCCGGTTGCGTGGCGGCATGCTGAAGGACGACGTCTCCGGTGGGCCTACCTGCAGCAGCCCGTCGACTTCGCGAAGGACGATGCCGGGACGCGACAGGTCGTGCTCCGACACCCTCGGGCTGAACGCGTCGGCTTCCCCCATGGCGACATCGTGCAGCCCGGACCTCAGACCGGGCGGCAGTGGGAACACCGTCGGAGCCGCGTTGCGCGCAGCGGCTCCGGGCCCGCCGCGCGACGCCTTGGTCCACGACGTGCGTACTCGTTGAACGACGACATCCATGGAGTCGATCATCGCGTCCGCTGCCGCCTCACCGCCACCGAGTTCGCCACCGCGGCCAGGGGCACGGTGGCTGCCCAGCTGTAGATCGCCGCGGTCGGGGAGATCTCCGCGATGCCCACGGAGAGCAGGAACACGCAGGCCTGAGCCGGGAAGGGGAGGCGACGACGTTCCGCGGCGTCCGAGAGGCGGTTGACGCGCGCCGCCATCGCGTACACCAACAGAGCGGTCGTGCCGATGACCGCTCCGTACAGACCCGGACCGAGAGGCCTGTCGCCGTAGTCGTGCAGGACGGCGGTCGGGAACGGAATGAGGGAGATCAGGGCGAGAAAGGCGACGTTGAGCCAGAAGAGCGGGAGGTCGATCGCCTTCGCGTGGCGCAGTGTGGCCTGGTGGGCCCGCCAGAAGAGGGCGATGACCACCGCGCTGAGCAGAAAGGTGCCGACCTGGGGCCAGGCCTCGTCGAGTGCTTCGCGCAGCTCCGTGCCGCGGAGTCCCTCGGGCAGCTTGATGTCGAGCACGAGCAGGGTCATGGCGATGGCCGTCACCCCGTCCGCGAGGGCGAGCATCCGGTGCGTCGGCACGAGATGTTCCGTACGGGATCGGGCCGTCGCGTCGGAGCCCTGCGGAGCCTCGTTCACCAGCTCTTCTTAGCACGGGCGCGGTGCCGCGCCCGTGGGAGCCACGCGCGGGGCGATCCTTCCTCGCGGCGGGTCAGTGGGCGAAGCGGCTGACGTAGCGTCGTTGCCAGGGCGTCTCGACGGCGTGCCGGTCGTAGTGCCGGCGTACGAAGTCCACCGCCCGGTCGGCGGGGACCCCGTCCAGGACGGCGAGGCACGCCAAGGCCGTCCCGGTGCGGCCGCGGCCGCCGCCGCACGCGATCTCGACGCGCTCGGTGGCGGCTCGTTCCCACGCCTCGTACAGAACGGCTCGGGCCTCGGCGTGACGGCGAGGCAGCCAGAAGTCGCGCCAGTACAGCCACCGGGCCTCCCAGGGAACCTCGGGAGGCCGCTTGCCCAGCAGATGGACGGCGAACTCGGGCACCGGGCCGGCCGGAAGGCCGCGGCGCAGTCCCCGGCCCCGGACGAGGCGTCCGGAAGGCAGCCGCAGGACACCCGCGTCGTCGGCTCCCCATGTCTCGGTCATCCCCCTCACCCTAACCGCACGAAGAGAGAGGGAGACCGGGAGCTGGGAGGTCCCAACTCAGCTGTCCGTGACGGAGGAAGTCGATCGACGGGGCGCGGGCGGACGTAGGGTGCGATGTTGTGAACAGTGACACGACTTCCGAGCAGTCGCACTCCATGGCCACCATGGCCACCATGGCCACCACCGCGGGATACGGCGAAGCGGCCGCCGCCCTCGTCGAACAGTACGAGAGCGTGACCTTCGAGGAGGTCCACCGAGAGGTGCTGCAGCTGTTTCCCTCGCGACCGGCGTCGGTCCTGGACATCGGAGCGGGCAGCGGGCGCGACGCCGCTGCCCTGGCGGCCCGCGGCCACCGGGTCGTCGCCGTCGAACCCACCGCGGAGCTCCGCGCACTGGGCCGCAGGATCCACGCGGACCAGGACATCGAGTGGGTCGACGACGCGCTGCCCGAGCTGACGGTGGTGCGAGGACAGGAACGTCGCTTCGACCTCATCCTCCTCACCGCGGTCTGGATGCACCTGGACGCGGGACAGCGGTCGGCGGCGATGGCCGCCCTGGCGGGGCTGCTTGCCACCGACGGGCAGGTGATCCTCTCCCTCCGCCACGGACCCGTACCGGAAGGGCGGCGCATGTTTCCCGTCTCCGCGCACGAGACGATCGACCTGAGCCGGGCGTGCGGGTTGGACGTGGTCCATTGCTCGGAACGCGACGATCCGCACGGGCGTCGGGCCGTCACCTGGACGTACCTGGCGCTGCGGCCGACACCGCAATCCTGAGACAGGGGTCCGAAGCGACCGGACGCGGCCGGATTCATCCCAAGGTGTCGAAGGAACCGCCTTCCCCGGACAGCCTCCGCTACGGGCCCCACGATGGGCGTTCGACCACGCCGGTCGCAGGACCGTCTTCGCCAGGACCGTCGTCGCGGTGCCGCTCGCGCCGCTCAAGGGGGAGGACACGCCCATGCCGGACGCCCGCTCGCGACGCCGGTTCCGCTCCTGGCTCGGCCGATTCCGGGCTTCGGCAGGCGCACGCGTCGCCGTCGCGCTGTGCGCCGGCACCGTAGCGCTGGCCGTCGCACCAGGTCTCGGCACCGCGCCCGGCGCACACGCCGCGGCGCCGGTCGCGCCTCCCGGCCTGCAGCGGGCGTTGGACGACGTCGTCAGTGACGGCAAGGCCACCGCCGCCCTCGCCGAGCTCGACGAGAGCGGCGCCACGACATGGCGCGGCACCTCCGGCGTGTCCGACCTCGCCACCCGGGCACCGGTCCGCGCCGACGGGCGGTTCCGGGCCGGCAGCGTCCTCAAGCCCTTCGTCGCGACCGTCCTGCTCCAACTCGTCGCGGAGGGCAGGCTCGGGCTGGACGACCCCGTCGACCGCCACCTGCCCGCCGCCGTCGAGGTCCCGGCCGGCGACGTCATCACCGTGCGCCAATTGCTGAACCATACGGGCGGGCTGTACGAGTACCTCGACGACGCCCGCTTCGACCACACCGAGGCCGAGATTCCGCACTGGCTCGCCGTCGAACGCTGGCAGCACCACAGCCCGCGGGACCTGGTGGCCATCGCGGTCGGCCACCCGCCGTACTCCCGGCCCGGGGAAGGCTTCCACTACTCCAACACCGACTACGTGCTCGCCGGCCTCGTCGTCGAGAAGGTGACCGGCCACCCCTACGCCGACGAGATCACCCGCCGCATCCTGCGCCCCCTGGGCCTCACCCACACCTCCCTGCCCGGCGACAACCCGTTCATCCCCGGGCCGCACACCCACGCCTACCTCAAACTCTCCACCGGCCACGTCGACATCACCGAGATCAACCCCACCGTCTACGGCGCCGCGGGCTCCCTGATCTCCACCGCCGCCGACCTCGACCGCTTCCACGCCGCCCTCCTGGGCGGCCGACTCCTGCGCCCCGCCGAGCAGGCCGCCCTGCTCCGGACCGTGGACACCGGCAGCCCCACCCAGGCCTACGGCCTGGGACTGACCCGGCTGCGAACCCCCTGCGAGCCCCTGTGGGGCCACAGCGGCGAGGCGGCCGGCTTCCAGACCCTGCTGGTCGGCACCGCCGACGGCCGGCGCCAGGTCACGCTCTCGTACACGCCCTACGACCCCGCGGGCTCCGAAGCCCTGGAGCGGGCCGTCCTCGCCTTCGCGACCAAGGCGGTGTGCGGCAGCGCCTGAGCGGGGTGCGGCAGCCAGGTTCAGTCGGGGACCAGGCCGCCGTGCGCGACCGGGCGTGACGCCCCCTCGCCGGCGTCCGCGAGCCGTCGCAGCGCCACCGCCGAGGGCGAGTCCTTCTCGGCGGTGTAGACGACGACGAATTCGTCGGGGTCGTCGGTCATCTGGAAGGTCTCCCAGGAGAGCTCCAGCGTCCGGCCGGCGGCGGGGGAGTCGAGGCCGCACGTGGCGTGGGTGGTGTCGAGGACGAACTGCGCCGACCACAGGCGACGGAAGTCGTCGCTCGCCTCGCTCAGTTCATGGATCTGCCGGCCGAGTTCGGCGTCGTGGGGTCGTTTGCCCCATTCCATACGCAGGTACGCGACGGTCTCGCGCGCCTTGTGCTCCCAGTCGACGTAGAGCAGGCGGGCACCGGGTTCGCCGAAGATGAGCCATCCGATGAAGCGCCGGTGCGGCGGGATCACGCTGAAGTCGGTGAAGACCTTGGCCGCGAGGGCGTTCCACGCGAGGAACGCGCCGTTGCGACCGATCAAGTAGGCGGGTGTGTCGCGGAGGGAGTCGAGGAACCACTGCACGCTCTGGCGCACCCCTCCCTCGCCACCGCCGGTGCTCCTCGCCGTGTCGCGCTGCGCATCGCGCTGCGCGCCGGCCGGTCTCGCGAGGCTGAGCAGGTAGCGCCGCTCGCCCACCGTGAGCCGCAGCGCGTCGGCCACCGCGTCGATCACGGCATCGGAGACCAGGGACGCGTTGCCGCGTTCCAGGCGGATGTAGTGGTCGACACTGACCGCGGCCAGCGCGGCCACCTCCTCGCGGCGCAGGCCGGAGACCCGGCGGGGGCCGTGAACGGGCAGCCCCACGTCGGCGGGGCTCAGCCGGGTACGGCGGGACACGAGGAAGTCACGCAGAGCGATCTTGGAGTCCACGCCCGCATTGTCCGCAGGCGTCCCGCGCCCCCGACAGGCCTCAACCAGCCAACTTCTTTTCCTGAACCACACCCTGCGCTACGCGCGCGCCGCGCACAGGCACGCGCTGCACAAGGGGAACCCCGCGAGCCAGGGCAGATCCCGCACTCCCTCACGCCGGCACCTCCGACCGATGCTCTTCCCAGCCGCCGCCCCACCAGGGCCACGGCGAAGCCTCGATCTCCCGAACGGAGCAGACATGCGAAGAGCACTTGGCGCGGTCCTCACGGCCGGCGCCTCGATGGCCGTCCTGATGGCCGGACCGGGCATGGCCAACGCCGCCACGGCGAGCGGTGCCGGGGCACAGGCGAGTGCCCCGACTGCCATCAGGAGCGACCTCAACGGCAAGTGCCTCGACATCCGGGGATACAACCCCAACAACGGTGCTCAGACCCAGACGTGGGACTGCCTCAACGGCGCCAACCAGCACTGGTACTGGGACGGCCGCATGATCCGCAGTGACCTGAACAACAAGTGCCTCGACGTCACGGGATA
>KL569424.1:0-10076 GCA_000715685.1 Streptomyces lilacinus
TCCGGGGTCCGGGGCGAAGCCCCGAAAGGGGGCCTGGGAGCGAAGCTCCCGGTCCGGGGGCGAGGGGCGAAGCCCCCGTTCCCGCTCCCCGGGGTCCGGGGCGGAGCCCCGGTTTCGGGAAGGGGCGGGGCTGGGGAAACAACCATCCTGTACGTTCACTTCCACCCGGCCACAACCACCGGCAACGGCCCCCTCCCCGAAGAAACCTACGACGGCCTCCTCGCCCTCCTCACCGAGGTCAGCCCCGTCGTCCAGCCGATCCCGCCCGACGCCGCCCTCGTCGACGTCCGCGGCGCCCTGCGCTACTTCGGCCACGACCCCGCCGAACTCGCCGCCCTCCTCCGGGTCCGGGCCCTCGCCCGGTACGACGCCGACTGCACCGTCGGCATCGCGGGCAACCCACTGCTCGCGCGGATGGCCGCGTACGACGGCGCCCCCGGCGCCGTCCGTACGCTCCCCGGCGACCCCGAGGCCGTGACGGCCTTCCTGTCCGACAAACCCGTCGCCGCCCTCCACGGCGTCGGCCCCGCGACCGCCCGCACCCTGCGCACCTACGGCCTCGACACCGTCGGCAAGGTCGCCGACGCCCCGCTCGGCGCGCTGCAGCGCATCCTTGGTGCGGCCGCCGGCCGGCGGATCCACGAGCGGGCGCGCGGCATCGACCCGACCCCCGTCGCCCCGGACACCCGCACCCTGTCCATCGGCGCCGAACACCGCTTCCGCGCCGACGAACTCGACCCCCACCACCGGCGCCGCGCACTGCTCGCGCTCGCCGACGGCCTGGGCGCCCGGATGCGGGGGAGCGGCCAGGTCGCCCGCGGCCTGAAGCTCACCGTCCGCTACGCCGACGGCTCCTCGACCACCCGCTCCCGTACCTTCCCCGAACCGACCGCGCACGGCCCCGACCTCGTCGCGGCCGCCTACGCCCTGCACGAGGCCCTCGCCCTGCAGCGCGCCAGGGTACGGGCCGTGGCCCTGCGCGCCGAGGGCCTGTGCGATGCCCGGCACACCGCGCACCAGCTGACGTTCGACCCCGCCGACGAGAAGGCGCGGCGCGTCGAGGCGGCGATCGACCGGGCCCGGGCCCGCTTCGGCGCGGGCGTGGTGGGACCGGCGGGCACGCTCGAGGTGCCGGAGTCCGGCGCGGCCTGACGGCATTTCCGTCCCGTACCGCTGTCGAGGCGCTGCGGCGGGCTGCGGGCGGCGGGCGGCGGTGCGCGGGGCACGACGCCTCGACGAACCATCAGGTACGGATCCGGCCCGCTTCGTGGCCGGCCGAGGGGCACCCGGCTCGGCAGGGGCTCGCAGGTAGCTCATGCGCCGTTTCTCACCACTGCTGACCACTTCACGCGCCTGCTGTTTCCAGCCACCCCCGCGCACACTCAAGACACCGCAAGGGGCGCCTCCGGCGCACGAATCGAGGCTCTACGAGGTGCGGCTCCCTACGACGGCGCACGCCCGTGCGCTCCTTGCCATCGTCCTGCGCCCCCGCTGAACCGGCCCGCTGGCCCGGGTCCGTGCGGGACGTGCATGGCGCAAACATCACCCCCCATCGCTCCCGCCCCTGGCTCGGGGCAGGAGCCGAGAGGAGCAACGATGCAGGCGATACCCCTTCGTAGAGGCCTGGCGAGCCTGTCCGCCGTGGCACTCATGGCCTTCGGTCTCGTCGGTCTGTCGGCCACCGCCGCCTCCGCGCTGCCGGCGCAGTGCACGGGCACGGAAACCAATGGCGCGGACAACATCTTCTGCCCGTTCCTGCTGCCCGGGCAGAGCATCAACAGCCTCGGTGGCAACGACACCGTCACCATCCTGGCCGACGCCAACGGCAACGTGAACACCGGTGCGGGCAACGACATCATCACCGCGGGCAACGTCGACAGCGCGGCTGTCTTCACCACCGGAAACGGCAACGACACCGTCCGGATCCTGGGCAACCACGCCGGCAACTCGATCAACACCGGCGACGGCGAGGACTTCGTCGAGATCACCGGCAACAACTCCGGACTCATCAACACCGGAGCCAACGCCGACCGGCTCGTCATCCACGGCACGGCATTGCTCGACGCGATGCTCCTCGGCCCGGGCGACGACTTCGCCAACATCAACACCCTCAGTCTCACCGACAGCAGTCTTGAGGGCGAAGACGGCTCCGACACCCTGACGGTCGCCGTCTGCAACCTCAGCACGATCGAGGGCGAGGGCGGCGACGACACCATCGACGTCACCGACGCCAACGGTTGCACGGTCCTGGGCGGGGCCGGCGACGACAACATCCACGAAGGCGCGGAAGCCACCGGAACCGTCGACGGCGGATCCGGAAACGACACCTGTCAGGAAGACATCCCCTTCCTCGGCACCGAATCCAACTGCGAGGTCTGACCCTCGCCCCAGCCCGAGCCCGGCCCCGAACCCTGTGAGGTGGCGGGCCGGGCTGCGGACCATTTCGTTCCGTTTTTATGGAAAGTGCTCTGATCTCAGGAAAGTTCGTTCTTTTGCTTGACGCATGCAAAGTTTTGACCGCACGCTACTCCGAAGTAAGTTCACGCCCTTTTAACACGCCGGCAACACAAACCGGCGCTGTTCGGCGTACCCACCCCCCGCCGTGAGGAGTTCCCGTGCACCTGCGTCGTAGCCGCTGGAGATCCGTCAGATCTGTCAGAGCCGTCCTGACCGCCCTGGTCCTGGCTCTGGTGGCCGCGGTGACACCGCAGACCGCGTCGGCCGCCGACACCGGCGCCGTCAGCAGCGGCTGGAACGACTACTCCTGCAAACCCTCCGCCGCCCACCCCCGCCCCGTCGTCCTCGTCCACGGAACCCTCGAGAACTCCGTCGACAACTGGGTCTTCTTCGCCCCTTACTTGACGCGCCGCGGCTACTGCGTCTTCTCCTTCGACTACGGCAAACTGCCCGGCGTCCCCGCCTTCCACGGCCTCGGCCCCATCGAGAAGTCGGCCGAGGAACTCGCCCGGGACGTCGACAAGGTGCTGGCCCTCACCGGCGCCGCGAAGGTCGACATCGTCGGCCACTCCCAGGGCGGCATGATGCCCCGCTATTACCTCAAGTTCCTGGGCGGCGCCCCCAAGGTCAACGCCCTCGTCGGCATCGCCCCCAGCAACCACGGCACCACCCTGTCCGGCATCACCAAGCTCCTCGACATCGTCCCCGGCGCCCGCGACGTCCTGAAGCAGGCCACCCCCGGCCTGTCCGACCAGGTCGTCGGCTCCGACTTCATGAAGCGCCTCAACGAGGGCGGCGACACCGTCCCGGGCGTCCGCTACACCGTCATCGCCACCCGCTACGACGAGGTCGTGACCCCCTACCGCTCGGGGTTCCTCTCCGGCCCCAACGTGCGCAACGTGCTGGTCCAGGACCTGTGCCCGATCGACATCTCCATGCACCTGACCCTCGGCACGATCGACCGCGTCGCCTTCCACGAGGCCGCCAACGCCCTTGACCCGGAGCACGCGACGCCGGCGAACTGCGCGTCGATGGTGAGCTGACCGGCGCAGGGCGCGGTTGAGCGGAAGGTCGAAGAACGGCCTGGGGGCCGTGCTTGGGCAGAGCCCCCAGGCCGTCCGATACGCCGGGCTTCGGCTGGACTGCTTCCTCAGCCGGACGGTTCTCTCGGTCGAACGGTTCTCTCAGGCGTCGGCCAGGGAGATTTCGTTTCCGTTCACTGTCCAGTGCTGTCCGGGATCACCGGAGTCGCAGCGCTGGCTGCGGACGTCGGGAGTGTTCCAGGTGTTGGCGAGACAGTAGCGGGGCGTGTCGGTCAGGGAGATCTGGTTTCCCTTGACTGTCCAGCGCTGTCCGCGGTCGCGGGAGTCACAGCGCTTGGTGCGGACTTCGGGAGTGTTCCACGTGTTGGCGAGACAGTAGCGGGGTGCGTCGGTCAGAGAGATCTGGTTTCCCTTGACTGTCCAGTGCTGCCCACGGTCACGGGAGTCACAGGACTTGATGCTGACTGCGGAACTGTCCCAGGTGTTGGCGAGACAGTAGTCGCCGCTTACGCGGGCCTCGCTGCTCGGTTCGGCAGCCGTGGCGGTGGCGGATGCCGAGGTGCTGAAGGCCGCAAGGATTGCGGCAGCCCCGACGCCCGTCACCGCAAGGCGAATCTTCAAGGCCTCTCCGATCACTCAATTGTTGATGCGTGCATGATCAATTGATGTGCGGTTCGGGTCTTATGGGGTTGTGGGCCCTGTTGTGCCCTGATTGCGCAGGGGATTCCCCCATTGGAGTGATGCAGGGGCGGGCCGGCAAGAGTTCCTGGATCTGCCAACCTTCGCATGGCTCAGACGGCGAATGCGGTGAGCGACCTCAGTTCAGCGCGGCGGGCTCGCTCTTCAAGCTCTCGTCGAACGCCTCGCGCGAGGTCAGGATCTGGTTGACGTGTGAGAGTGCCCAGTCGCCGATCAGCATCGTGAGCTGCCCGGCCTCGTGGCCGAGCGGGGTCAGCGCGTACTCCACGCGTGGTGGGACGGTGGGGTAGACCTTGCGGGCGACGAGGCCGTCACGCTCCAAGGTGCGCAGGGTCTGCGTCAGCATCTTCTGCGTGATGCCCGGCAGAGCTCGGCGCAGCTGGTTGAACCGCATGGGTGCCGCTTCCTGCCGCAGTGTTCCCAGCACGTACAGCACCCACTTGTTGGCGAGCACCTCGACGACGGTCCGCGAGGGGCACTCCACGGCCGGCACGGTCCAGGGGCTGCCGGCGTCGGAAGAGGCAAGAGTGGTATCCATCAGGTACCTACCTTTCGGAAAAGTGCCTACTGTGCAAGGGATACCACCCTGTTCCAGGATGATCCACATGCGAGTGATCAGTCAGCGTTCTCTTGGTGGCCCCGAAGTTCTGGAAGTCATGGAGGCCGACCGGCCGAGCCCCGGCCCCGGCGAAGTCCTGGTGCGGGTGCGCGCCACCGGCGTCAATCCGGCGGACTGGAAGGTGCGTTCCGGGCATGTGCAGTGGTTCGGCGCGCCGCCGTTCGTGCTCGGGCACGAATTCAGTGGCGAGGTGGCCGAGGCGGGGGCCGGTGTCAGCGCCTTCCATTCCGGTGACGAGGTGTTCGGGTGGGTGACACCGCCCCACGGCAGCAACGCGGACTGCGTCGTCGTCCCCGAGACCTCCGTCGCCGCCAAGCCGGCGGTCATCGACCACGTGCACGCGGCGGCTCTGCCCATCGCGGGACTCACCGCGTGGCAGGCCCTGGTCACCATCGGCCAGGTGTCCCCGGGCCAGCGCGTTCTGGTGCACGGAGCCGCGGGCGGCGTCGGGCACTTGGCCGTACAGATCGCCAAGTCGCGGGGAGCGTATGTGATCGGCACGGCCCGCGCGGGCAAGCACGAGTTCCTGCGAACGCTGGGTGCCGACGAACTCATCGACTACACGGTGACGGACTTCGCGGACACGCGGAACGTGGATGTGGTGCTGGACACCGTCAGCAACGACTACGGGCCCAGGTCGCTGGCCACCCTGAAGCCCGGGGGAGTCCTCGTCGACGTCGTGGGCGTGGGCATCGACCGTACGGCGGTGAAGAAGCAGGCTGAGGCGGCGGGGACACGGTTCGTCGAGTTCTACCTCGAGCCGACGCCGGCCGATCTGACCGGGCTGGCCGACCTGGTGCGGCAGGGCGGTCTGCGCCCGGTGATCCAGGAGACGCTGCCTCTGACCGAGGCGGCCAAGGCCCATGAACTGAGCGAGACGGGCCGCGTACGGGGGAAGATCGTGCTGGTGCCGTGAGCTCACCGCTCCGCTTCGCTGCGTGGCTCGGGGGCCGGCAGCAAGTGTTCAGCCGAGTGCCCTGTACTCGGCCGACGGCTCGGCCAACTCGGGATGTTCCACCGTGTACCGAACCCCGTGAATCTTCGACATCGCCCAGTGCCACGCCTCGTCATGGAAGACGAGCCCGCGGTACGGCGCATCGCTCGGTTCGTAGGGGTAGCACTCCAAGGCCGCCGCCCACGCTTCCGTCGGCGTCAGATTGCCGTGTCGCCGCATCACCCACGCGTAGCAGCGCCGCTCGCCCTGCAGGCATTCCACATACTCGGCCTCGCTCCATGTCACGCGGCGAGCCTAGGGGGCTTTGCCGCCCGTCCCACTGTCTCCCCACGGCGGGCGGCGTCCCAGCAGGTCAGCGTGTGGGACGTCCCACGAGTACGTCACTTCCGCGGCGACTGTGGCGGCTCCTGCTCCCCTCCCCGCAATCTCGTTGTCGAGCCGGCCGGTGCGGTCGGGTCCGACTTTCGGAAGGGGAAAAGAATGCGAGCCTTGACGAAAACGCTCGTCAGCGTCTGTCTCTTATGATGTGTATAAGAGACAGCACGCAGACAGTGGCGAGCTCCGAGGCTGTCGCCCCGTTCGCGGTGAACAACCTCGGCCTGAGCGTCGCGCAGGCCAAGAAGCTCCAGCGCGCGCTGAAGGGCTGGGGCTACAACGGCGCGATAGACGGGCAGCTCGGCACCGGCAGCTGGCAGGCGATGCAGCGCTACCTCAAGAAGTACTGGAGCTACGACGGCGCGATCGACGGCATCGTCGGAAGCGGCACGGTGAAGGCGCTGCAGCGCTGGCTGAAGAGCAACTGGGGTTACAGCGGTGCCATCGACGGCGTCGCCGGGGCGGGGACCAAGGCCGCGCTCAAGCGGTACGTCGACTCGCTCTAGGTCAGCGCGAAAGTCCCGTCGCCCGCACCGGAGGTCCGGCCTTGGCACCTCCGGTGCGGGCCGATGGGTGCGGGTTACGGCTGTTTGCGGCTCCGCTTCGCTGCGCCTAGGCAGTGTCTGATGGCTCTTGCTCGGGTGGTGGATCTGTTGCCGTTCCGGGCAGGGGCCAGGCATGGTGCGGCGGCATGAACTGACCAACGCTCAGTGGGAACGCATCGCTCCGCTACTGCCCGGAGTGGGCGGGCCGGGTGGGCGGTGGGCCGATCACCTCACCGTGGTCAACGGGGTCCTGTACCGGACGCGGACCGGTATCCCGTGGCGTGACCTGCCTGAACGCTACGGCCCCTGGCAGACTGTACGAACGTCACCGCCGCTGGTCGGCCGACGGCACCTGGGCGAAAATCCTGTACGCCCTCCAGGCCGGAGCCGATGCCACCGCCCAGGGCACGGACGATTCGTGGGCAGTCAACGCCGACTCCACCTCCTGCCGGGCCCACCAGCACGCCTCCGGGGCACGACACCGACCACCGTCGGACCACCCGCAAAAGGGGGCGGCTCCCGTCAGACACTGCCTAGCGGGAGCGGCAGACACGATCGTCGTCCTGGCACGGAATCGCCAGGCCAAGGACGCCGTCCTCAAGGTCACCGGCCGGGACGTACTCGAGCCGAGTACGCCATGAAGATGTCCGACGGCATGTGGACCTTGGACGGCGCCACCCTGTCCGAGGCCGCCGCGCAGGTGGAGCAGCGCTCCGAGGCTGCCGGACTCAGCGAGAAGTCCGTGGGCATTCTCGACTTCATTCGCCGGCATCCCGGGGGCGTACGCGCGAAGGCGGTGGCGGACCAGTTCGGCGACGACGCCCACCAGTACCTGAAGCGACTGTTCGAGCAAGGACGGCTGCTCAAGCTGACCCGCGGCGTATACGCGGTACCCGACAGGCCGCCGACGGATCCGACGGAAGGCGGCATGGACCAAGAGGCCATCTGCGCGGCCTGCGGCGAACCCATGTTCCTCATGGAGCCGGACCAGCTCACCCACCCCGGATGCTGACGGAAACGACGGCTTCCTCATCCATCTGCATGCGCCGGACCTTGCCGGGAGCAGTAACCGGTTACCGGCAAGGTCGCGCACGGGAGCGCAGCCCGGTTCTCCCTCGCCCAACGCCTGACGCCTGACGACAGGACCCATCCGGCGCGCGTGGACGCGCACGGCAGCACAGCCCTTCGAAGGGAACGGGCGCACTCAACCGGTGTACCCCCCTGGGGTCGGCTCCCTGCGCGAGGCGTCTGCCGGCGGTGCGGATCAGCCGTGGGTTAGCCAGAAGATGCCCCCAAAAAGGAGCAGCATAAGGAAGCTGACAGCCCCTCCGACGCCGGGCCTGCGCCGCTTGAGAGCGCACCAGGTGTGCATCGCCAGCGCTGGGATCCATCCGCATACATACAAAGTCCAGCCTGCCAGCTCGGCTTCATCGCCTCTTGCGACGTTGAAGCAGATGAAGGCGGCTGTAATGAACAAAGCGGGCGAGCCCCAGATGTTGTCCGAGACTGCCTGTTCCCTCGTCTTTTTCAACTGTGCAGCTCCAGGTCAGGGAGCTGTGATGCCCCCGTGACCGGGGGCATCACAGCGTCAAGCGGTCTTACATACCGGAGAGGTAGCGGACCAGCTCGATCATGGCCTCACCAGGCAGGGCCTTGAGCGTCCACTTGACCGGATTCCAGTCGGAGAGCCCGTCGACCCAGTCCTTGAAGGCGTTCGCGCCCTTCTTGGCGGCGTTCACGGCGCCCTTGAAGAGCCCGGGGGACTTCTTCAGGAGCGCGATGATCGCGTCGATCTTGCCGCCGACGATCTGCTGGCCCTCACCGGCGTTGGCGGCGGCCGTCAGGGCAGCGAGCTCCGCAGCGGAGATGCTGGCCTCGCCATTGGTGGCGGACTGCGGGTTTGCCGCCTTGAGTGCGGCCAGCTGTGCCTCGGAGATGGCCAGCGTGGACACGCCGGCCGCATTGCGGTGGGCCTCCGCGGCGTTGGCGGCCGGAATGGCCACCCCGAGCGAGACGGCTGCCATCGCCGTCGCGGCAGCTATTCTCAGGGACTTGCGGTTCATGTAGCCTTACCTCCGTTGAAGGGTGTCCGTGCCCTTGCGAGGGTCGCCAAATCCAGCTGGGGCGCGGACATTTGATGTACAGCAAGGGCAGTTCTTGCATTCGAGGGATGACTGAGCCTTGCGAGATGGAGCTGCTTGGTGTCTGCTTAGTTGGGCAGTAGCGCCAAGGAGGTCACTTCAAATCGGTCAACTGAGACGTAGGCAAGGCCGCATCTCATGGCCTCGTTGATCTCTCGCGAGTCATTGGCTCACTTGAGCACTAATCAGCCCCCCGGTCTGCCCTTTTTGCTGAGTGCGTGACGAATCTATGCCATTGATTGATCAAAGGGCAAGAAAATTAGGGTGATTGGCTAATTAGCCACGCCAGCGGGTGCCGCCGTGGCTCTGACCAGCCCATTTGAACGGTAGGACCTTGATCAATGTGGCTGCTTCTCGATGTCATGTGCCGGCGCGAGAACACCATCCGACTTGACATGCGCTAAACGCTACATAAACGACTGATTTCCTGTCTGGCGTGTCGTCACGAAAGCTGGCGCGGACTCCAGTCAATCGGTAGTGACGCGCCCTGATGTCCGCGTTATAGCTGGCCGCAAAGACTCTCGGCCTGAGACGCCACAGTCAGTTGAACGCCGAGACGATAGGTTTCAGTCAGAGATGCGGTGTTCCCGTTCATGTCGGGCACTGCCGGGAGATGTGTGGTGCCTTCCCCTAAGCCGCGCCCAGTCACTCTGAAGTTGATCGAAGGCCGGGCGCTGCCACGTCTCCGTCAGGCGTGTAGAGGCAGATCGGCGAGCATCACCGCATACACCGGTGAGTCGGGGAACGGCTGGCGTTCGCCGACCTTGCGGTACCCCCACGATTCGTACAGGGCCTGAACCAGGTGGCCGAACCGGGACGGGACGCCCGCGCACCCGCCCGGACCGGGGCCCGCGGCGACAAGGCCTACTCCAGCCGCGCCAACCGCACCTACCTGCGACAACGCCACATCAAGGCAACGATCGCCGAACCGGACGATCAGAAAGCCAACCGCCTCCGGCGCGGCCGGGCCGGCGGACGCCCCCCGGCCTTCGACCGCGACCAGTACCGCAATCGCAACACAGTGGAACGCTGCGTCAGCAAACTGAAGCGGCACCGGGCGGTTGCGACCCGCTTCGACAAGCGTGACTACATCTTCCACAGCACCCTGGCCACCCATAGTGATCTGGCTCCGTGACCTCACCAAAGAGCCATCAGACACTGCCTAGCGGGGCCGCTCCGCTTCGCTTCGCGGAAAAGATGATGCGGAGTGTGCGCTGCGCCGCTTCGCGGCTTGGGGGGCGG
>KL569424.1:10372-10694 GCA_000715685.1 Streptomyces lilacinus
TTTGCCGTGGGCACCCGCCGCTCCGCTTCGCTGCGCGGGATCCACGGAGCGAACCTCGCCGCTGCGCGGCTCGGGGCGGCACTGGAGTCTTCCGGCAGCGCATTCCTTCGCCCCCGGTCCCTTTTGCCCGGCCCTGGATGGGGGATTGCGCTGCTGTCCACCACGTCGCCGGGCTCCCGCGCTTCCGACAGCAACATCCCGCGCAGCGGAGCGGAGCAGCTGCCCCACGAGTGAGGGCAATCGCTGTCTTGCCGGGCCGGCCCTTCCGGCGCGGAGCGTCGGAGCTCCGTTACGGTCCCGCGCAGCGGAGCGGAGCGGCGGG
>KL569424.1:10973-13866 GCA_000715685.1 Streptomyces lilacinus
CACACTCCGCATCGCTTTTCCGCGCAGCGAAGCGGAGCGCACCACGTCTCCGGCTCAGGGTCTCAGGAGCAGTGTCCCCGTTGCGCTGGTCGTGGGCTTGCGGCACGGTGCCAGCACGGTCGAGTGGCCGGCGTCGCCGGGCCACCGCAGCGCCGCGTAGTCACTGAAGCGACGCACTCCGCAGGACCTGCACGTCGCGGTGCCGGGGCCTGCGGTCCAGCTCCCCGCCGGGTGCGCGCAGTTCGACGGGCTCATCCGTGGGCCGCCCTCTGGTGGAGGCCCATCTCCGTCGTCCAGTACGCGGCCGTCTCGCGGTCGCCCGCCCGCGATGCCGCGTAGTAAGCGGACTTGATCAGGTGACACTCCTCGCAGCGCTCGCGTGCTTCGCTGGCTTGTTCGGGGGTATGGGGCATGCGGGCAAACCTTTGTTAGAGGGTCGCTCACCCACGCGAGCGACGTTCACTGCTTGTGCTTCCAGGGTCGCGCTCCGCTCCTACGCTCAACAGGTCTGGAGCCACGCCAACGCGTTTGGGGTGAACGGGAGATGGCCGACGAGCCGGAGAGCGGTGCCGCGTACTTTGGTGCGGAGGTGCGCGTGTGGCGCACGGAGAAGGGGATGAGTCAGCGGGAGCTGGGCGAGGCCGCGCGGTACGGGCAGCAGTACGTCGCGAAGGTCGAGGCGGGGGAGCGGCTTGCCAGTCCGGAGTTCGCGACGGCCTGCGACGGCCTCTTCGGTACGCCGGGTACGTTTGCGCGCTTGCGGAAGCGGGTCGCGCAGCGAGGCTATCCCGATTGGTTCGTGCCGTACGTCAAGCTGGAGGAGCGAGCCACAGTCGTTCTTGACTACAGCACGAACCTCATCATGGGCATGCTGCAGACGGCTGACTACGCTCATGCCGTATTCCGGGCGGCGCATCCCCGCGACGATCTGGAAGTGACCGCGGAGAGAGTCGAGCGGCGCCTCAAGCGTCGGCAAGTCATGGAGCGCGAGAATCCTCCGCTTCTGTGGGTCATTCTCGACGAGTCGTGCCTGCGGCGCATGGTCGGCAGCGAAGAGGTGATGTGCGAGCAACTGGCGCATCTGCTCGACGTGGGACAGTCGCCTCACGCCACCTTGCAGGTGCTTCCGTTTGGTTCGGGGGCACCGGCCTCCCATCTGGGCTTCACCTTGATGAGCTTCGGCGGCGGGGAACCCGACGTCCTCTACGTGGAGGACCCGGTCTCCGGCCAGATCATCGACTCTCCGGGGACCGTGGCCAACGCGAACCTGACCTACGATCGGCTGCGCGCTGACGCGCTTTCGCCCAAAGCATCGCTCGTTCTGATTCGAAAGGTGATGGAGGAATGGAAAGCATGAACAGGTCCGATATAGCCAGCGCGAAGTGGCGCAAGTCCAGCTACAGCGGAGGCAACGAAGGCCAATGCCTCGAAGTCGCCGACAACATACCCGGCCTCATACCCGTCCGCGACAGCAAGAACCCCGCCGGCCCCGCCCTCGTCTTCACCCCCGCCGCCTGGGTGGCGTTCACCGCCGCCCTGCGGTAAATCGCTGGCCTCGAGCCCCGGCTCGGGAGACCCTGCGATCATGACTGACGCACCCGCGCTCACCCCCGGTACCTCCGCCATCGTCCACCTCCTCAAGGCCGGCCGCACCAAGGTGCGGTATCCCGCTGTCGTCGTGCACGACGACGGCACGCACGTTGTCGTCAGGGCTCCCTGGGCCGGGGCCGGGGACAAGGACTTCGGGTTCGTGCGGTTCGAGAAGGGCGACATCTTCACCGAGCACTACTGGCGCGACCGCTGGTACTCCGTCAAGGAGGTGTGGGACGCCGACGGGGTGCTCAAGGGCTGGTACTGCGACGTCGCGCGGCCCGCTCGGGTCACGGCGGGCGAGGTCGCCGTCGAGGACCTGGACCTCGATCTGTGGATGTCCGGGGACAAGGGCACCGTGATGCGGCTGGACGAGGACGAGTTCGCCGAGAGCGGGCTGGCCGAGCGGGAGCCGGAGACGGGGGACGCGGCGTGGCGGGCGTTGGACGAGTTGGAGGGGCTGGCCCGAGGCGGAGGGTTTGACGAGCTCCTCACCTACTGACCCGTGTACTGATTCGTCACCCCGCATTTGATGATCTTCGCAGGCCGTCCGTGGCAGGGTGAACGCATGACCGAGCGCAGCAGACCCACGCCCGTACCCGCCCTCGACCTCGTCCTGTCCGCCGTGGACCCCGGCAGCTGGCGCAGTTGGGACCGGCCCGTCGCCCTGACGACGGAGGACCCGGCCTACCGCGCCGATCTGCTGGCCGCGCGGGAGCGGACCGGGTTGGACGAGTCCGTCGTCACCGGTGAGGGGTTGGTGCACGGCCGGCGGGTGGCGGTCGTGGCCTGCGAGTTCCGTTTTCTGGCCGGTTCTATCGGGGTCGCGGCGGGGGAGCGGCTGGTGCGGGCGGTGGAGCGGGCGACGGCCGAGGGGTTGCCGTTGCTGGCGGCGCCCGCGTCGGGCGGGACGCGGATGCAGGAGGGGACGATCGCCTTCCTGCAGATGGTGAAGGTCACCGCCGCGATCACCGACCACAAGGCCGCCGGCCTGCCCTATCTCGTCTACCTCCGTCACCCCACCACCGGTGGGGTGCTCGCCTCCTGGGGCTCGCTCGGTCATCTCACCGCCGCCGAGCCGGGTGCCCTCATCGGTTTCCTCGGGCCGCGGGTGCACGAGGCGCTGTACGGGGAGGAGTTCCCGCCCGGCGTCCAGGTCGCCGAGAACCTGCTGGCCAACGGCCTGGTGGACGCCGTGCTGCCGGCCGACCGGCTGTCGGACGTGGCCGCCCGGGCCCTGGCCGTCCTGTGCGCGGACGCGGCGGACCACGTACACACGGCACACGAGGACCCCACCCCCACC
>KL569425.1:0-534 GCA_000715685.1 Streptomyces lilacinus
TCCTCAATCTCCCCCAGCTACCGCTGGGAGGTGCCCCCAGACGGGCTGACTTTTGTGCGGCCCACCCGGCGGCGCAGCCCCAGCGCCACCAGCACCGCCACCACCGCGACGACCGCCGCGTCGACGCCCAAGCCGAGCTTGATGCCCCCGAGCGTGGCGGACGCCACCGACGCGCCCCCGTCCCGCAGCGCACCCACCCGCGCCGAGGCCAGCGCGCTCAGCAGCGGGATGCCGATGGTCAGGCCCACCTGCTGGGAGCTGGTGACCAGCCCCGTGGCCAGCCCCTGCTCCGTGTCGGGCAGCCCCGACGTCGCCGTGACGCCGTACGCGACGATCGCCCACAGATGGCCGACGCAGCCGAGCGACGTACCGGCCAGGGCCAGCCAGGCGCCGGCCGGCCCGTGCCCCAGCCCCAGCAGGACCGCCGTGCAGACGGCCTGGATCAGCAGCCCCGTCACCAGCGTGGCGCGCGCACCGAAGCGCGCGATGATCCGGGACGCGGTCATCCCGGCGGCGGCCGCCGCCGCACCCGTG
>KL569425.1:835-5438 GCA_000715685.1 Streptomyces lilacinus
CCCGCCGCACCCGTGACACCGAAGATCAGGCCGGTGCGGACGGCGGACAGCTCCAGGACCTCCTGGAGGTACAGCGTGAGCAGGAAGATCACCGAGGTCATCATCGCGAACGTGGCGAGACCGGCCAGGTTCCCCCAGGCCACCGTCCGCCGGCGCAGCATCGGCAGGGACACCAGCGGCTCGGCGGCCCGGGACTCGACCACGACGAAGGCGACCAGCAGAACCGCGCCGGCGATCAGCGTGAGGACGACGTCCGCGCCGCCGAAGCCCCGCTGGGCGGCGGTCGACAGGGCGTAGATCAGCGCGAGCAGGCCGCCCGTCACCGTCACCGCGCCCGGCAGGTCCAGCCGGGGGCGCTCCGCGCGCCGGGACTCGGTCAGCAGGCCGGGCGCCGCGAGCAGCACGGCGATGCCCGCCGCCGCCAGCAGTCCCATCGTGGAGCGCCAGCCCAGCGAGTCGGTCATGACACCGCCGAGGACCATGCCGATGGTGAAGCCCAGGGACATCAGGGTGCCGCTGATGCCCAGCGCCCGTTCGCGCTGGGGGCCCTCGGCGAAGGTCGTGGTCAGCAGGGACATCCCGGTCGGCACGATCACGGCCGCGCCCAGCCCCTGCAGGGCCCGCCCGGTCAGGAAGGACGCCGGGTCCCAGGCGACGGTGGCCAGGGCCGAGGCGAGCGTGAAGAGGCCGAGCCCGGCGAGGAAGAGCTTCCGCCGCCCGTAGAGGTCGGCGATCCGGCCGAAGAAGAGCAGGAAGCCGCCCGACGGCAGGGCGAACGCCGTGACCGCCCACTGCAGATCGGCCTGGCTCATGCCCAGGTCGTCGCCGAGCACGGGCAGCGCGACGTTGAGGATGGAGAAGTCGAGCGCGACGATGAACTGCGCGGCGCACAGCACCATCAGGATCATCTTGTCGCGGGTGGTCATACGGGGTTCCGCCGGTGCGGGGGCCGCCGCCGCGGAGGTCAGGGGAGGGGTGTCGATCGCCATGCCCCAACCCTCCGGCGCCCGGAACAACGGTGGGGAGAGCGCGCTTATGGTGGTGGCCGCACCACCAGGCAAGGGGGAGAGTTGACCGTACAGACGCGTCGCCGCCACGAGTTGCGCGATTTCCTGATGAGCCGTCGGGCCAGGGTGTCCCCCGCCGACGTGGGGCTGCCGGACGGCGGGGGCCGCCGCCGGACGCCGGGGCTGCGCCGCGAGGAGGTCGCGGTCCTCGCCGGCGTGGGCGCCTCCTGGTACCAGTGGCTGGAGCAGGGCCGGGACATCACCGTCTCGCCGCAGGTGCTCGACGCCGTCGCCCGGGTGCTGCGGCTGGAGAACCCCGAGCGTCGCCACCTGTACGTGCTGGCCGGCCTCAACCCGCCGCTGCCGGAGGCGGCGCACGACCCGGACTACCTGTGCGACGGGCTGCGCCGCCTGATCGACGGCTGGCTGCCGTCGCCGGCGCACATCATGGACCCGTACTGGAACCTCGTCTCCTACAACGAGGCGGCCGGCCACGTCCTCGGCCTCCGCCCGGAGATCCGGCAGAACTGCCTGATCGACTTCTTCACCGACCCCGTCTACCGCTCCCGCGCCGCCAACTGGGAGGAGAACGCCCACCGGGTCGTCGCGACCTACCGCGCCGCCTGCTCGGAGCGCCCGGACGACGAGGGCTTCCAGGAGATCGTGGCGGAGGTCTCGGCGGAGAGCCCCGAGTTCGTCGAGCTGTGGGCGCGCGGCGACGTGCTGCCCGGCGGGCTGCTGGTCAAGGAGTTCCAGCACCCGCTGGTCGGCACGCTGTACCTGGAGAGCACCCAGCTGCGCGTCCCGGCCCGGCCGGACCTGACGATCGTGCTGCACAACCCCGTCCCGAACACGGACACGGCCGAGAAGGTGGCGTGGCTGAGCTCGCCCGAGGGCCGGCGCGGCAGCATGTACTCGGTGGCCGGCTGATCGGGCCGGCAGGCCGGGCCGGCCGGATCGGAGCGGCTGATCGGGCCGCCTGATGGGGCCGGCGGGGCCGCGCCTATGCTCCGGGTATGACGGAGACGCTGGACCCCGAAGACCGCAAGCTGATCACGCTCGCCCGGGCCACCCGGGCCCGCAACGCCGTCGCCGAGGGCGCGGCC
This sequence comes from Streptomyces lilacinus, assembly GCA_000715685.1. Taxonomy (GTDB): domain Bacteria; phylum Actinomycetota; class Actinomycetes; order Streptomycetales; family Streptomycetaceae; genus Streptomyces; species Streptomyces lilacinus. Next base: position 2,949 of record KL569425.1, read on the forward strand.
GTCCGCGACGAGACGGGACGCACGTACGTCGCCGGCACCGTCGAGCTGGACTCGCTGCGGCTGAGCGCGCTGCGGACGGCCGTGGCGATGGCCGTGGCCAGCGGCGCGAAGTCGCTCGAGGCCGCCGCGGTGGTCTCCGAGGCCGGCGCCGTCCCCGACGCGGACCGCGCGGCCGTACGGGACCTGGGCGGGCCGGCGACCCCGGTGCTGCTCGCCGGCCCGGACGGCACCCCGGGCCCGGTCGTCACCGCGGGCTGAGGCCTGGGGCGGAAAGCCGCCGGTCGAAGCCGCTGGTCGGCGGGGCCCGGACGATCGGGGAGAATGTGAGGCATGGACAACGCCGCCTCCCCCTCCCAGGCCCCCCACCGCGCGGGCTTCGCGTGCTTCGTCGGCCGCCCCAACGCGGGCAAGTCGACCCTGACCAACGCACTGGTGGGGACGAAGGTCGCGATCACCTCCAACCGGCCGCAGACCACCCGCCACACCGTGCGCGGCATCGTGCACCGCCCGGACGCCCAGCTCGTCCTCGTGGACACCCCCGGTCTGCACAAGCCGCGCACCCTCCTCGGCGAGCGGCTCAACGACGTGGTCCGCACCACCTGGGCCGAGGTCGACGTGATCGGTTTCTGCCTGCCGGCCGACCAGAAGCTCGGCCCCGGCGACCGCTTCATCGCGGGCGAGCTGGCGAGCATCAAGAAGACCCCCAAGATCGCCATCGTCACCAAGACGGACCTGGTCGACTCCAAGACGCTCGCCGAACAGCTGATCGCCATCCAGCGGCTGGGCGAGGAGCTGGGCATCAAGTGGGCGGAGATCGTCCCGGTCTCGGCGGTGGGCGACAAGCAGGTCTCCCTGCTGGCGGACCTGATCGCGCCGATGCTGCCGGAGAGCCCGCCGCTCTACCCCGAGGGCGACCTCACCGACGAGCCCGAGCAGGTCATGGTCGCCGAACTGATCCGCGAGGCCGCGCTCGAGGGCGTCCGCGACGAGCTGCCGCACTCCATCGCCGTCGTGGTCGAGGAGATGCTGCCGCGCGAGGACCGTCCCAAGGACAAGCCGCTGCTGGACATCCACGCCAACGTCTACATCGAGCGGCCCAGCCAGAAGGGCATCATCATCGGCCCCAAGGGCGCCCGCCTGAAGGAGGTCGGCATGAAGTCCCGCAAGCACATCGAGGCACTGCTGGGCACGCCGGTCTACCTCGACCTCCACGTGAAGGTCGCCAAGGACTGGCAGCGGGATCCCAAGCAGCTGCGGAAGCTGGGCTTCTAGCCTGGCTCCAGCCCGGCTTCCAGCCCTCAGGCCCCTTCCTTCAGCACCGTACGAATCAGCTCGCGCTGCTCCTCCGTGAGGTGCGGGTCCGCGAGGTGCACCGAACGGCCGTCCACGTCGATCACGTAGTGGAAGCCGTCCGGCACGCCCCTCGCCGTCGGCGCCTCCCGGCCCGGCGCGAGGGCGCGGTGGGCCAGGGCCTCGAGATGCGTCGCGTCGGGCCGGCCGCAGGTGTCCAGCTCGGCCCGGCGCTCGATGCCGGCGAAGCCGCCGGTGCGGGTGATGACGATACGCATGCTGTCACCCCTACCCCGTCAGCCGCCGTCTACGGGTCGCTACGCCGTGGGCACCCCCACCTGGCTCCACGCCTTGAGCACGGCCCCCACCTCGTCCCCCTCGCCGTACAGGCCGCGGGCCGAGGCCAGGGTCAGTCGGGCGAAGGCGGAGAAGTCGGCGTCGGCGGCCAGCTCGCCGCCGGTGAGGGTGGCGTACCAGATCCGGCCGGCCCGCTCCCAGGCGTTGCCGCCGAGGGCCGTGGCCAGCAGGTAGAAGGCGTGGTTGGGGATGCCGGAATTGATGTGGACGCCGCCGTTGTCGCGGCTGGTGCGGACGTAGTCGTCCATCGTGGCCGGCTGCGGGTCCTTGCCGAGCTTGTCGTCGTCGTAGGCGGTGCCCGGGGCCTTCATGGAGCGCAGGGCGTCGCCGGTGACGTCCGGGCCGAGCAGCCCGGCGCCGATCAGCCAGTCCGCCTGGCTCGCGGACTGCCCGAGGGCGTACTGCTTGATCAGGGAGCCGAAGACGTCCGAGAGGGACTCGTTGAGCGCGCCGGACTGGCCGTAGTACTCGAGGTTCGCGGTGTGCTGCGTCACGCCGTGGGTCAGCTCGTGGCCGATGACGTCCACGGGGATGGTGAAGTCCAGGAAGAGGTCGCCGTCGCCGTCGCCGAAGACCATCTGCTCGCCGTCCCAGAAGGCGTTGTCGTAGCCCTCGCCGTAGTGGACGGTGGCGTTGAGCGGCAGCCCCCCGTCGTCGATGGAGTGCCGGCCGTAGACCTTGAAGTACAGGTCGAAGGTGGCGCCCAGCCCGGCGTGCGCGCGGTTGACCGTCGCGTCCTTGCTCGGCTGGTCGGCCTCGGCGTGCACCTTCTTGCCCGGCAGGGTGGTGCCGTGCCCGGCGTCGTAGATCGTCCGCTGCGGGCTGTCGGACGCGGCCCCCGCC
>KL569425.1:5772-9437 GCA_000715685.1 Streptomyces lilacinus
GCCTGGGCCAGCCGGTCCAGGACGTGGGGCGGCACGATGCCGCAGAAGACCGGGTGCTCGGAATGCCTGCCATGCGTAGTCATGGCCTGCAATCTGGCACCGGCATCCGGCCTTGTCAGCGCCCGGTGCGGTGATTAACACAAACGAGTGGCGGGGTTCCCTTCCCGACCGCGGCCGGGAGGCCGCCGGGAGGTCCGCCCATCCCGCATGCTGGAACGCCCCTGCCCCGTCCCCGACGTCTCGGCTAGTGTGCTGCGCACCATGCGTGACGTGCTGCTTCTTCTTAGCTGCCGCGGCGAGGGTCCGTAGCGAAGGCCGACCCCCTCCCCGCGGAGTTCGGTGCTGCGCACCCGTCGATCCAGCAGCCCCGTCGGCCTTCCCCCGAGCTCGTGAGGAGCCGGGGGACCCCGATCGCGCGGACACCCGAGGAGCCTTCCGCAGATGCCCGAGAATTCCGTATCCGTCGGCCGCCCCACGCCCGTCACGGCTGCCACCGTCACCCAGCGGCCGTCCGGGATGCCGGTGCACAAGTACCGCCCGTACGACGCCGTGGACATCCCCGACCGCACCTGGCCGGACCAGCGCATCACTGTCGCCCCCCGCTGGCTGTCGACCGACCTGCGCGACGGCAACCAGGCGCTGATCGACCCCATGTCGCCGGCCCGCAAGCGCGAGATGTTCGACCTGCTGGTGCGCATGGGCTACAAGGAGATCGAGGTCGGCTTCCCGTCGTCGGGGCAGACGGACTTCGATTTCGTCCGCTCGATCATCGAGGACGAGAACGCCATCCCCGAGGACGTGACGATCTCCGTCCTGACCCAGGCGCGCGAGGAGCTCATCGAGCGGACCGTGGAGTCCCTGCGCGGCGCCCGCCGGGCCACCGTCCACCTCTACAACGCCACCGCGCCCGTCTTCCGCCGCGTGGTCTTCCGCGGTTCGCGCGAGCAGGTCAAGCAGATCGCGGTGGACGGCACCCGGCTGGTGACGGAGTACGCCGAGAAGATCCTCGGCGACGAGACGGTCTTCGGCTACCAGTACAGCCCGGAGATCTTCACCGACACCGAGCTGGACTTCGCCCTGGAGGTCTGCGAGGGCGTCATGGACGTCTGGCAGCCGGAGGAGGGCCGGGAGATCATCCTGAACCTGCCGGCCACGGTCGAGCGGTCGACCCCCTCCACCCACGCCGACCGCTTCGAGTGGATGTCGCGGAACCTGTCCCGGCGCGAGCACATCTGCCTGTCGGTCCACCCGCACAACGACCGGGGCACCGCCGTCGCCGCCGCCGAGCTGGCCGTCATGGCCGGTGCCGACCGGATCGAGGGCTGCCTGTTCGGCCAGGGCGAGCGCACGGGCAACGTCGACCTGGTCACCCTGGGCATGAACCTCTTCTCCCAGGGCGTCGACCCGCAGATCGACTTCTCCCAGATCGACGAGATCCGCCGGACCGCCGAGTACTGCAACCAGATGGAGGTCCACCCGCGCCACCCGTACGCGGGCGACCTGGTCTACACCGCCTTCTCCGGCTCCCACCAGGACGCCATCAAGAAGGGCTTCGAGGCGATGGCGGCCGACGCGGCCGCGGCCGGCCGCGGCGTGGACGAGCTCGAGTGGGCCGTGCCGTACCTGCCCATCGACCCCAAGGACGTCGGCCGTTCGTACGAGGCCGTCATCCGCGTCAACTCCCAGTCCGGCAAGGGCGGCATCGCCTACGTCCTGAAGAACGACCACAAGCTGGACCTGCCGCGCCGGATGCAGATCGAGTTCTCGAAGATCATCCAGGCCCGGACCGACGCGGCCGGCGGCGAGGTCACCCCGCAGGAGATCTGGGCCGTCTTCCAGGACGAGTACCTGCCCACGGCCGACAACCCCTGGGGCCGCATCGCCCTGCGCTCCACCCAGACCTCCACCACCAGCGAGGGCACCGACGCGCTGACCGTCGAGGCCGTCCTGGACGGCGTCGACACCGTGCTGACCGGTACCGGCAACGGCCCGATCTCCGCCTTCTTCGACGCGCTCGTGGGCGCGGGGATCGACGCCCGACTGCTGGACTACACCGAGCACACGATGAGCGAGGGCGCGAGCGCCCAGGCGGCCTCGTACATCGAGTGCGTGATCGACGGCAAGGTGCTGTGGGGCATCGGCATCGACGCCAACACGACCCGGGCCTCGATCAAGGCCGTCGTGTCGGCGGTGAACCGCGCGTACCGCGACTGACGGGTCGGCGAGGGACCGTCGGGACGTCGGGCGCAGGTGGTTCGTCGTTCGTCCCGGCGGTTCAACCGTCAACCTCACGCCACGGAAAGCACCGCATCCGGTGGGGTGGACGGCCGCTTCCGCCGGTAGCCGCCCGAACCGGGCGCCCGGGGTACTGACGCCGCATCAACGATGTGGCTAACATCACGTCAACGCGGCGACGAGGCCGTGGCGTTATGGAGGTGCGCCGTGATGCACGCGCAAGGCCGACACAGCCCGGACCGGTGTGTGGTGGGCGTACGCACCGTATGGCGCACGGTCGGAGACGGCGAGTTCTTCTGCCCCGGCTGCGGCGGCGACCGCAACTACCACCGCCGCACGGGCCGCCGTCGCCTTGTCGCCTTCGGCGTACCGCTGCTGCCGCGCGGGCCGGTCGGGCCCATCGTGGAGTGCACGGCCTGCCGGGGGCGGTTCGCCATGGACGTCCTCGACCACCCGACCACGACCCGCTTCTCGGCGATGCTGCGCGACGCCGTGCACACGGTGGCCCTGGCGGTGCTGGCCGCGGGCGGCACGGAGGCCCGTACGGTCCGCCGCGCCGCGGTCGGCGCGGTGCGGGCGGCGGGCTTCGCCGACTGCAGCGAGGAGCAGCTCGTCACCCTCATCGAGGCCCTCGCCGCCGACACGGGCCGCCTGCCCGGCCGCTACGTCACCCCGCCCGGCGGCGCCGGCCGCGACGGCTTCGACCCCTGCGGCACGGCCCTGGCCATCGAGCTCCACGAGGCCCTCGAGCCGCTCGCCCCGCACCTCGCCCCGGCCGGCCGCGAGTCGATCCTGCTGCAGGGCGCCCGCATCGCCCTGGCGGACGGCCCCTACCGGCCCGCCGAGCGGGAGGTGCTGGCGACGGTGGGCCGGGCGCTCCTGATGTGTCCGGAGGACACGGACCGCCTGCTGGCGGCGGCCCGGACGCCGTCGTAGAACTCAGGCGGGGCGCCTGCCCGTCTTGATCGTGCAGAGGAGATAGAGGCCGGTGCTCAGCGGGACGGCCAGGACGAGGAGGGTGGCCAGGAGCGACTCGCCCTGGTCCAGGTCCCGGGGGAGCCGGCCGGTCATCCACAGCACGGCGCCCACGGGAAAGACCGCGGTGGCCAGGGTCGCCACCCGCTTCTGCCGCCCGCCCCAGTACGGCGACCGCCACAGCAGGGCCAGCCCCACGAGCCACAGCAGGGCCGCCGGGTCGGACGGCCAGAGCCAGGTGCTGGCGACCAGCGGTACGACGGCGCCGGCGGTGAGTGCCACGGCCTTCACGGGGGTCTCCAGGGTTTCCGTTCGCGATCTTCGCGGTCACCCTAACCGGCGGACCGAGCGGCCTCCCGGGTACGCGAGAATGTCTCCATGACCCTCTTCCGCGACGACGGCATCGTGCTGCGCACCCAGAAGCTGGGAGAGGCAGACCGCATCATGCTGCAGTC
>KL569425.1:9754-9886 GCA_000715685.1 Streptomyces lilacinus
CGCATCATGCTGCAGTCTTCCGGGGGGCAACCCCCGTACCCCCGGCCGGACACCCGTGGGGGCGGGCGATGACCCTCTTCCGTGACGACGGCATCGTCCTGCGTACCCAGAAGCTGGGCGAAGCGGATCGCA
>KL569425.1:10186-20255 GCA_000715685.1 Streptomyces lilacinus
ACCCAGAAGCTGGGCGAAGCGGATCGCATCATCACGTTGCTCACCCGGACGCACGGCCGCGTCCGGGCCGTGGCCCGCGGGGTGCGCCGCACCAAGTCGAAGTTCGGGGCCCGGCTCGAGCCGTTCTCGCACGTCGATGTGCAGTTCTTCGCCCGCGGCGGCGAGCTCGTCGGCCGCAGCCTGCCGCTGTGCACGCAGAGCGAGACCATCGCTCCGTACGGTGGCGCCATCGTCACCGACTACGCCCGCTACACCGCCGGCACCGCCATGCTCGAGACCGCCGAGCGCTTCACCGCCCACGAGGGCGAGCCCGCCGTGCAGCAGTACCTGCTGCTCGTCGGCGGCCTGCGCACCCTCGCGGCCGGCGAGCACGCCCCGCACCTCGTCCTGGACGCCTTCCTGCTGCGCTCGCTGGCCGTCAACGGCTACGGGCCCAGCTTCGGCGCCTGCGCGAAGTGCGGAATGCCCGGACCGAACCGGTTCTTCTCGGCGGCCGCGGGCGGGGTGGTGTGCGGGGAGTGCCGGGTGCCCGGATGCGTCGTACCCTCCTCGGAGTCGATCGAGCTCCTGGGCGCGCTGCTGACCGGGGACTGGGCGACCGCGGACGCGTGCGAGGCCCGCCACGTCCGCGAGGGCAGCGGCCTCGTGGCGGCCTACCTGCAGTGGCACCTGGAGCGGGGACTTCGCTCGCTCCGGTATGTCGAGCAATAGCCGAGCAACAGGAATCTTGGAAACAGGGATCAAGGAGAAGTGGCACCCATGGCACGACGCGGGATTCTGGGCACCCGACGCGCTTACCGCACCCCCGACCCGCACCCGTCGGGCGCCCGCCCCCCGAAGATCCCCGGCGAGCTGGTCCCCGAGCACGTGGCGATCGTCATGGACGGCAACGGCCGCTGGGCCAAGGAGCGCGGCCTGCCCCGCACCGAGGGCCACAAGGTCGGCGCCGAGCGCGTGCTGGACGTCCTCCAGGGCGCCATCGAGATGGGCGTCGGGAGCATCTCCCTCTACGCCTTCTCCACCGAGAACTGGCGGCGCTCGCCCGACGAGGTCCGCTTCCTGATGAACTTCAACCGCGACTTCATCCGCAAGACCCGCGACCAGCTCGACGAACTCGGCATCCGCGTCCGCTGGGTCGGCCGCATGCCCAAGCTGTGGCGCTCGGTGGCCAAGGAGCTCCAGATCGCCCAGGAGCAGACCAAGGGCAACGACAAGCTCACGCTGTACTTCTGCATGAACTACGGCGGCCGCGCGGAGATCGCCGACGCGGCACAGGCCCTGGCGGCCGACGTCAAGGCGGGCAGGCTCGACCCGTCGAAGGTTTCGGAGAAGACCTTCGCCAAGTACCTCTACTACCCGGACATGCCGGACGTGGACCTCTTCCTCCGCCCCTCCGGCGAGCAGCGCACGTCCAACTACCTGATCTGGCAGAGCGCGTACGCCGAGATGATCTTCCAGGACGTCCTGTGGCCGGACTTCGACCGCCGCGACCTGTGGCGCGCCTGCCTCGAATACGCCAAGCGCGACCGCCGCTTCGGCGGCGCGATCCCGAACGAGGAGCAGTTCGCGAAGGAAGCCGACAAGTGACCGAGGCCGCCACCACGGCGGAGTCCTTGTCCTTCGAGTACGAACTGACGGCCGCCGACATCCGCTCCGCGCTGCACGGCCGCAACCGGGCCGTTCGCAACGCGCGGGTCCTCAGGGTGCTGCTGCCGGTCCTCTACGTGGTGCTCGTGATCGCCGTCATCCTCCCGAACGGCGGGCCGGGCGGAGTGGAGGGCAGGGACTGGATCGTGCTGGCGGCCGCCGCGTTCATGGTGCTCGTGCTGCTGCTGATGCCGGTCCTGCAGGCCCGCTCCTTCCACAAGACGGTGCGGCTGCAGGGCCGGACGCGTACGACGGTGGACGCCGAGGGGCTGTCCGGCACGTCGGCTCAGTCGTCCCAGCGGATGGCCTGGTCGCTCTTCGGCCGCTACGTGGAGCAGGACGACGTCTTCGTCCTCCTGACCGCCGACGAGGGCGCCGGCTCCCTCGTCGTCCTCCCCAAGCGCGCCCTGCCCGCCCCCGGCGACACCGACCGCCTCCGGGCACTGCTGGACGCGCGTCTGCCGCGGGCGTAGCGCCGGAAACGCGGACTGCCCCGGGCATCGGATGATGCCCGGGGCAGTCGCGTATCAGGTCAGGTCAGCTCTTCGCCTGTGCCGCCGCGCAGTCGCCGCAGGTGCCGAAGATTTCGATGGTGTGGGCCACGTCGACGAAGCCGTGGTCCTCGGCGATGGAGTCGGCCCACTTCTCGACGGCCGGGCCCTCGACCTCCACGGCCTTGCCGCAGAGGCGGCAGACGAGGTGGTGGTGGTGTCCGCTGGAGCAGCGGCGGTAGACGGCTTCGCCGTCGGTGGTGCGCAGGACGTCGACCTCGCCGGCGTCGGCGAGGGACTGCAGGGTGCGGTAGACGGTGGTCAGGCCGACCGAGGCTCCGCGGTGCTTGAGCATGTCGTGGAGCTCCTGCGCGCTGCGGAACTCGTCCACCTCGTCGAGCGCGGCCGCGACCGCGGCCCGCTGCTTGGTGGCCCGGCCGCGTACCGGGGGACCGGCGGTCGCCACAGTTGCCTCCTCATGCTTGCCTGAACACCCGTCGCACGTGTGCCAGGCCAATTGTGCCAGGCCCTCAGACCCGCACGTCGTCGGTGGCGGAGTCGGCGGCGGGCTCGGCGAGGGTGCAGCGCTCGGCCTCGGCGTGCCGGGCGGCGCGTTTGCGGGCCAGGGGCGTGGCCAGGGCGGTCAGCAGGAGGAAGACGCCGATGGCCAGCAGGACGATCGTCGCACCGGACGGGACGTCCACGTAGTACGAGGTGACGGTGCCCGAAAGAGTCACCAGCACGCCGATCGAGACCGCCATGGCGAAGGTCTGCGCGAAGCTGCGGGCGATCTGCTGGGAGGCGGCGACGGGGATCACCATCAGGGCGCTGACCAGGAGCAGGCCGACCACGCGCATGGCGACGGTGACGGTCAGCGCGGCGGTGATCGCGACCAGGAGGTTCAGCAGGCGCACCGGCAGGCCGGTGACGCGGGCGAACTCCTCGTCCTGGCAGATCGCGAAGAGCTGGCGGCGCAGCCCGACCGTGGTGAGGACGACGAAGCCGGCCAGGACGCAGATGGCGACGATGTCCTGCTGCGAGACGGTGGCGATGGAGCCGAAGAGGTAGGTGGTGAGGTTGGCGTTGGAGCCGCCGGGGGCGAGGCTCATCAGCATCACGCCGCCGGCCATGCCGCCGTAGAAGAGCATGGCGAGCGCGATGTCGCCGCGCGCCTTGCCGGAGGAGCGGATCAGCTCCATGGCGACCGCGCCGAGGACGCAGACGATCGTGGCGATCCACACCGGGCTGGTGTTGAGCAGGAAGCCCAGGCCGACGCCGGTGAGGGCGACGTGGCCGATGCCGTCGCCCATCAGCGCCTGGCGGCGCTGGACGAGGTAGACGCCGATCGCGGGGGCGGTGACGCCGACGAGGAAGGCGGCGAGCAGCGCTCGCTGCATGAAGGCGAGTTCGAGGATGTCCATCAGGTCAGCAGCCCTGTCCGGATCGGTTCCGCGGCCGGGTCGGCGTGCGGGTGTACGTGGTCGTGGCCGGGCAGCGCGTGCTGGCCCACGGCCTCGGGCGGGGGGCCGTCGTGGACGACGCAGCCGTCGCGGAGCACGACGGCGCGGTCGATGAGCGGCTCCAGGGGGCCGAGCTCGTGCAGCACCAGCAGCACGGTGGCGCCGCGGGCGACCTGCTCGCGCAGGGCGCTCGCCAGCACCTCCTGGCTGGCGAGGTCGACGCCGGCCATCGGCTCGTCCATGATCAGCAGTTCGGGTTCGCCGGCCAGCGCGCGGGCGATGAGCACCCGCTGGTGCTGGCCGCCGGAGAGGGCGTTCACCGAGTCCTTGAGCCGGTCGGCCATGCCGACCAGTTCCAGGGCCCGCACCACGGCGTCCCGGTCGGCCCTGCGGGTCGGCCCCAGCTTCGTACGGGCCAGCCGGCCGGCGGCGACGACCTCGCGCACGGTGGCGGGGACCCCGCTGGCGGCGGTGGTGCGCTGCGGCACGTACCCGACGCGGGACCACTCGCGGAAGCGGCGGCGCGGGGTGCCGAACAGCTCCAGCTCGCCGCCGGTGAGCGGGACCTGGCCCACGACGGCCCGGACGGCCGTGGACTTGCCGGATCCGTTGGCGCCCAGCAGGGCGACGACCTCGCCGCGGCGCACGGTCAGGTCGACGCCGCGCAGCACGGGGCGCGAGCCCAGCGAGGCGGTGGCCCCGCTCAGGGATATGACGGGCTGCTCCATGGCTGTCTCCTCGGGATCCTCGTGAGACTTGTGAGACTCGTGAGTGGTCAGGTGGCGCGTGCGGCTCACTTGGTGCCGAGCGCCTTCTGGAGGGCGGTGAGGTTGGACTCCATGACCTCGAAGTAGTCGTCGCCCTTGGAGTCGCCCGTGATGCCCTCGAGCGGGTCGAGCACGTCCGTCTTCAGCCGCAGGTCCCTCGCCAGCGTCTTCGCCGTGTTCGGGCTGGCGAGCGTCTCGAAGAAGACGGTGCTGACGTGGTGCTCCTCGGCGAGCTTGTGCAGGGCCTTCATCCGGGCGGCGCTGGGCTCGGACTCGGGGTCGAGCCCGCTGATGGACTCCTCGGTCAGGCCGTAGCGCTCGGCGAGGTAGCCGAAGGCGGCGTGGGTCGTGATGAAGGTGTCCGAGGCACGGTTCCGCAGGCCGTCCGTGAACTCATTGTTCAGCGCCTCGAGCCGCTTCGCCAGCGCGTCGGCGTTCTTGGCGAAGTCGGCCTTGTGGTCGGGGTCGGCCTCGCCGAGGGCCCGGGCGACGCCCTTGGCGACCTCGGCGTACTTCACCGGGTCCAGCCAGACGTGGGGGTCGGCGCCGCCCTCCTCGCCGTGGTCGTGGCCCTCGTGGCCCTCGTGGGCCTCGTGACCTTCGTGCTCCTCGTGGGCCCCGTGCTCGTGGCCGTCGACCTCGTCGCCGTGCTTCTCGAGGGCGGTGAGGGAGGCCGCGTCGGCCACGTGCCGGTTTCCGGACTGCTTGACGGCGGCGTCCACGGCGGGCTGGAGGCCCTTGAGGTAGATGATCGCGCCGGCGTCGGCGAGGGTGCCGATCTGCCGGGGGGTGAGCTCGAGGTCGTGCGGTTCGACGCCCGGCTTGGTCAGGCCGGTGACGCTGACGTGGTCGCCGCCGATCTCCTTCGCCAGGAACTCCATCGGGTAGAACGACGCCACGACCTGCAGTTTTCCGTCCTTCGTCCGGCCGGAGCCACCGGCGACGGAACAGGCGGAGAGGGCGACCAGGCCGAGCACCGCGGCGAGGGAGACGGTGGCGGTGCGTATTCGGCGACGGTGCGAAGCCGGTCGTATCGGGCGTACGTTCATGACACTCATTTTCAACAAAGTTGGAAACGATTGTCAAGTGCGGCCCGGATCGGGGATCGGGTCAAGCCAAGGCCAGAGCCGATTTGATGAGAGGGGGTACGGCGCCGGTAACCTGAATCATTCGCTGTTCGTCGTCGCAATGAAGAGAGCACCGTGGCCGCCGACAAGATCGACACAATCGTCAGCCTGAGCAAGCGTCGTGGCTTTGTCTACCCGTGCAGTGAGATCTACGGCGGCCAGCGCGCCGCCTGGGATTACGGGCCGCTGGGCGTCGAGCTCAAGGAGAACATCAAGCGCCAGTGGTGGCGCTACATGGTCACCTCGCGCGAGGACGTCGTCGGCATCGACTCGTCGGTGATCCTGGCCTCCGAGGTCTGGGTCGCCTCCGGCCACGTCGCGACCTTCAGCGACCCGCTGACCGAGTGCACCTCCTGCCACAAGCGCTACCGTGCCGACCACCTGGAAGAGGCCTACGAGGCCAAGCACGGCAAGCTCCCCGAGAACGGCCTGGCCGACATCAACTGCCCGAACTGCGGCAACAAGGGTCAGTTCACCGAGCCCAAGCAGTTCTCCGGCCTGCTCTCCACCCACCTCGGCCCCACCCAGGACTCCGGCTCGGTCGCCTACCTGCGCCCCGAGACCGCCCAGGGCATCTTCACCAACTTCGCCCAGGTCCAGCAGACCTCCCGGAAGAAGCCCCCGTTCGGCATCGCCCAGATGGGCAAGTCCTTCCGCAACGAGATCACGCCGGGCAACTTCATCTTCCGCACGCGCGAGTTCGAGCAGATGGAGATGGAGTTCTTCGTCAAGCCGGGCGAGGACGAGCAGTGGCAGGAGTACTGGATGCAGCAGCGCTGGAACTGGTACACCGGTCTCGGCCTGCGCGAGGAGAACATGCGGTGGTACGAGCACCCGCAGGAGAAGCTCTCCCACTACTCCAAGCGCACCGCTGACATCGAGTACCGCTTCCAGTTCGGCGGCAGCGAGTGGGGCGAGCTCGAGGGCGTCGCGAACCGCACCGACTACGACCTCGGCGCCCACGCCAAGGCGTCCGGCCAGGACCTGTCGTTCTTCGACCAGGAGGCCGGCGAGCGCTGGACCCCCTACGTCATCGAGCCGGCCGCCGGTGTCGGCCGCACGATGCTCGCCTTCCTGCTCGACGCGTACGTCGAGGACGAGGCCCCCAACGCCAAGGGCAAGCTGGAGAAGCGCACCGTGCTGCGCCTCGACCCGCGCCTGTCCCCGGTCAAGGTCGCGGTCCTGCCGCTGTCCCGCAACCCGGAGCTCTCCCCGAAGGCCAAGGGCCTCGCGGCGGACCTGCGCAAGCACTGGAACATCGAGTTCGACGACGCCGGCGCCATCGGCCGCCGCTACCGTCGCCAGGACGAGATCGGCACGCCGTTCTGCGTCACGGTCGACTTCGACACGCTCGAGGACAACGCGGTGACGGTGCGCGAGCGCGACACGATGAAGCAGGAGCGGGTCTCGCTCGACCAGATCGAGGGCTACCTCGCCGCGCGGCTGATCGGCTGCTAGTTCGGCTGGCTGCTGCCCCGCCTTTTCCGGAGGCCCCGGCTCCCCGCGTTTGCGGGGGCCGGGGCCTCCGGGTCTGGGTGGGCCTACCAGCCCGAGGTGTCGAGCTCGAAGTCGAACGGTGCGGGGATGCGAACCTTGTCGCCGAACTTGATCGGGCGGTGTGCCAGGTAGCCGTGGTCCGGCACCGGGTCGTAGTACACCGTGACGGTGTGCTTCGCCATGTCGATCAGGACGTACACCGGCACTTCGGCCCTGCCGTAGACGCTGACCTTGTCAGTGAGGTCGATGAGCCTTGTCGACGATGATGTCTGCTCCGCCACGAGGGACAGGGCCGACCCGGGGAGCAGAATGCTGTCGACGTCGCAGGCGTGCATGTCCGCGACATGCAGATCCGGTCCGTAGCCTCGGGACTGTTGCGGGAAGACGAAGAGGTTCGGGCTTGTCCCGGCTCGGTGACCCGGTGGCGCGTGGTCGGACAGCTGGACCTGGAGTGAGTTGAGGATGCGCAGGTAGCTCCCCTTGGACCACGGCGACATGACGATCTTCCCCCCGATGATCTCCGCGCGATAGCCATCGGGCATGGCGTCGTTCGCCTGCTCCACGTCGCGGCACAGCTGCTCGAATCCGATATCCCCGCCCTCGTCGTCTATCGGCTGAAGTGCTTCTCGCGGGATGTCCACCATGACTGCCATGATGCGCCTCCTTGAGTGAGTAAGCGTGGCACCACACACCGTAGTGGCCCCCACTGACAACCGGTGGTGCTGCTTGCACCGCGGAACGGCAGCCAGCGCCATCCCGCGCCGCTGACCTGGGCACATACCGTGTGACCCATGCGAATCCCCGCTCCCGTTCTCCGCCCTTTCCACGGTGTCGGCCGTGCGACCGCCTTCCTCGCCGTCGGTGCGCTCGTGCAGTTCGGCGCGCTCTGTGTCCTGGCCGTGCCGTGGTTGAACGGGGGGCCGACGCGGGCGTTGAGCTGTCTGTTGGCCGTGCTGGGGATGGTCGGCGTGCTGGGGGCGGGGTGTCCCGTGCTGAGCCGGATGCAGCGGGCGCGGTTCCGGGTGCGGATGGGGGTGGAGATACCGGCCCCGGGACGGCCCTGGTCCTGGCGGCAGTTGGGGTACCACTTGATGGCCGGGCCGCTGATCGCGCTGGGCGGCGCCTGCGTGCTGGTGCTGTGGGCGGCGGCCGCGGTGGCCGCCACCACGTACGCCTGGGTGTGGGTGCTGCCGCCGGAGACGCGGCTGGCCCAGGGCGGCTACGCGGTGCAGGGCGCGTACGTCACCGCCGCCGGGGTCGCCGGGCTGTACGCGGCGGCGTGGCTGTCCGGCACGCTGGCCCGGCTCGACGTCCGGGCGGGGACGGACCGGCTCGGGCCCAGCCGGGCCGAGCGGCTCGCGCGCCGGGTCGAGGACCTCACCGAGCGGCGCTCGGAGGTCGTCGCCGCGACCGACGCCGAGCGGCGGCGGATCGAGCGCGACCTGCACGACGGCGCCCAGCAGCGGCTGGTGTCGCTGGCGGTGAACCTGGGGCTGGCGAAGGTCACGCTGGGCGACCTGCCCGAGGACGCGCGCAAGGTCATCGACGACGCGCACCGGGAGGCGAAGGAGGCGATCGAGGAGCTGAGCAACCTCGTCCGCGGCCTGCACCCGGCCGTCCTCGAGGACCGGGGGCTGGACGCCGCGCTGTCCGGGCTCGCGGAACGGGCGCCGCTGCCGGTCGGGGTGAGCGTGGAACTGCCGGACCGGCCGGCGCCCGCGATCGAGGCCGTCGCCTACTTCGTCGTCTCCGAGGCCCTCGCCAACGTGGTCAAGCACGCGGAGGCGTCGAGGGCGGATGTCCGTGTCGAACGCCATGGGGGGATACTGCTCGTCGTCGTCTCCGACGACGGCGTGGGCGGGGCCGACCCCTCGGGCGGCACCGGGCTGGCCGGGCTGGCCAAGCGCGTCGCGTCGGTCGACGGCACGTTCTCGATCAGCAGCCCCGCGGGGGGCCCGACAGAAGTGACCGTGGAGCTGCCGTGCGCGCTGTGATCGCCGAGGATTCCGTCCTGCTCCGAGTGGGCCTGGTCAAGGTCCTGGAGACGGCCGGATTCGAGGTGGTCGCGGAGACCGGTGACGCCGAGTCCGTGCTGGCGGCCGTGGAGAAGCACCGGCCGGACCTCGCCGTGCTCGACGTGCGGATGCCGCCGTCCTTCACCGACGAGGGCGTGCGCGCCGCGCTCGCCCTGCGCGCCCAGTGGCCGGGGACGGCGGTGCTGCTGCTCTCGCAGTACGTGGAGGAGCGGTACGCCACCGATCTGCTGACCGGCGAAACGGCGGGCTTCGGCTATCTGCTCAAGCAACGGGTCGCGGACGTCGCGGAGTTCATCGAGGCGGTGCGGCGCGTCGCGGCGGGCGGCACGGCGCTCGACCCGCAGGTCGTCTCCCAGCTGCTGACGCGGCGGCACAGCGACCCGCTGGACCGGCTCACGGCGCGCGAGCGCGAGGTGCTCGCGTCCATGGCCGAGGGCCGCTCCAACGCGGGCATCGCGGAACACCTGGTCATCAGCGAGAGCGCGGTGGCCAAGCACATCAACAGCATCCTGGCGAAGCTGGACCTGTCTCTTATACATGCTGGCCGTTCTGCGCTTCCTCGGCGTGGGC
Source organism: Streptomyces lilacinus (assembly GCA_000715685.1). Taxonomy (GTDB): domain Bacteria; phylum Actinomycetota; class Actinomycetes; order Streptomycetales; family Streptomycetaceae; genus Streptomyces; species Streptomyces lilacinus. The sequence continues at coordinate 19,782 of KL569425.1, forward strand.
TGAGGGAGCCGGCCCGCGCCCTACGCGTGCAGGCCGCGCAGGACCAGTTCGCACACCGCGTCGAACGCGGGCTCGATGTCGGACCGCGACCACTCCGCCGCGTACGCCGGGTCGTGGAAGCGATTGCTCGCGTCCCAGACGGCCCGGGCGGCCGTCTCCGGCTCGACCTGCCTGAACTCGCCCTCGTCGACGCCGCTCTCGATGATCCGGCCCAACTGCTCGATCATCGTCTCTATGTGCCGCTCGACCGTGGTGCTGTTCTCGCCGACCAGGACCATGTACGTCGCGAACAGCTCGGGGTCGTCGCCCGCCTTGCGCCGCTTCGCGGCGAACAGCGCCGCCAGCCAGTCCCGCAGCCGGGTCTCCGCGGGGCCCTCGGCGTCGGCCAGGGCGGAGAGCTCGGCGTGCGACTGGTCGAGCCAGCGCTCGGTCACCGCCTCCCGCAGGGCCGCCTTGCTGCCGAAGTGGCAGGCA
>KL569425.1:20539-20791 GCA_000715685.1 Streptomyces lilacinus
GGCGGTAGACGCTGCCGTGGCTGACGCCGAGCGCGCGGGCCACGTCGACCACGGTGGCCTTGGCCGGGCCGAAGCGGCGCAGCACGTCCTCGGTTGCCTCGAGGATTCGGTCCGGGGTCAGGGTCTCGGGCGGCATCGCGGTGCGGTTCCCTTCGGGGGCGGGGCCCATACGGGTGCGGGTGGCTTGTATGACCGTACCCGGCACCGCTGCCGTTCGGGTGCGGGCCGGTGGTCGGGTTGTGCCCACCCTCC
>KL569425.1:21067-21798 GCA_000715685.1 Streptomyces lilacinus
CCCACAACCGGCTCCTGTCAGTGCTCGCTGTCCAGGTGGGCCATCTGCTCCGCCGGGTAGCGGTCGCCGGCGGCGGCGCCCGGCGGGACGGCCTCCTCGATGGCGGCGAGGTCGGACGGGGTGAGGGAGACGTCCAGGGCGCCGAGCGCCTCGGTGAGGCGGTCGCGGCGGCGGGCGCCGACCAGGGGCACGATGTCCTCGCCGCGCGAGAGGACCCACGCGATGGCGATCTGCGCGACGCTCGCGTCCCGCTCCTCCGCGACCTTGCGCAGCGCGTCGACGAGGTCGAGGTTGCGCTGCAGGTTCTCGCCCTGGAAGCGCGGGCTCATGCCCCGGAAGTCGTTGGCGGCGAGCTGCCGGTCGCGGGAGAAGTGGCCGCTGATCAGGCCGCGCGAGAGCACGCCGTACGCGGTGACGGCGATGCCCAGCTCGCGGCAGGCGGGCAGGATCCGCTCCTCGATGCCGCGGGAGATCAGGGAGTACTCGATCTGGAGGTCCGCGATCGGGGCGACGGCCGCCGCGCGGCGGATGGTGTCGGCGCCGACCTCCGAGAGGCCGATGTGGCGGACGTGGCCGGCCTCGACGAGCTCGGCGATGGCGCCGACGGTCTCCTCGATCGGGACGTCGGGGTCGACGCGGGCGATCCGGTAGACGTCGATGTGGTCGACGCCGAGTCGCTGCAGCGAGTAGGCGGCGAAGCTCTTCACGGCGGCGGGGCGGCCGTCGTAGCC
>KL569425.1:22019-23029 GCA_000715685.1 Streptomyces lilacinus
GGGCGGCCGTCGTAGCCGGACCAGCCGCCGTCCGGGTCGCGCAGGGCGCCGAACTTCACGCTCGTCAGCGCCTGCTCGCGGGCGTGGGCGGGGGCGGTGCGCAGGGCCTCGCCGATCAGCATCTCGTTGTGACCCATGCCGTAGAAGTCGCCGGTGTCCAGCAGGGTGATCCCCGCGTCGAGGGCGGCGTGGAGGGTGGCGATGGACTCGGCGCGGTCGGCGTCGCCGTAGAGGGCGGACATGCCCATGCAGCCGAGGCCGAGGGCGGAGACCTGGGGGCCGGTGGTGCCGAGGGTGCGGTGCAGCACGGGGACTCCTTGGGGGGAGAGGAACGCGTACCCCAGTAGCGTGACACATGGACTGACAGATTTCAATATCTGTCAGTCCATCCATGTCGCACCCGAGTCTCCTCGCCTCAGCGCACCGACCTCGGCAGGCGCAGCGACAGCAGGACCGTCGCGACGACCACCACCAGCTGCACCCCCAACGTGATCTCCAGCGCCTCCCGCATGCCGCCCGACGGCGTCAGCGACAGGAACAGCGAGCCCAGCGTCGCCACGCCCAGCGCCATGAACGCCTGCTGCGTCGTCACCAGCACGCCGCCACCGACGCCCGCCCGGTCCACCGGCACCTCGCTCAGCACCAGCCGCATCGTCACCGGCATCAGCAGCCCCTGGCCCAGCCCCTGCACGGCCAGCCCCGGCGCCAGCCCGAGGGCGCCCAGCCCGTCCCAGCCGAACCAGAACGTCGCGGCCACCACCGCCAGGCCCACGCCCTGGATCACGGCTCCCGCTGTCACCACCCGCCGCTCGAAGCGCGCCACCAACCGGGGGCCGGCCAGCGAGCCGGCGAGGAACGTCGCGCACATCGGCACCAGCGCCAGCCCCGCCTCCATGGGACCCAGCCGCAGGCCCTCCTGCAGCGCCACCGCGAGGACGAACATGAAGCCGCCCCAGCCGATGGAGAACGGCGCGATCAGCGTCAGCCCCTGTCTCTTATACACATCTCTG
>KL569425.1:23287-29409 GCA_000715685.1 Streptomyces lilacinus
CGACCGGGAACACCGCCAGCAGCACCCACGACCACACCGGCCAGCCCGCCGCCCGGCCCTCCGTCAGCGGCAGCAGCAGGGTCACCAGGGAGAGCGACAGCAGGACCGTGCCCCATCCGTCCACCCCCGTGGGACGGTCGGAGCGCGTCTCCGGCACCGCGCGCACCGCCAGCAGCAGCGCCACGGCGGAGATCGGCGCGTTGATCAGGAAGATCGACCGCCAGCCGCTCCCGGCGAGGTCGACCGAGACGAGCACGCCGCCGAGCACCTGCCCGACCGCGCTCACCACTCCGGCGGTGCAGCTGTACAGGTTCAGCGCCCTCGTGCGCCGCGCGCCGGCCGTCGTCGCCTGGATCGTCGCCAGCACCTGCGGCAGCATCAGCGCCGCCGACGCGCCCTGCGCGACCCGGGCCACCACCAGCGTCCACGCGTCCGGCGCCAGACCGCACGCCACGGAGGTCACTCCGAACGCGGCGGTGCCCCAGAGGAACAGCCGGCGCCGGCCCACCATGTCGCCCAGCCGACCGCCGAGCACCAGCAGCACCGCGTAGGCCACGCCGTAGCCGCCGACCACCATCTCCAGCATCGCCGGACCGGCGTGCAGGTCGTGGTCGATCGTCGGCAGGGCGACGTTGACGATGAAGAAGTCCAGGAACGGCAGCGCCGCGCCCAGCAGCACGGTCGCCAGCCCCAGCGGGCTCAGGTCCCGCGACGACGACGGCGACTGCGACTGTGACGGCGATCCCGCGGGGGACGAGGTGGACGGGGGAGTCGTAGGGGCAGGGGCGGCGTGGCTTGCTATGCGCGGTTCACTCACGGGATACGACGATGGCGGTGCCCGGAGCCCGGTACCAGAGTGTCTTTATCCTGGTACAAGCACTACCTGGCAACAGGTTGGCGCGACCAGCACCCTGGAGCCATGACGACGATGACGCTTGAGCCCCCTGCCGTAGCCGTCCCTACGGCCGACGACGTACGGCGAGAAGAGCTGGCCGCCTTCCTGCGGTCCCGCCGCGAGCGCATCACCCCCGAGCAGGTCGGCCTCCCGCGCGGCCCCCGCCGCCGCACGCCCGGCCTGCGCCGCGAGGAGGTGGCGCAGCTCGCGGCCGTCGGCGTCACCTGGTACACGTGGCTCGAGCAGGCCCGGGACATCCAGGTCTCGGCCCAGGTCGTGGACTCCGTCGCGCGGGCCCTGATGCTCGACCGCGGCGAGCGCAGCCACCTCTTCGCCCTGGCGGGCGTCGTCGACCCGCTGCCCGGCACGGACACCGCCGGCGTCACCCCCGGGATGCGCCGCATGCTGGAGCGCCTGGATCCGCTGCCCGCCTGCATCCAGAACGCGCGCTACGACCTCCTGGCCTACAACCGCACCTACGGGCAGCTGATGTGCGACCTCGACGCCCTGGCGCCGGAGCACCGCAACTGCATGTGGCTGCACTTCGTCAGCCCCGAGTGGCGCGCCGGCGCCCTCAACGGCGACGAGGCCCGGCGCGCCATGGCGGCCAAGTTCCGCGCCGCGATGGCCGAGCACATCGCCGAGCCCGCCTGGAAGTGCCTGCTCAAGAGGCTGCTGGACGCGTCGGCGGAGTTCCGGCAGCTGTGGGCGGAGCACGAGGTCGCCCCCATCGACCAGCAGCGGCCGGCGATCCTGAACCAGCCGCGGGTGGGGCTGCTGCGCCTGGAGCACACCAGCCTGTGGACCGGCCCGAACCCCGGGACCCGTCTGATCACCTACACCCCCGCCGACGAGGCGACCGAGGAGGCGCTGCACCGGCTGCACGCCCTCGTGCTCGCCGAGGAGCGGGCGGCGTCCCCGGGCGACTCCGCCGAATGAGGGACAATGGACGGTCCGCCCGTTTCCGCATCACTTCGAGGAAGCCCGCTCCATGACGCTCCAGATCGGTCCGCACTCGGTGCAGCCGCCGGTGGTCCTGGCCCCCATGGCGGGGATCACCAACGCGCCCTTCCGCACGCTGTGCCGTGAGTTCTCCGGTGGCAAGGGCCTCTTCGTCAGCGAGATGATCACCACCCGCGCGCTCGTCGAGCGGGACGCCAAGACGATGCGGCTGATCCACTTCGACGGCACCGAGAAGCCCCGCTCGATCCAGCTCTACGGCGTCGACCCGGTCACCGTCGGCAAGGCCGTCCGCATGATCGTGGACGAGGACCTGGCCGACCACATCGACCTCAACTTCGGCTGCCCCGTCCCCAAGGTCACCCGCAAGGGCGGCGGCTCCGCGCTGCCGTACAAGCGGAACCTGCTGCGCTCGATCCTCCGCGAGGCCGTCGGCAACGCCGGCGCGCTGCCGGTGACCATGAAGATGCGCAAGGGCATCGACGACGACCACATCACGTTCCTCGACGCCGGGCGGATCGCCGTCGAGGAGGGCGTCACCGCCATCGCCCTGCACGGCCGCACCGCCGCCCAGCACTACGGCGGCACCGCCGACTGGGAGGCCATCGCCCGCCTGAAGGAGGCCGTGCCGGAGATCCCGGTGCTGGGCAACGGCGACATCTGGTCCGCCGAGGACGCCGTGCGGATGATGCGCGAGACCGGCTGCGACGGCGTCGTGGTCGGGCGCGGCTGCCTCGGCCGGCCGTGGCTCTTCGGCGACCTGGTCGCCGCCTTCGAGGAGGGCGGCAACGGTGCCTCCGCGCGCCCCACCCTGCGCGAGGTGGCGCGCGTGATGGTGCGCCACGCCCAGCTGCTCGGCGAGTGGCTGGAGGACGAGGAGCGCGGTGTCATCGACTTCCGCAAGCACGTCGCCTGGTACACCAAGGGCTTCGCTGTGGGCTCGGAGTCCCGCAAGAAGCTGGCAATCGCCTCTTCTCTGGACGAAATGGACGCTCTTCTGAGCGAGCTCGACCTGGATCAGCCCTGGCCCGTGGGTGCCGACGGCCCCCGCGGCCGGACCTCGGGGCGCAATCGCGTGGTGCTTCCGGAGGGCTGGCTCGACGACCCGTACGACTGCGCAACGGTGGGCGCGGAGGCGGAACTGGACACTTCGGGAGGGTGAAACGCCGGTGGATGGCGAGTGATTCTCGCCACCTCTGATACGTGACACGCTCAGATGAGCGCCCAAATCGAGGATGCACCTTTCCAAGGGGTGGCACTGCGTGCCACCCCTTTTGGTTTCACTTCTTGAAGACGGCCAACGCCAGACGGCTGGAGTTCTCGACGATGCGTGATGGGACGATTGTTTTCGGTCATCTTCTCTTCAGGAGGTGAAGGAGGTGGGTTGAAACCTCAGATGAGCGCAAAACTTTCGATCTGCTGGCGGACGGGTGGTTGCGCCCCCAGGTTGGCGGAGTAGACCTCCTCAGAAGCCTTCGATCTGGGTACGCTCCCCGCCGTCAGTGCAGCCCTCCCCCCACTGGGTCCGGGAGGCCCCACGTGAGGAGTCGATTCCCGTGCCGGTAACCGAAGATCGCCAGAAGTTCGTCTACGACTTCACCGAGGGCAACAAGGACCTCAAGGACCTGCTCGGCGGGAAGGGGGCCAACCTCGCCGAGATGACCAACCTCGGACTGCCCGTGCCCCCCGGCTTCACGATCACCACCGAGGCCTGCAAGGTCTACCTCGAGGGCGGCACCGAGCCGTCGTCGATGCGCGACGAGGTCACCGCCCACCTCGAGGCCCTCGAGGAGCGGATGGGCAAGAAGCTCGGCCAGGCCGACGACCCGCTGCTGGTCTCGGTCCGCTCCGGCGCCAAGTTCTCCATGCCGGGCATGATGGACACCGTCCTGAACATCGGCCTCTCCGACGAGTCCGTGACCGGCCTCGCCGCCCAGGCGGGCGACGAGCGGTTCGCCTGGGACTCGTACCGTCGCCTCATCCAGATGTTCGGCAAGACCGTCCTGGGCGTCGACGGCGACCTCTTCGAGGAGGCGCTGGAGGAGACCAAGCGGGCCAAGGGCGTCACCACCGACGTCGACCTCGACGCGGGCGACCTCAAGCGCCTCGTGGAGGAGTTCAAGGCCATCGTCTCCAAGGAGACCGGCCGCGACTTCCCGCAGGACCCGCGCGAGCAGATGGACCTCGCCATAATGGCGGTCTTCGACTCCTGGAACGGCGACCGCGCCAAGCTCTACCGCCGCCAGGAGCGCATCCCCGGCGACCTCGGCACCGCCGTCAACGTCTGCTCGATGGTCTTCGGCAACCTCGGCCCCGACTCCGGCACCGGCGTCGCCTTCACCCGCGACCCCGCCAGCGGCCACCAGGGCGTCTACGGCGACTACCTGCAGAACGCCCAGGGCGAGGACGTCGTCGCCGGCATCCGCAACACCATGCAGCTCGCCGAGCTCGAGCAGCTCGACAAGGCCTCGTACGACCAGCTGATGCAGATCATGGAGACGCTGGAGACGCACTACAAGGACCTGTGCGACATCGAGTTCACCATCGAGCGCGGCAAGCTGTGGATGCTGCAGACCCGCGTGGGCAAGCGCACCGCCGGCGCCGCCTTCCGCATCGCCACGCAGCTGGTGGACCAGGGCCTGATCGACGAGGCCGAGGCGCTGCAGCGCGTCACCGGCGCCCAGCTCGCGCAGCTGATGTTCCCGCGCTTCGACGACAAGGCGCAGACCGAGCTGCTGGGCCGCGGCATCGCCGCCTCGCCGGGCGCCGCGGTCGGCCGGGCCGTCTTCGACTCGTACACCGCCGTGAAGTGGTCGCGCTCGGGCGAGAAGGTCATCCTGATCCGCCGCGAGACCAACCCCGACGACCTCGACGGCATGATCGCCTCCGAGGGCATCCTGACCTCGCGCGGCGGCAAGACCTCGCACGCGGCCGTCGTCGCGCGCGGCATGGGCAAGACCTGCGTCTGCGGCGCCGAGGAGCTCGAGGTCGACACCAAGCAGCGCCGGATGACCGCCCCCGGCGGCGTCGTCATCCAGGAGGGCGACGTCGTCTCCATCGACGGCTCCACCGGCAAGGTCTACCTGGGCGAGGTCCCGGTCGTGCCGTCCCCGGTCGTGGAGTACTTCGAGGGCCGCATGCACGCGGGCGCCGACGACGCCGACGAGCTGGTCCAGGCCGTGCACCGGATGATGGCCTACGCCGACCGCATGCGCCGGCTGCGGGTGCGGGCCAACGCCGACAACGCCGAGGACGCCTCGCGCGCCCGTCGCTTCGGCGCCCAGGGCATCGGCCTGTGCCGCACCGAGCACATGTTCCTCGGCGAGCGGCGCGAGATGGTCGAGCGCCTCATCCTCGCGGACACCGACGCCGAGCGCGAGGAGGCACTCAGTGCCCTTCTCCCGCTGCAGAAGGCCGACTTCGTCGAGCTCTTCGAGGCCATGGACGGGCTGCCGGTCACCGTCCGGCTGCTGGACCCGCCGCTGCACGAGTTCCTGCCGGACATCACCGAGCTGTCCGTGCGCGTCGCGCTCGCCGAGGCCCGCCAGGACGCCAACGAGAACGACCTGCGCCTGCTGCAGGCCGTGCACAAGCTGCACGAGCAGAACCCGATGCTGGGCCTGCGCGGCGTGCGCCTGGGCCTGGTCATCCCCGGCCTGTTCGCCATGCAGGTGCGGGCGATCGCCGAGGCCGCGGCCGAGCGGATCAACGCCAAGGGCGACCCGCGCGCCGAGATCATGATCCCGCTGGTGGGCACCGTCCAGGAGCTGGAGATCGTCCGCGAGGAGGCCGAGCGCGTCATCGCCGGCGTCGAGGCCGCCACCGGCACCAACCTCAAGCTGCCGCTCGGCACGATGATCGAGCTGCCGCGCGCCGCGCTGACGGCCGATCAGATCGCCGAGGCCGCCGAGTTCTTCTCCTTCGGCACCAACGACCTCACCCAGACGGTGTGGGGCTTCTCCCGCGACGACGTGGAGGCCAGCTTCTTCACCGCGTACCTGGAGAAGGGCATCTTCGGCGTCAGCCCCTTCGAGACCATCGACCGCGACGGCGTCGGCTCGCTGGTGCGGGCGGCCGCCAAGGCCGGCCGGGCCACCCGGCCCGACCTCAAGCTCGGCGTCTGCGGCGAGCACGGCGGCGACCCGGACTCGGTGCACTTCTTCCACGAGGTGGGCCTGGACTACGTCTCCTGCTCCCCGTTCCGCATCCCGGTCGCCCGCCTCGAGGCGGGGCGCGCGGCGGCGCTGAACGGGACGGCGGGCAGCGA
>KL569425.1:29685-29893 GCA_000715685.1 Streptomyces lilacinus
TGTGTATAAGAGACAGGGCCGCGGTCGCCGAGTGGCGGCCTGTTGAACTCCGGAGCTGGTGTGGGATGACCTCGACCCTCAGACCCTGACGGCTCCGGTGAAGAAGGAGGGGCAGCGCCCGTGCGGGGGGCTGCCCCTCCTGTGCTTGCCGTGACCGGGACGGTTGCGGCCGGTGGGTGGGTTTGTGCCCACCCTCCCCCAGCTACCG
>KL569425.1:30177-31587 GCA_000715685.1 Streptomyces lilacinus
GGTGCCGCCAGCCTTGCGGAACGCCTGCCCACAAACAGGGTGGTAACCCCCTCGTAACGGGCGGTCACGTGCTCCGGGCACGGCGAAGGGGCGGCGCCCGTGCGGGAGCGCCGCCCCTCTTTACTCCCCCACCGGGAGTTGTTGCCGCCCGCATCGGCTCGGGCGGCAACTCGCGTACTCAGCGTCCGCTTATTCGCTCGCCACCCCCCACGGGAACGAGCGGGTGCGGCCCTGAGTGCGTGAATAGCATTTCGCTTCTGCGATGTTCGCCGCGAGTCCTTTCAACTGTGGCCAAAAGGGCGTGGTAACACCGCGTATCGGTGTGCATACTCAGTGGGCGGGGGGTGGTTGCGGATGTCTCATGTGGGGGTTTGGTGCTGCGTGTCCATTTCACTGGACTCGATCTGGCCCGGTTGCGCCTGGCCGGAGACCCGGACGTGCTCTGGGAAACCGTATTGAGCCTGCACCGACTTCGGGACAAACAAGGCGAGTCGATCTTCGGTGATTGGCGCTCGGAAACCCGGGCTCGGTTGAATGGTGAAACGCGGCTACTGGCGCCGCTGGTTCCCCCTCGCGGATATTTCCCGGACTTCCTGACACCGCCCGAAGGGTTACTGGGACTGGAGTCCGGCATACAGGCGCTGCGCGCCACGCCCGCGGACCGGGTGCACGAAGAACTGGGCCGGCTGTCCACCGTCCGCACCCTGCCCGCTTGGATACGATCGCTCGCCGAGGGCGACGCCCGGGCCTTCGGCAAGCTCATCAGCGCCCTGCACGCCTACCACGACGCCGCCATCGCACCGTACTGGACGCACATCCAGGCCCAGATCGAGGCCGACCGGGCCGTGCGCGGCCGGGCCCTGCTGGACGGCGGCGCCGACGCGCTGCTGTCCTCGCTGCCCCCGACGATGCGCTGGCAGGCGCCGGTGCTCGAGGTCGACTACCCCGTCGACCGCGACCTGCACCTCAACGGGCGCGGCCTGCTGCTCCTCCCGTCGTTCTTCTGCCGCGGCATGCCCGTGGCGCTGCAGAACCCCGAGCTCACGCCCGTGCTGGTCTACCCCGCGCGCACGATGTCGGAATCGGCCCCCGCCGTGCTGGCCGCGCCGCGCTCGCTGGGCAAGCTCGTCGGGCACACCCGCTCGGCGGTCCTCGGCTCCATCGGCGGCGGCTGCACGACCAGCGAACTGGCCCGCCGCGTAGGGGTGTCGGCGGCCTCGGCCAGCCAGCACGCCGGCGTGCTGCGCGAGGCCGGGCTGGTGCTGACGCTGCGCAACGGCAGCGCCGTGATGCACACCCTCACCCCGCTGGGCGCGGCCCTGCTGCGCGGCGGGCACCGGGGTTCGCAGGGCCGCTCGAGGGTTCAGTCGTCGATGCCGGAGCGCTCCACGCCCTGTCTCTTATACACAT
>KL569426.1:0-287 GCA_000715685.1 Streptomyces lilacinus
AGGGGCGGGGCTGGGGAATGGCGCCGCAGGCTTCCTCCCGCCACACGAAGCCGTGGAAAGGGGCAACGGTCAGGGCGCTGTCAGCGCCCTGTTCGACAACGGCGGCGGCCACGCCGTCGATGTCCTGGGCGGTGAGGAACGGGCTCGTGCACTGCACCAGCAGCACCGTGTCGACCGGACGGCCGTCGAGCGCCTCGTAGGCGTCCATCGCATGCAGCACCGCCGCCTCACTCGTCGCCGTGTCCCCCGCCAGCTCCACCGGCCGCTCGACCACCGTCGCCCCCGCC
>KL569426.1:563-1138 GCA_000715685.1 Streptomyces lilacinus
GCGACGGCGGGGTCGTCGGTCGAGACGACCACGTCCGTGACCAGCCGCGCCGCCCGGCAGACGCGCACGGCGCGGGCGACGAGCGGGATGCCCCCGACCGGGGCGAGGTTCTTGGCGGGCACGCCCTTGGAGCCGCCGCGGGCGGGGATGACGGCGAGGACTGCACGGGACACGGGGTGCTCCTTCGAGGGGGCGGTCACAGCTCCCCCAGCCGGCGGATGACGGGCGCCACGCGCTGCACGCCGTGCCGGTACGCCCCCCGCGCGGCCTCCCGCAACGCGTTGCGCCCGGCGCGGCGCAGGGCGCTCGGCTCGCGGGCGGGCGCGGGGGCGCGCAGGGGCCGGCCGTGGGGGTCGAAGCCGTGGCGGGCGAGGATCGCGGGGAGGTAGCCGGGCGCGGTCTCCGGCGTGTAGTAGGGGGCGAGCGGCGGCAGGGCGCCGCGCCCGGCGAGGTCCGCGACGCGGGCGCGGGCGGCGTCGAAGGCGCGGGCGTGGTCGCCGTCGGTGGCGACGCCCTGGCGGGCGGTCCAGGCGGGGTCCGGTTCCGGCAGGTGGCCGGCGTCGAGCCGGTCCCAG
>KL569426.1:1352-1970 GCA_000715685.1 Streptomyces lilacinus
GCGTCGAGCCGGTCCCAGGAGGTGAGGCAGCCGGAGCCGAGGAAGTGGTGGTTGCCGAGGGCCTCGCGGATGCCGAGGTCGGTGAGGACGGCGGTCGGCACGCCGCGGTGGAGGGCCTCGAGGGCGGCGGTGGAGCTCACGGTGACGAGGAGGTCGGTGCGGTCGAGGACCTCGCCCATGTGCCCGTACACCAGGCGGCAGTTGGGCGGCAGGCCGCCGGGGAGCCGGGCGGCGAGCTTCTGGTACGGGAGTTCCTCGATGTGCGTGGTGTGCTCGCCGGGCTTGCTGCGCAGCTTGATGAGGACCTCGCGGTCGGGGTGGGCGCGGGCGTGCCGGGCGGCGCGGTCGAGGAGGTAGAGGCGGTCGGCGCGGCTCTCCGGTACGGAGGGCTGGGCGGCGAAGGCGACGGTGAAGGGGCGCCGGCCGGGCGCGGGCGGCGCGTAGGGCGTGCCGTCGAGGAACGGCAGGGCGCATTCGACGACGCTGTCGTCGGGGGCGCCGACCCCGGCGTAGACGGCGCGGAAACGCTCCGCGTCCTGGCGGGAGTTGGCGAGGACGACGTCGGCTCCGTGCCGCAGCAGCAGGCCGTCGGCGAGCTTCTCGTACACGACGCCGACG
>KL569426.1:2259-2457 GCA_000715685.1 Streptomyces lilacinus
CAGAGATGTGTATAAGAGACAGGACGGCCTGCACGGCGCCCCCGACGCAGGCGAGGACGACGACGTCGTAGCGCTCGCGGTCGGCCGCACCGGTGAACTCCGCGCCCGTGACCTCGCGCAGCGCGTCGGCGCGGACGCCGACCTCGGCGAGCTGGCGGACCGTGGGGGTCGCGCGGCCCCTCAGCAGGTGGCCGTCGA
>KL569426.1:2702-7761 GCA_000715685.1 Streptomyces lilacinus
CGGCCGCCCGGCGCGAGCCGGTGCGCGGTGAGCGCCCCCCATTTCCACCGGGTGTCGGAGTCGGCGAGGACGGCGACCCGGGGCGGGTTTTCGGTACGTGATGGCACGTCGCCGACGATAGAAATGCATTCCGTTTGGCTGCCCAACGGGACTTCAACATCCGGTAAACAGCACATCGACGGTCGGCGAATCGGTTGACGGGCAAAGGCGGTTCATCGATTCGCCGCGCTTCGTTCACCTCTCCTTGCCCCTTGCGTCAGAACGAATGCGGGGGCGCCACATAGCGTGACGCGAGTGGTCAAGCTCTCGGTCATCGTGCCGTTCTTCAACGTGCAGACATATGCCCCCGACACACTGAGAAGTCTGCGTGCGAACGCGCGTGAGGACTTCGAATTCATTCTCGTCGACGACTGTTCGACGGACGGCACCCCGGCGGTCCTGGAGCGCGCCGCCCGCGAGCTGCCGGGGGCCGTGCTCGTCCGCCACGACCGGAACGAGGGCCTCGCCACCGCCCGCAACACCGGTCTGGACGCGGCGCGCGGGGAGTACGTGACGTTCCTCGACGGCGACGACTGGCTGGCCGCGGGCCACTGCGACCGACTGGTGTCGGTGATCGAGGAGTTGGGGGTGGACTTCGTCCGCACCGACCACGTGCAGTGCACGGGCCGGGCCCGGACGGTCCACCGGGTGCCGGTCGGGCGGCGCGGGGTGGCGCTCGAGCCGCGCGCCGCGATCCTGCCCGCCGACCGCTCCACCTCCGTCGACTACCCCTACGCCTGGGCCGGCGTCTACCACCGCCGACTGCTGGACGAGGGCCTACTGCGCTTCCCGCACGGGCTGCGCACCGCGGAGGACCGGCCGTGGATCTGGCGGCTGCACCGCGAGGCGCGCTCGTTCGCCGTCGTCGGACTGCTCGGGGTGTTCTACCGCCGCGGGGTCGCGACCTCGCTCACGCAAATCGGCGACGTACGCCAACTCGATTTCCTGCGCGCATTCGACCGGGTAATCGAGGAAACCGCCCGCGACCCGGAGGCCGAAAAACTCCTGCCGAAGGCGGTCCGTACGTATTGCGCGATCATTTCCCACCATCTCGGAAACATCGAGCGTTTCGAACCGGCGGTCGCCAGAACACTCCGTTCGAAGAGCGCGGACGCTTTGAAACGCATGCCCCAACACCTTCTCCGGGACGCCCTGAATTCCATGGACCTCGACCGCGCGACCGCCCTGCGGAGACTGCGCCGCCGGGCCGGCGCGGCGGAGGTGGCCGCCTGATGCCGCACGTGCCGCCGCCCCGCGTGCCCGCCGCCCGCGGGCGCACCCAGCTCTTCCTCGCCTCGACGCTCTACGGCGCCGCCACGCTCGCCGCCGCCCTCGACGCCGGGCTGCTGCCCGCCGCCGACCGCCGGCTGCTGGTCGTCGCCAACACCGCGGCCGTGCCGGAGACCACCCCCGCCTTCGACGAGGCGCCCGGCTTCGGCCGGCTGCGCGCCCGCTTCGACGAGGTGCGCTCCTGGAACGAGACCATCAGCCCCTTCCACCCCACCGGCTGGTCGCCGCGCCCCGACGACGCGCCGCTGTGGGAGCGGCACCTGCGGCTGCTGTGGGGGCTCGGCGACGACGACGTCGAGATCGTCCTGGAGTCCATCCAGGTCAACCCGGCCCTCGCCCTCGCCCAGGTCTTCCCGGACGCCCCGCTGGAGGTCTACGCGGACGGCCTGATGAGCTACGGCCCCACGCGCAGCAAGCTCGACCCGCTGATCGGCACCCGCGTGCGGCGCCTGCTCCACCTCGACCTTGTACCGGGCCTGCGGCCGCTGCTGCTCACGGAGTTCGGGGTCGGGGCGGAGGTCGTGCCGGGCGAGGCCTTCACGAAGGTGCTGGCGGAGCTGGCGGAGGCGGCGGGGCCGGTCGAGGCCCCCGAGGGGGCCGCGCTGGTGCTCGGTCAGTACTTGTCGGCGCTGGACATCCTCACGCCCGAGGAGGAGGAACGGCTGCACGTGCGGATGCTGCGCGGCACGGTCCGGCGCGGCCACCGGGACGTGGTCTTCAAGCCGCACCCCTCGGCGCCGCCCCGCTGGTCGCGGCTGCTCAAGGAGGAGGCCGAGCGGCTCGGCGCGCGCCTGACGGTCCTGGACACGCCGGTGCTGGCCGAGGTCCTCTACCAGCGGCTGCGGCCGGCGCTCGTCGTCGCCTGCTTCTCCACGGCGCTGCTCACCGCGCGCACCTTCCACGGGCTGCCGGTGGCCCGGGCGGGCACGGACCTGCTGCTGGAGCGGCTCACCCCGTACCAGAACAGCAATCGCGTGCCGGTGACGCTCGTCGACGCACTGCTGCCCGACCTCGAGGCGCCGGAGCGGCCCGCGGAGGTGGACCGCCCCGATCTCGAGGGCCTCCTGGCCGCCGTCGGGTACGCGATGCAGCCGCAGATCCACCCGGGCCTGCGCCCCGCCGCCGAGCGCTGGCTCGCGGCCCACCTGGACGCCCGGACCCGGCGCTACTTCAAGCGGCGCCGCCTGACCGCGCTGGCCCTGCCGGGGGCGATCCCGTCGCAGCTCTCCTTCCTGCCCCGCAACCCGGCGATCCGGAAGGTGGCCCGCCGGGCGCGGGCGGTGCACCGGAAGCTCACCCGCGAACGGCCGCTCCACAAGAAGATCCACAAAAAGATCCACAAGACGCTGACCCGGGGGGCGGCATGACCACCACGAGCGCCGCGCCGTCCGCCCCGGCGCCCGCGGACGCGCCGCGGGCGAAGGCACGGACGAAGGCGCGGACCGGCGGGCGCACGCCCGGCCGCGCGCCCGGCCGGCTGTACGCGCTGGACGGGCTGCGGCTGGTCGCCGCGCTCATGGTGGCGCTGTACCACTACGGCGGGCGGGACGGCGACGTCAGCCGGGCGTGGGGCGCCTCGCCGCGCCACGAGTTCCCGCACCTGTCGGCGGCCTTCGCGTACGGCTGCCTCGGGGTGCAGATCTTCTTCGTCATCAGCGGCTTCGTGATCTGCATGAGCGGCTGGGGCCGGCCGCTGCGCTCGTTCTTCGCCTCGCGCGTCGCCCGGCTCTACCCCGCCTACTGGGCCGCGATCCTCCTGGTCACGCTGGTCTTCGCGCTGCCGTGGGTGACGTATCGGACGGTGTCGCCCAGCGACACGCTCGTGAACCTGACCATGCTCCAGCAGCCGGCCGGCGCCGAGCGGGTGCTCGGGGTGTGCTGGACGCTCTGGGCGGAGCTGCGCTTCTACGCGCTCTTCGCGCTGTTCGTCGTACTGCCGGGGGCGAGTCGGCGGCGCGTGGTGCTGTTCTGCGCGGTGTGGACGCTGATGACGGTGATCACCACGGCGTCGCACGTGGAGTTCCTGCGCGTGGTGTTCATGCCGGAGTACTCCGCCTTCTTCATCGGCGGCATCGGCCTCTACCTCGTCCACCGCTTCGGCAACGACGCGCTGGCCTGGGGCATCGTCGGCGTGAGCTTCCTGCTGGGCCAGCACTACGCGGTGGCGGGCCTGTGGCACCCGCCGAACCCGCACTACTTCTCGTACCGCTCGCCCTACGTCATCATCGGCGTCCTCGCCCTCGGGTACGCGGCCGTGGCGGCCGTGGCGCTGGGGAAGGTCTCCTGGGCGCGCTGGCGCTGGCTGCCGTTCGCGGGGGCGCTGACGTACCCGTTCTACCTGGTGCACGAGCACCTGGGGTGGGTGGTGATCGGCGGGCTGCACCGGGGGCTGGGCGTCCCGGCGGCCGTGACGTTCGGGCTGACGCTGCTGGTGATGCTGGGGCTGGCGTGGGCGCTGCACCGGTTCGTGGAGCGGCGGTTCACGCCGCTGCTGCGCGGGGCGCTCGAGTCCCGCCCGCTACGGCCGGGGCGTTAGCAGCGTGATCTCGATCCCGGCGACGACGGCCCGCAGGCCCTCCTCGAAGCCGCGGTCGAGGTCCCCGAAGAACTCGTACCCGGCCTCGGTGGCGAGCGGGTACCCCTCCAGCCGACGGGCGCGCTCGTCCAGCGCGTAGACGGGGTCGCGCTCGCTGCCGGGCACGGGATAGACGGACTGCTCCTCCATCACGTAGCCCATCGTGTAGGTGTTGACGGTGAACCAGGCGCGGGCCGCGGCGCGCGGGGTGAATCCCGCGTCCACCAGCACGCCCATCATCCCCTCGACCGGGCCCACGTAGCCGGTGTCGGTGAAGCGCGTGCCCCCGAAGACCTTGGCGCCGTCGCGGTAGCCGAGCAGGGAGCGGCGCACCTCGCGCGTGGCCTCGGTCAGGAACGTCTGCCAGGAGCCGCGGTCGACCGCGGCGAGGCGGTCCGTCATGCGGCGGAACATCTCCGTGGCCATCTCGTCGAGCAGTTCCTGCTTGTTCTTGAAGTGCCAGTAGAGGGCCGGGGCCTGGACGTTCAGCTCCTTGGCGATCCTGCGCAGGGTGAGGCCGTCGAGGCCCACCTCGTTGAGCAGACGGAGTGCGGTGTCGGCCACTTGGGCGCGGTCGATGCGTGGTGCCACCTTGACAGCTTAACAACGTTCAGTTCAGGCTGGAGAGGAGTCAACTTAACGACGTTAAGGGGGGACCGTCCATGCCCATGGACACCGACGTTCTCATCGCGGGTGCCGGCCCGACCGGCCTCGTCCTCGCCATCGATCTCGCCCGCCGGGGCATACGCCACCGCATCGTCGAGCGCTCCGAGCGGGGCTTCCCCGGCTCGCGCGGCACCGGAATCCAGCCACGCTCCCTGGAGGTCTTCGACGACCTCGGCGTCCTCGACGCGGTCATGGCCGGCAGCGGCCCGGTGCCGCCCGTCCAGACGTGGGTGGGCGCCGAGCGCGCCGAGAGCTGGAAGCTCGTCGAATCGGCCGGCGACTCGCCCGCCATCCCCTATCCCGAGCCCCGGATGCTGCCGCAGTGGCGCACGGTGGAGATCCTCTGCGCCCGGCTCGAGGAGCTGGGCGGCCGGGTGGAGTTCACGACCGAACTCACCGACTTCGCTCAGGACGCGGACGGCGTCACCGGCACCCTGCGCCACGCCGACGGCACGGAGGAGACCGTACGGGCCCTGTCTCTTATACACA
>KL569426.1:8018-9121 GCA_000715685.1 Streptomyces lilacinus
CCGCAGCGCCGTCCGCACGGCGCTGGGCGTGCCCTTCGCCGGCGAACAGATCGACCCGCGCCCGGTCCTGATCGCCGACCTCCTCCTCGACGGCCCGGACCGTTCGGAGATCGACCCCGACCACTGGCACATGTGGCAGAAGGAGGAGAAGGGCTTCGTCGGGCTGCGGCCGCTGGAGCAGACGGAGGCCGTCCAGCTCATCGCCGGCTTCCCGGAGGACGGCCACATCGACCTCGACGGGGACGCCACCCCGGAGGCCCTGAGCAGCCTCGTCTCGGCCCGCACCGGCCTCGACCTGACGGTGCGCGAGGTGCACTGGGCCTCCGCCTACCGGGCCCGCATGGCGATGGCCGAACGCTTCCGCTCCGGCCGGGTGCTCCTCGCGGGCGACGCCGCGCACGTCCACTCCCCGGCGGGCGGCCAGGGCCTGAACACCAGCATCCAGGACGCGTACAACCTGGGCTGGAAGCTGGAGGCCGTCCTGCGCCGGGGCGCGCCGGAGGCGCTGCTCGACTCCTACGACAGCGAGCGCACCCGGGTCGCCGCCGACGTGCTGGGCCTGAGCAGCCGCACCCACAAGGCCGACCTGCGGGGCGACGGGGGCGGCCGCTGGCGGCGCGGCAAGGAGACCCACCAGCTCGCCCTCGGCTACCGCGAGGGCCCGCTGACGCGCGAGGCCCGGCGCGACCTCGCCGACGACGCCCTGCGCGCCGGCGACCGCGCCCCGGACGCGCCCTGCGCGGACGCCTCGGGCGCGCCGGTACGCCTCTTCGACGTCTTCCGGGGGCCGCACTTCACGCTGCTCGACCTGACGGACGGGGAGCCGGCGGCCGCGCCGGAGCTGCCCGAGTGGGTCCGCCGCTTCCGCCCGCTCGACGTGGACGGGCACGTGAAGGCGGCGTACGGGTCGGGGCTGTTCCTCGTACGGCCCGACGGCTACGTCGGCCTGGCCACGGACAAGGCGTCGGACGTCGCGGGGTATCTGTCGCTGGTCTCGGCCTAGGGGGGCGGGCCCCGACGCACGGGGGTCGTCGGGGCCGCCGGGCCCGCCCGCGGGCGGGCCCGCTCCGCCGCGTGGGGGGGGGCTCCGCCCCCGGACCCCC
>KL569426.1:9405-12942 GCA_000715685.1 Streptomyces lilacinus
CCCGGGGTCCGGGGCGAAGCCCCGGGAAACGGTGAAAGGGCGGGTCAGGGGCCAATTCCCCCACGGCCGACAGCGCGCCACCGACCCACCGGAGACACGCCCTACAGCACCACGGACAGCAGAAGGACGCAGCCCAGGCCGACCACCGAGATGATCGTCTCCATCAGGGACCACGTCTTGACGGTCTGTCCGACGCTCATCCCGAAGTACTCCTTCACCATCCAGAATCCCGCGTCGTTGACGTACGAGAAGAACAGCGAGCCGGCGCCGACCGCCAGCACGAGCAGCGCCGAGTGCGTGGTGCTCATGTCGGCGGCGAGCGGGGCCACCAGCCCTGCGGCGGAGATCGTGGCCACCGTCGCGGAGCCGGTGGCCAGCCGGATGCCGACGGCGATCAGCCAGGCGAGGAGCAGGGCGGACACCGACCAGTCCTCGGAGATGTCCAGGATCATCCGGCCGACGCCGATGTCGATGAGCGTCTGCTTGAAGCCGCCGCCCGCGCCGACGATCAGCAGGATGCCGGCGATGGGCACGAGCGACTTCTCCACCGTGCCGGCGAGGCGTTCGCGGCCGAAGCCGGCGGCGCGGCCCAGCGTGACCATGCCGACGAGCACGGCGGCGAGCAGTGCGACGAGCGGGGAACCGATGACGTCGGCGACCCGCTGGACGTGGTTCTTGGGGTCGTCGACCACGACGTCGACGAGGGCCTTGACGAGCATGAGCGCCACCGGCAGCAGCACGGTGCCCACGGCCGCGGCGAAGCCGGGGCGGCGTTCCAGGTCCTCCGCGGGCCGCTGGGGGACGAGCTTCTCGGGCGGGGCGATGTCCACCCAGCGGGCGGCGAAGCGGGAGAAGAGCGGGCCGGCGATCACGGCGGTCGGCACGGCGACGAGCACGCCGAGCGCCAGGGTCACGCCGAGGTCGGCGCCGATGGCGTCGATCGCGGCCAGCGGCCCGGGGTGCGGCGGCACCAGGCCGTGCATGACGGACAGGCCGGCAAGGGCGGGGATGCCGATGCGCATGAGCGAGTGGCCGCCGCGCCGGGCGACCAGCAGCACCACCGGGATCAGCAGCACGATCCCGACCTCGAAGAAGAGCGGCAGGCCGATGACGCCCGCGATCAGCACGATCGCCCAGGGCATCGAGCGCTTGCTCGCCCTCGCCAGGATCGTGTCGACGATCTGGTCGGCGCCCCCGGAGTCGGCCAGCAGCTTGCCGAGTATGGAGCCGAGGGCGATGAGCACGCCGACGCCCGCGACGGTCGAGCCGAGCCCGGCGGTGAAGCTCGCGATGACCTTGTCGAGGGGCGCGCCCGCGACGGCCCCGAGGACGAGCGAGCCGATGGTCAGGGAGAGGAACGCGTGCAGCTTGAGGCGGGTGATGAGGAGAACGATGACGGCGATGCCGACGAGGACGGCTGTGCCCAGCTGTGCGTGACCCGCCGAAGTGATCGGTGCGGTGGGTGCTGCCGCGGCCAGCATCTCGACGCTGAGAGTGCTCACGGAGGCTTCCTAAAGAAGAGAGAGAAGAGGTGGTTCAGAGCCGCCGCAGTGCGGCGACCGCCCGCTCGGCGATGACGGCCGCCTCGGGGGCGACATCGACGGCGATGCCGGCCTCGTCGGCCTCGAGCGGTTCGAGGGTGGCGAACTGGGAGTCCAGCAGCCGGGTGGTCATGAAGTGGCCCTTACGGGCAGCCATGCGGTCGGCGATCAGCGCGCGGTCGCCGGTCAGGTGGAGGAAGACGAGCCCGGGCGCCGCCGCGCGCAGCCGGTCGCGGTAGGCGCGCTTGAGGGCCGAGCAGCTGACCACGCCGCCCTCCCCCGCCCGATCACGGGCCCAGGCGCCGATCGCGTCGAGCCAGGGTGCCCGGTCGGCGTCGTCCAGCGGGGTGCCGGCGGACATCTTGGCGATGTTGGCGGCGGGGTGGAAGTCGTCGCCCTCGGCATAGGGGACGCCGAGGGCCTCCGCCACGAGCGGCCCGATCGTGGTCTTGCCCGTGCCGGCCACGCCCATCACCACGACGACCATCCGTCCGTACCTCGCTGTCCTGTCGTCGATGCCCTTGGTTGGCACGCCTTGGCTTGTGCCATTGGTTCGTGCGGCCTCACTGAAGCCCACATGTACGACGTATTCAAGGGGGCGTAACTAAAACGTCATACTTATTGCCTCACGCCCCGCCCCCGTACGCTGACCCCATGGACAGAGCGGACAGAGCACAGGGCCGGCACGAGCACGTGCTCGACTCCCTCGGGCCCGCGATCGTGTCGGGCGACTGCCCGCCCGGCAGCGTGCTGCGCACCGACGAGCTCGAGGAGCGCTTCGACGTCTCCCGGACGGTGGTCCGCGAGGTGATACGGGTCCTGGAGTCCATGCACCTGGTCGCCTCCCGGCGCCGCGTCGGCGTGACCGTGCTGCCGCCCGAGGAGTGGAACGTCTACGACCCGCGCGTCATCCGCTGGCGCCTCGCCGGTCCCGACCGCCCGCGCCAGCTGCGCTCGCTGACCGTCCTGCGCTCCGCCGTCGAGCCCGTCGCCGCCGGCCTGGCCGCCCGCCTCGCCACGCCCGAGCAGTGCGCGGAACTCACCGAGCACGCCCTGGGCATGGTCGCCACCTCGCGCGGTCAGCAGCTGGAGCGCTATCTCGTCCACGACATCGCCTTCCACCGGGTGGTGCTGCGGGCCTCGGGCAACGAGATGTTCGCGCGGCTCGGCGACGTCGTGGCGGAGGTCCTCACCGGCCGCACCCACCACCAGGTGATGTTCACCGACCCCGACCCGGCCGCGGTGACCCTGCACGTGCGCGTCGCCGAGGCCGTGCGCGAGCGCGACGCGGCGCGCGCGGAGGCGCTGACCAGGGAGATCGTGACGGGCGCGATGGCGGAGCTCGACGTCCTGGCGCCCTGAACGGCCCGTCTCCGAGCGGCCCGTCAGCCCGGCAGGCCCCGTCAGCCCGGCAGGCCCGGCGGCCACCGCTCGTACCACCGCCCGACCACCTCCAGCTGCGCGGCCAGCGAGATCAGCAGCGGCTCGCTGTTCGACGGGCCGAGCAGCTGCGCGCCCATCGGCAGCCCCGCGTCGGTGAAGCCGGACGGCACGCTGATCGCCGGCCAGCCCAGGACGTTCCACGGCCAGGCGTACGGACAGGCCGCGATCATGCGGGAGTTGGTGTCGCGGACGCTCAGCCCCTCGAGGTCCCCGGTCCGCAGCGGCGGTACGGCGGTGGTGGGGGTCAGCACGGCGTCGAAGCGCCAGAACATCTCCCCGATCCTGCGCCGCAGCGGTGCCTCCGCCGCCCTCGCCGCGCGCAGCACCTCGCCGCCGAGCAGCAGCCCGCCGCGCACGTTGGCGCGGGTGCGGGCGTCCAGCAGCGCCGGGTCCGGGACCCGGGCCGCCAGGTCCCGCACCCCGGCCATGGAGCGCGGCACGAAGGCCGGCCCGATGGGCCCGTAGCGGGGGTCCTCCTCGACGACCTCGTGGCCCAGCAGCTCCAGCCGTTCCGCCAGCCGCACGGTCGCCTCCCGCACGGCCGGGTGCAGCC
>KL569426.1:13230-15920 GCA_000715685.1 Streptomyces lilacinus
GTGTATAAGAGACAGAGCCAGGGGCCCGTCGCAGGTGATGCCGCGGAAGGCCTCGCGCTGCGGCCACGTAGAGATCCGCCCGCGCTGGGGCTTGATCCCGACGAGGTGCGTCCAGGCGGCCGGTATCCGGATCGAGCCCGCGCCGTCCGAGCCGAGCGCGGCGGGCACCAGCCCGGCGGCCACGGCGGCGGCGGAGCCGCCCGAGGAGCCGCCGGGGGTGTGCTTGAGGTTCCACGGGTTGCGGGTCACCCCGAAGGCCGGCCCGTCCGTGACGGGCCACTGCCCCAGCTCGGGGGTGTTGGTCTTGCCCACCACGACCGCGCCGGCCGCCCGTAATCGGCGCACGGCCTCGCAGTCCGCGCGCTTCGGCGGGAAGTCCCCGCGGCACCCGAACGCGGTCGGCTCCCCGGCCACGTCCATGTCGTCCTTCACGGCGACGGGCACCCCCAGCAGCGGCCTGTCTCTTATACACATCGCCGCAGGGCGGCGTCGGCCCGGACGACCCGGAAGGCGTTGATCGTCGGTTGCGTCGCCTCGATCCGTCGCAGCGACCGCTCCACGAGCTCCCGGGAGGAGACCCGACGGTCGGCCAGCGCCTCAGCCTGCTCGCGAAGACCCTCGAGACCCTCGAGTCCTTCGCTGTCGAAACCGGTCACCCGATCCCCTTTCCCGTACCCGAACACACGTTAACGGAGCGGGTGTTGCAGGAACATGGGACCGATACGCAGTGGCAACGACGTCGTATACGAAGCAAACTGGCCGGATGCGCGAGGAAATCGACGCCCAGGGGCTGCTGTTGCGCCCCTGGACGGACCGGGACGCCGAGGCCGTCGTGACGGCGCACGACGAACCCCTGAGGCGCCTGCGGGCACCCGAACCGATCGACACCGTGGAGGCGGCCCTGCGGTGGATACGCCTGCGGGACGAGCGACGGGAGGAGGGCTCGGCGTTCTCCTTCGCCGTCGTCGACGCGGCGGACACCGTGCTCGGCGACGTCACGCTCAGCGAGATCGAGCGCCGGCACTCCACGGGCTGGATCTCCTATTGGACGACGGCCGCCGCCCGCCGGAGAGGCGTCGCCACCCGCGCCTGTCGGGCGGTGTCCCGATGGGCATTCGACGAGGTCGGTCTCTTCCGGCTGGAACTGGGCCACACGATCGACAATTCCGCCTCGTGCCGCGTGGCCACGGCCGCCGGTTTCGCCGTGGAGGGACGGGAGCGCGCGAGGCTCCTTTACGGCGGAATCCGTCACGACGTCGAACGCCATGCCCGCCTGGTCACGGACCCGGAACCCCGAGCCTGAGCATCCCGACCAGCTACCACCAAAAAAGAGAAATACCCCGGACCGCATTGACGGCCGGGGTATTTCTCTGCGTATATTGGGGGTTTCCATGCAGCACGAACTCGGCGCATGGGGAAGCTTTATGAGGCCATCATATCCGGGCGGGAGTCGAATTGTCAAACGAGGAAATGCGTCACGAGCAGCAATTCATCGATCTGCTGCACGAACGCCTCACCGAGTTGCGCGCCGGAGCGGAGAGCGCGGTCCAGGAGGCGCTCGCGGCACGCGGCAGCGGCTTCCAGGCGCGCCTGGAGCGGGATGTGATGGTGGCGGAGCAGTCGGGGCTGCTCGCCGCGTTCAATGCCGGGGAGAACGGGCTGTGTTTCGGCCGGCTGGCCTACCGCGACGGGCGCGACCACCACATCGGGCGCATCGGCATCCGGCGGGACGACGCCGACCGCACCCCGCTGGTCGTCGACTGGCGGGCCGAGGTGGCGCGGCCGTTCTACCTCGCCACCGGGCACACCCCGATGGGCCTGCGCCGCAGGCGCCACATCTCCACCGAGGGCCGCCGGGTCACCGCCCTGCACGACGAGATCATGGACCTCGCGGACCCC
Source organism: Streptomyces lilacinus (assembly GCA_000715685.1). Classification (GTDB taxonomy): domain Bacteria; phylum Actinomycetota; class Actinomycetes; order Streptomycetales; family Streptomycetaceae; genus Streptomyces; species Streptomyces lilacinus. The sequence continues at coordinate 15,130 of KL569426.1, forward strand.
GAGCGCACCGGCCACGAGGGCTCCGACGCCGATGCCGTGCTGCTCGCGGCGCTGGACGCCGCGCGCACCGGGCGGATGCACGACATCGTGCAGACCATCCAGGCCGAGCAGGACCGGATCATCCGCGCCCCGCACCGCGGCGTGCTCGTCGTCGAGGGCGGCCCCGGCACCGGCAAGACCGTCGTGGCGCTGCACCGCGCGGCGTATCTGCTGTACGCGCACCGCGAGCAGCTGGCCCGGCGCGCCGTCCTGATCGTGGGGCCCAACCCCGCCTTCCTCGGCTACATCGGGGAGGTGCTGCCGTCGCTGGGCGAGACCGGGGTGCTGCTGGCCACGCCCGGCGAGCTCTTCCCCGGCGTGACCGCGACGGCGACCGACACCCCGCGCGCGGCCGAGGTGAAGGGCGGCCTGGCGATGGCCGACGCGCTGGCCGGCTTCGTCCGCGACCGGCAGACGCTGCCCGACCCGGTGCGGGTGATCGCGCACGAGGACGGCGAGCTGCTCCTCGACGCGGACATCGCCCGCGCGGCGCGCCGCCGGGCCCGGGAGACGGGGCTGCCGCACAACCTGGCCCGGCCGTTCTTCGCCTTCGGCGTGATCGACGGGCTCACCGCGCAGTTGGCGGACCGCCTCGGCGCGGACCCGTACGGCGGGCCGAACTTCCTCGGCCCGGACGACATCGCCCAGCTCGGCAAGGCGATCGCGGCCAGTGCCGAGGTGCACGAGGCGATCGACGAGCTGTGGCCGGCGCTCACGCCGGAGCGGCTGGTCGCGGACTTCCTCGCCGAGCC